>QKCC01000245.1 GCA_003245835.1 Spirochaetales bacterium | reverse complement strand
TAAGTTCCGGAAGTTCAGCTTTGCACGGCGGGCACCAGCTTGCCCAGAAATTAAGGATTACTGTTCGGCCGCGGTAATCGGAAAGACTGTATTCGCTGCCGTCATTTGCCGCCATTGAAAACACCGGAGCCTGCATTACCGATGCTGCGGCAGATGAGGACTCATCAGGGAAAACCCTGCCTGAGACAATGCCGACAGCGGAGGCTGACAGCACAATCAGCATAGCCAGAATGCAGGCGTTCAGAATAATGTTTTTCAGGAGTATCTTTCGTCCGGCCCGGCGTCTCAGAATAACAATCAGACAGTAAACCAGAGCGGCCGATGCTCCAAGCACTGTACCCTCAATTCCCCCGGGCAGAAAAAACGCCGCCGACGGGCTGCGTAAGACCGTACTGAACTGAAATATAACCGGAGACAGCTTCCAGCCTATCAGCAGGATGAAAAATGCATTTGAGATAATCCCGTCAGCGTCTTTGAGCTGCTCTGCCCGGCCGCGGTAAAACCGGCTGATAATCAACCTGTAAATCACCCATGCAATCAGCAGAGCAATAAGCGCAGGTGGTATATTAAGAGGCCCAATCCGGATGGGCCTCTGCAGTAATTCAATCATGTTTCAGCTATAATAAATCAAAGCGATCAAGATTCATAACCTTGTTCCATGCCTGAACAAAATCACCTGCAAACTTATTCCTTGAATCCGAGCTTGCATAGACTTCCGCCAGAGCGCGCAGCTGTGAGTTGGAACCGAACACCAGGTCAACCCGGGTTGCTGTCCACTTTGTTTTGCCGGTGGCCCGATCAACTCCTTCGAATTCTTCCTCATCATCTGTCAAGGGCTTCCATTCAGTACGCATATCGAGAAGGTTGACAAAAAAATCGTTGGTCAGCGTTCCCGGCTTATCAGTAAAAACACCATGTTTCGTTTTTCCGTAATCGGAGCCCAGAACCCTGAGTCCGCCGACCAGCACGGTCATCTCGGGAGCTGTCAGAGTAAGAAGCTGCGCCCGGTCAAGCAAAAGCTTCTCGGCTGGCACGCTGTATTTTGTTTGCTGATAATTTCTGAAGCCGTCGCTGCAGGGTTCAAGTACAGAGAATGATTCAGCATCAGTCTGTTCCGCTGCAGCATCCGTCCGGCCCGGAATAAACGGCACCTCGACGGCTATTCCCGCTTTTTCACCGGCAAGCTCTACACCCGCACAGCCTCCAAGAACTATCAGGTCGGCAAGCGACACCTTTTTTCCGCCTGACTGCGAACCGTTGAAGTCTTTCATTATGCCTTCAAGAACACCAAGTACTTTTTTGAGTTCAGCGGGCTGGTTGGCTTCCCAGCTTATCTGAGGTTCGAGCCTGATCCGTGCACCGTTTGCCCCGCCGCGCTTGTCGGAGCCGC
This sequence comes from Spirochaetales bacterium, assembly GCA_003245835.1. GTDB lineage: Bacteria > Spirochaetota > Spirochaetia > UBA9216 > UBA9216 > Thalassospirochaeta. The sequence continues at coordinate 8,576 of QKCC01000245.1, read as the reverse complement.
GGAACGTAGAAGCAGAAGCCCATGCCGCCGAAACAAGCTGAGAAACCGAAAGCCCTGAATCCAGGATCTTCTGTTTCAGAAGCTCAACATCCCGCCCTTCAATACGCCCATAATCGGCTGCCGGGACGGGGTCCTGCCATATAAGGTCCTCACCCGGGACTTCCGCCCCAAGATACCTCGCCTTCGGTCCCATATCACGGTGTGTGAGTTTGAACCAGGCGCGGGCGAACGCGTCCGCAAATTTTTCGGGATTTTCCATATATCGGCGCGAAATCTTTTCATACACCGGATCAAATTTCAGTGCAAGGTCCGCGGTAGTCATCATCGGGCGGTGCTTCTTTGCGGGGTCATGGGCGTCGACCACCATATCTTCATCTTCGACGTCTTTAGCCAGCCAGATATAAGCACCGGCAGGGCTCTTCAGAAGCTCCCATTCATACTTGAACATCACCTTGAAATAGCCCATATCCCATTTTGTGGGGTTCGGCTTCCAGGCCCCCTCAATTCCGCTGCCTATCGTGTCCCCGCCCTTTCCGCTTTTATAGCTGTTCTTCCAGCCGAGGCCCATCTCGGCCAGCCCTGCGGCTTCCGGTTCAGGACCTACATACGATGGGTCCCCGGCGCCGTGCGCTTTGCCGAACGTGTGACCGCCTGCGACCAGCGCGACTGTTTCTTCATCGTTCATAGCCATTCTGGCAAAGGTAACGCGCACATCTTTGGCAGATTCCAGGGGAACCGGGCTGCCGTCGGGGCCTTCGGGATTAACATATATCAGCCCCATCTGGACTGCAGCAAGAGGGTTCTCAAGGTCCCGGTTACCGCTGTAGCGGCTGTTGGGTTTATCGCTTGTTGCAAGCCATTCCTGCTCGGCACCCCAGTAGACATCCTCTTCGGGTTCCCAAATATCTTCACGGCCTCCGCCGAATCCGAAGGTTTTAAATCCCATGGATTCAAGAGCGCAGTTGCCGGCAAGAATCATCAGGTCGGCCCACGATAGCTTTCTGCCGTATTTCTGTTTTACAGGCCACAGCAGCCGGCGAGCCTTGTCGAGATTTACATTGTCAGGCCAGCTGTTCAGCGGTGCCAGTCTCTGGGAACCGGAGCCGGCCCCTCCGCGTCCGTCACCCATCCGGTAGGTTCCGGCACTGTGCCAGGCCATACGGATAAAAAGCGGGCCGTAATGGCCGTAATCAGCCGGCCACCAGTCCTGCGAATCAGTCATAAGAGCGTAAAGATCATTCTTTACCGCCTTGAGGTCGAGTTTTTTGAATTCTTCCCTGTAATTGAAATCAGCTCCCAACGGGTTACCCGACGGCGGGTTCTGATGAAGAATTTTAAGATTAAGCTGATTAGGCCACCAATCCCTGTTTGTTGTGCCGGAATCGGCGGCGTAAGCTCCGGATGCACCCGTAACGGGGCATTTGCTCATTTTTTTCATGCAATAGCCTCCTGCTATCTGTGATTTTTAAAAACACATAAAAAATACGGATTGCTGAAGCTTTGAAGCAGTATTATATCTATCGGTACAGCCGCAACGGCAACCACTTCTGATTAATATACTATAATTTTATTTTATTGAGTGCAGGAAATCGTTAATTTTTAATTTTCCAGCTGCAGAAGCGGTGTTCCCCGAAATCAAGAAGCCCGAAAAGCAAAAGACCGGCGATGCTGAGCGCAGCAATACCCGCATACATTTCACTGTAATCAAGACGGGACCATGCATCCATAATGAACCATCCTATTCCAACCCTTGTTGCAAAGGTTTCGGCAAGGAAGAGCACTGCTATTGCAGTTCCCAGACAGATGCGGAAAGTCGAGAAGATCCTCGGCAGCAGGGCCGGAAGTATTATGTGCACAAGAAGCTCTTTCCTTCCTCCGCCGAGTGAAAACAGCGAATCAAAATACTTCCTGCTGATGCCGTGGGTTTCATCCCTGATGTTCAGATAAAACTGGAAAAACACAATCAGCGCCACAAGAAAGATCTTCGACCCGTCGCCTAGACCGAAAAACAGCAGTATTACCGGAAGAAGCGCTACCTTCGGCACCGGGAAAAGCATATACATCGCAGGGCTGACTGTGTGATCGAACCGTTTATTCATACCCGCAATGATTCCGAGTATTAAAGCAGGAACAAAAGCCGCGCCGAGAGCGGCAATAACACGCAGCAGTGATATACCCAGATGGACCCGCAGGCTGCCGCCCGCAAGCTGATGCACCATCTCAACGATTACGGTCCACGGCCCCGGAAGGAAGGTCTGGTCAGCAAAGAACGACACCAGCCACCAGCATGCAAGAAGTCCCGCAAGAGCCGGAAAAATCTGCTTAAACATCATGCGCCGGCCTGCCGTTCGAAATACGAGCGCACCTGTACGCAGCGCCCAAAATACTCCGTTGATTTCCGGTACTCCGGTCCCGATGAAGAATTGTCTATTGAGTAAATACTGCCCATGGAATTCATGATATGTATTCTGTCGCTGAGGTAAACGGCCTCTTCGATACTGTGAGTAACTATAACTATCGTCATACCGGGATGAACGGCGCCCGCAGAATCCTTTTTGAGCGACCAAAGCCGGTCCTGCAGCCTCTCTCTGGTCATCGCATCAAGGGACGAAAACGGCTCATCAAGAAGAAGAAGGTCCGGATCGAGCACGAGCGCCCTGCCTATGGCAAGCCTCTGCTGCTCACCGCCGGACAGCTGTGATGGAAACTTCCGCTCCATTCCGCTCAATCCAAGCTCCTGGAGGACAGTTCTGATTTTATTCCTGACTTCGGCAGCCGATGCACCGCGTATTTTAAGCCCGAGCGACAGGTTCGCCGAAACCGACTTCCACGGAAAGAGCCCGTAATTCTGAAGTATTACCGCCGTCCGTTCTCTTCCGGGGCGCGGAACCTCTCCGTCAACGGTTATCACGCCTCCGGACGGAGACAGAAGCCCGGCTGCAAGGTAGAGCAGCGTTGTTTTCCCGCACCCGGAAGGACCAATCACTGCATGAATTCGGCCTTTTTCAAAACGGCAGTTCAGCGTATTCAGAACAGGAGTATTTTCATCATAGTAAAAATCAAGATCACTGCAGTCAATCATTCCCGGAACTCCTGCCGGAGTTTCCAGGAATACCGCACCAGCGGTACGCATTGTCCGCCGGGCTTCCGAGAAGGTCCATCACCCGGGCGACAGTCTGATTCACCAGATCTGTGATTGTTTTCGGCTCAGAATAGAAAGACGGAACGGGCGGCATTATGATTCCGCCTGCCTCGGTGACTGTCTGCATGTTTCTGATGTGAATCAGCGACAGCGGTGTCTCTCTTGTCAGTAATATCAGCCGCCTGCGCTCCTTCAGACAGACATCGGCACAGCGCTCGACAAGGCTTGTCGATACCCCGGCAGCAATTCTGCCGAGGGCGCCCATGCTGCAGGGCGCAATCACCATTCCCATTGTCGGAAAAGATCCGCTTGAAGCAGAAGCTGCAAGGTCATGCACATCGGGAAGCTCAAGGGGTCCCTTTGTTCCAAGAATCTCAATCCATTGTTCCCTGCTGCGTCCGGTTTCATGCAGCACCACCTGCCCGGCCGTATCGGATATAAGCAGATGAACAGGGATGCCGTTTTCGAGAGCAGCCCCGGCAAGTGTAAGCCCATAGATTGCACCTGACGCGCCGGTAACGGCGATCACGAGCGGTAATTTATCCAGGCTGTTTTTAACCATTTGCGAACATTCCTCCCGGCAGGTAGATATCGAGGATTGCGAATATCATAAACAGCGGTGACAGCAGCTGGTTCAGCTGGTAGGCCGCCAGCGGTATAAGCTTCATGTTGCCGCGGTGTGCAAGAATATGCTCAGCAGCCAGAATGACGGCTGCAACTGCGACTCCCGCATAATACCAGTACCCGAGTTCAAAAAAGAAAATATTCATGCTGAAGAAAAACAGTGTCCCGAGATGACATAATGCTGATATAAACAGCGCCCCGCCGCGGCCGAAGCGTGCAGGAACAGAATGAATCCCGTTCGCCCTGTCATGTTCAATATCCTGAAGCGCATAGATTATGTCGAAACCCGCGACCCAGAGCGCGGCGGCTATCGTCAGCGGGAAATACCTCCATTCAAAACGCCCCGACAGAGCGAGGAAGCTGCCCATAACCGCAGCAGAGCAGGTAACGCCGAGCCAGAAATGGCACAGCCATGTAAAACGTTTCGTGAAAGAGTATCCGCCGATGAGTACAGCACCTGCGGGAACAAGCAAAAGACAGAGGGGGTTCAGCTGCCATGCAGCAACGAGAAAGAGGACGCCGCAGAATGCGGTAAATATCCAGAGTGATCCCGCACTGACCCTTCCCGTCGGAAGGTCCCTGCCCGCGGTTCGCGGATTGGCGGCGTCTATTTCACGGTCTATCAGCCGGTTAAGCGCGTTCGCCCCGTTGCGTGCCCCGAATATCGCCGCTGTAATCCAGACGACCTTCATTACCGGAGGCCTTCCGGCGCTCTCAAGAAGGAAGGCGCAGACGGCAAGCGGAAGCGAAAAGAGTGTATGTTCGAGCATGACTGCCCTGCTTATCCCGCGTCCTTTCGAAAAGGCGGCGGTGAGAGGGCTGCCTGCAGACAGCCGTCTATTCAAGCCCGAACTCCTTCCATCGAGCGGTCACCTTCTGCATTACATCTTCGCTCATCTTTATATCGTCGGGCCATTCGCGGTCGTGCCCGTCAAGCGGCCCCTTTTTGGTCGCGTCTATGCCGAGCCTTGTTCCGAAACGCGGTGTAGGAGAAGCATGATCGAGTGTATCAAGCGGTCCCTTGCTCAGTATCAGGTCGCGGGATGCATCAATATTATTAAAGACCTTCCACATGACGGTACTGAGGTTCTGAACATCCACATCATGATCCACGACAATAATCATCTTTGTGTACATCATCTGCCCGAGGCCCCAGAGCGCGCTGCACACCTTCTGAACATGCCCGGGATAGCGTTTTTTTATTGATATAATCGCACAATTATGAAAGACGCCCTCGAGCGGCAGGTTCATGTCGACAATCTCGGGCAGCATCCTCTTCAGAAGCGGCAGAAAAAGTCTCTCGGTTGCTTTCGCAATGTAACAGTCTTCCATCGGGGGCTGCCCCACTATGGTTGCCGGGTATACCGGGTTCTTTCTGTGCGTGATGCAGGTTACATGAAAAACAGGGTAATCATCGCTGAGTGAGTAATAGCCGGTGTGGTCGCCGAACGGACCTTCACGCCTGAGCGGCTCCGAAGGGTCAACATAGCCCTCAAGAATGAATTCAGCATTGGCAGGAACTTCAAGATCACAGGTGATGCATTTGACTGTTTCAACCGGACGGCCGCGCAGGTATCCGGCGAAAAAGAATTCTGAGATTCCTTCCGGCAGCGGCGCAGTTGCCGCGTAGGTTACCGCCGGGTCATCACCGAGGGCGACGGCTACGGGCATACGAACCCCGCGCTGTTTATATTTTTGATAAAAATGGGCCCCGTCCTTGTGAAGATGCCAGTGCATTCCCGTAGTCTTTTCGTCAAACACCTGGAGGCGGTACATGCCCATGTTCTGAACCCCCGTATCCGGATCTCTAGTGATCACCAGCGGCAGGGTAAGAAAAGGGCCACCGTCGTCAGGCCAGCAGGTCAGTACCGGCAGCCTGCTCAGATCGGGATTATGCTCCACAACCTGCTGGCACGGGGCCTTGCTGACCTTGTGCGGCAGAAAAAGCCTTGCCCATTTCAATTTAGGGAAAAAGCCGGGTATGTCGATTTTTCGAAGCTGGGAAAAGCCCCATTCGATCAGATCATCCAGTTCAGCAGCCTTGCTGTCTATCGAATCAGTGCCGAGCGCCATGGCCATTCGGCGGTAGCTGCCGAACGCGTTGATTAGAACAGGGTAATCCGAGCCCTTTACATTTTCAAACAGAAGGGCCGGACCGTGTTTCTTGCTTACCCGGTCGGTAATTTCCGTAATTTCAAGATAGGGGTCGACCTCAGCTGAAATGCGCTTCAGTTCACCTTCTTTTTCAAGCAGTGAAATAAAATCCTGCAGATTCTTATATGACATAGCGGTATTATAGTGCCGCTGATATCCGCTGTCTACAGGGGGTAAACTGCTAATTCAGCATCAGGCCGCTGTAATTAACCGGCTTTTCAAGTCCGTACTTATTCTTGTACCAGTTTAAAACCGAACCTAACTGTGCTTCGGTAGGCAGGGTGACCGGCCTGAAAACCGGCATCGGATACGGATTATCCGGGGTATCCGGAAGCCGGACCTGTTCGAGCATCATGGAACGGTACTTCTCCGGGTCGGAGTTTATCTGTTCCGCAGCCCTGTTCCAGTCGGAGGCAAACTTCTTCAGGCGCTTTGATGAACCGGAAACGAAATCCTCTGTAAAAACCAGCACTGCCGGTTCAAGTCCGCTGCCCTTCTGGTCCCTGACAATCTGAAAACCCTGTGCAAGCAAAGACCAGGCCATAGCGTCTGTGAGGCATGCAAGCGGTATCTTTTTGCTGCCGAGCATCTCGACCCTTACGGGGACCTTCGGAATCGAAACCTTATCCAGTTCTTCGCCGGCACCAAGCTCATCAGCAAGATACTCGATTACCGTATTGTCGGATATACCGATGCTCCACTTCTGATCTTCACTGAAATCCGGGGTACCCACGATCATGAACCGGCTTTCAGTTACGGTTAGAACCTTCAGGTTAATGCCCTGCTGATTGTAGGCAATCACTGCAACCAGATCGCTCATCATCCCGTCAAGTTCGCCAAGCTGCATGGCGGTATTGCGTTCCCCGGCACTGAAGAATGGTACGAGTTCGACATCGTCCATCAGCAGCATCGGAAGGATTCCGGCGTCTGGCAGGTAGCCAATTTTTATTTTGGCATCATCCTTGGTTTTGGAGCAGGAACTCAGCACAAGTACAGCAAGCAGTAAAATATATGCAAGTTTCTTCATTTGTTTTCCTTGCCTCTTTTTGCGGTTATCAGCCTGATAACTACAGTTACCACGATATGTCCGACCAGGAACCCCACGCCGGTTCCTACGACAAGAAGCCAGCCCTGCCCTTCTTTCGCCATTGCCCCGGCAAGGATAAAGCCGATGATAGCACAGCTGAATCGTGCGAAGATAAGTATATTCCGTAATTTATTATTAATTTCACCCATATTCAAAACTCCTGTCGGGAAAAAATCATTGCGGCCCGGGACAGTTTCTGTTCCCGGTTATCTCCCGACAATATATGGGATTATCCAACTGGTGTCAAATCCCCGGTCCCGCGGCGGGGCAGATTTACATAAAGGTCAGCGGTATATTCTGAAAATCTGTCCTGAATGAATAAAGAAGAGGGAGCCGTCAGGACTTTCGTCGATTGCGAAATTATCCGCACCGTGCCTGTTCACAGCAAGAATGCCCCTGTTTCCGCTTTGACGGTCGATCGTCCTGTAGTATTCCAGCGTCCCGATAACAAACGCATCGAGGACGCTGGAATATTCGAAACCGGGGGTAGTTATATCACGTGTCGGAAGAACATCATCATACAGCTTATTCAGCATTTTTCTTTTTTCATCAACCAGGTACACAGCGTTCGATGCCCAGTCATAAAGGAAAACCATACCTGCAGGACCTACCGCCAGCCGCTTTAGGCTCTGCCCTTCTTCCTCTGTGAAAACCGCGACCTCCGCTGCGAGTTTCGAAGAGCTTACCGGGATCCTGTAAATGCGGACCTGTATTCCGTCCCTGTCCGCGATAATTATATAATCGCCGCCGGAATCATACGAGAGCGCGGCGATGTTATGAAATCCTTTAACCCATTCAACCCCGGCTCCATCCGGTCCGAACCGCCGAATGGTACCGTTTGAAAGGGCTGCATAAACAAACCCGCTGTTGTCCGTTTCTATATTTTCGCAGACACCCGTCAATGGACCCGCGAAATCTGTAATTCTGCCGTCCCTGAGTGAATAGATGAACTCATATCGCGGAAAGAACACCCTGCCGGCCGAATCAGATGCAATATCAAATGCATTCAGGTAATCAGTGAGATCAACCCTCTCTCCGAGACTGCGGTCATACGTTATAAGATTCGCCCCGGCATATTCAATTGCCACCCAGTTATTCATTTCGGATGACCAGATAACCTGACCGGCTCCCATCATAGGCGCTGCGATCTGTCCGAATTCATTCCCTGCGAAACGGAACAGTCCCTCATTGGCCGTGTAATACCAGAGGGAATTTTCTTCGTCAAGCCAAAGCATGATCGGCTCAACCGTGCCTGCTACCGCAACGTTTCCGATGACCTTTTCTGTGAGGTCTGTACGAAGATTAAGCACAGATGCGGAGCCGTCGAAAGTTTCAGAAAAATACAGCAGACCTTTGTCGTGATTATATGCAAGCTGTGAGCAGCCCATTATACCGGGCCTCAAAATCTTGAGCAGATCGCCATCCGCTGTGAGATGAACAAGGGGGTGGCCAGGTTCTTCGTACGCAGCATAGATTGAGTCGTCGGAGGGATCAACAGCAACGGTACTTACCATGAATGTGTCCTCCAGAGTGCGTAATTTTCTGAATCTACCGGGATAAATAATATAC
>QKCC01000172.1 GCA_003245835.1 Spirochaetales bacterium | reverse complement strand
AGAACAACTATTACACTCACGGATGAAGACGGTGTTATTCTTGAAAGTTTTTACAATGAAGAATTAAAGAAGATGAAAAATTTCCCGATTCCCGGTTCTGTTCATTCGGAAAAAAACTGTGGAACAAACGGAATCGGAACTGCTCTAACCACCGGGAAGCCGGTCCAGATTATCGGACCCGAACATTGGCTGAAAGATAATCATGACTGGTTCTGCAACTCAGTCCCGATAATGCGGTACGATAACATACTCGGTGTTCTGAATCTTTCCTGTCCGATAGATATGGGCCACGAACATTCACTTGGAATGGTAACGTCAGCCGCATACGCGATCGAAAGAGAAATGGAGATGAATAAAGTTCTCAGGGAACGGAAAAATCTTGTTTCACTTCAGAAAACTATAATTGAGCTGCTCGACACCGGGATCATTGTAATTAACGATGAAGGTTTTATAACCCAATACAACAACAAAGCACAAAAAATCCTCGAAAACCTAAGCGACTGGACCGGGAAGCATCTCGATGAAATAATTGTATGCCCTCATGATTTTAATCACACCTTTATTAACCGGACAGTTCTTGAAAATTTTGAAATACCTGTAACGATAGGGAGCAGACATTTATACATAGGGTTCTCTACAGCCTTTATAGAGGCTGAAGGAAATACAAAAAGCATGATTCTAAGAATGAGTGAACCTGCGGTTATCCGGCATTACGCAGCGATTGCCGGAGGATCGAACGCCATTTATAATTTCGAAGATATCATCGGCAGCTCCCGAAAATTGTCCGAAGCCCTGAAACTTGCCGGTCTGGCATCAAAAAACAATACAAATATACTTATTACCGGCGAAAGCGGAACAGGAAAAGAATTGATTGCTCAATCAATTCATAACGCCAGCAGCAGAAACAGCAAACCCTTTGTAGCTATCAACTGCGGTGCACTCTCCCGCGAGCTTATTCAATCCGAACTCTTCGGTTATGAAGGAGGGGCATTCACCGGTGCCAAGAAAAACGGTAACCCCGGTAAATTCGAGCTTGCTGACGGCGGGACTCTTTTTCTTGACGAGATCGGTGAAATGCCTCTCGATGCGCAGACAAACCTGTTAAGAGTTCTGCAGACTGGCACAGTACTTAGGATAGGCGGCAGGCATCCAAACAAAGTGGATGTCCGGATAATAGCCGCTACAAATAAAAATCTTGAAAAGGAAATTGAGTGTAAAAACTTCAGACACGATCTCTTTTACAGACTGAATGTGCTTCAAATTCGTCTGCCCTCACTTAAGGAGAGAATGGATGACATTGAAAGCCTTATCGAACACTTTCTCGAACGTTTTAAAACAGAGCTGAAACTGCATTTGACAGGATTCACACCCCGTGCAATTGAGATACTAAAAAAATACAGCTGGCCCGGTAATATACGGGAACTGGAAAATGCAGTCGAAAGAGCCGTTGTTATATGCGAAAACAGCTTAATTGATATTAAAGACCTGCCGCGGAGCATAACAGACTCAGTTTCCATAAGCGATGGATTTCAGATAAGCGAAAGCAATTTCGATGCAGCAGTTACGAAACCCGGGATTGATCATGTTGAAAAAAGTTATATCAATGAACTTCTTTCAAGGCATAACGGCAACCTCAGGTCGGCATCTGCAGAGATGGGAGTAGCCCGAAGTACCCTGTACAACAAAATGAAAAAATACGGAATAACTATCGAAAATTTCCGGAAGCAGCCTTAATCCAAAACACTACATGTATCGCTACATGTAGTGTTTTGAAACACATTTTTCTGTTCAATAATGTCAGGAGATTATAAGTCATTTATGATCATTACTAAGACTAAAAATATTTTTACCCTGCAACTCTCTGTATTACAGCAATTTGCATTATTGCAGTATAAGTTAATTTTTCAATTGATTATTTTGGCACATAGTTTGCAATATACAGCCATCCAGTCCAAAAAAAACAGGAGGAAAAATCTAATGAGTTTTTTCAAAAAAATCGGTTTGGTCGCAATACTTATCTGCATGAGTGCAATGGTATTTGCAGCCGGACAGCAGGAAGCCGCAGGCCCGAAAGGTGAAAAACCCTATGATATCGCAGTAATCATCAAGGCTACTGACTCTGATTTCTGGCAGTATCTGCTTGTAGGTGCAAAAAATTACGAGGTTGAGCACCCGGATTTGGTCAAAATCACAACTTACGGACCGCCTTCAGAAGCGGATATCGCACAGCAGGTGTCCATCCTTGAAGATGTAATTTCAACAAATCCTGACGGAATCGTGATTGCTTCAACAAGTTCAGACGCCTCTGTTCCGGCGCTTGAAATGGCATATGATAAAGGTATTGCAATTATAACTGTCGACAACAAGGTTAATACCAGTAAAGTTCATTCATTTCTTGCAACCGACAACAAGGTCGGCGGAGCTTTAGCCGCCCAGAAGATGGTTGACTTCATGAAAGCACAGGGTATCGCACTCAAGGGCAAGGTAGGAATAGTCAGCGCTATGGCAGGTGTACAGGTACTCACTGACCGCGACGACGGTTTCAAGTCAGAACTCAACAAACTTGCTCCCGGAATCGAAGTTCTTGATGCACGCTACATTGACAACGATATTGTCAAGGCATTGAGTGCAACTGAAGACCTTATTACTACCTACGGTGATGAACTTATCGGTATCTTTGCCGACAACAACCATTCAGCCGACGGCGCTTCAAGGGCAATCGGCGAACAGAACCTTCAGGATAAGATCATTCTTACCGGTTACGATTCAGACCCCGAAGAAGTAGCTGCAATTAAAGCAGGCGTATTAAAGGCCATCATGGTTCAGGACCCCTATGGAATGGGATATAAGGGTGTTGATTCAGCTGTGAAGGTTATAGAAGGCGGCACACTGCCCGGATTCGTCAATACCGGTGTTGTTGCTGTAACCAAAGCCAATGTTAATGATTCAGATGTACAGGGCGTTCTCGATCCTTACTCAATGAAAAAATACTAAGGCATTCTGATTTAGTCCCGGAGTATTTTCCGGGACTGCTTTTTTCCGGAAGGAGAGTGATTTGAGCGAAACAGCATTTTTAGAACTGGAAAATATTGAAAAAAGTTTTCCCGGAGTAAAAGCCCTCAACGGAGTCGGCTTTTCCGTATTTCCCGGCGAGGTCCACGGCCTGATAGGTGAAAACGGTGCCGGAAAATCTACAATTATCAAAATACTGATGGGTGTTCATCAAAAAGACAGGGGAACTATCAGGATTAACGGTAAAGACGTCGTTATTGACAATATTATACAAGCCGGACGCCTCGGACTTGCCGCTGTCTACCAGGACCTGAATCTGGCAATGGATTTAAGTATTGGTGAAAATTTCTTTATCGGGAACCTTCCCAAAAAGAAAACCGGTCTTGTCGACTGGAAGTACGTATATGATGAAACAGAAAAAACCCTTAACGAACTTAATATATCGGTAGATCCGAGGAAGAAAATATCAGCACTGTCTCCGGCAATGCAGGAAATGATCGCAATTGCTAAAACGGTTCACCTGAATTCAAAACTGATAGTTTTTGATGAACCTACGGCGCTGCTGACGAATGAAGAAGTCGAAATACTTTTTGAAATAATAAAAACTTTGAAAAATAAAAAGGTAGCTATTATATATATTTCACACAGGCTGGAGGAGATTTTCGAAATCTGCGATACCGTTACGATTCTGAAAGACGGTGAATGGATTGACAGTTCAAATGTCTCGGATACCGATCAGGATTCTTTGATTAATAAAATGGTCGGACGAAACATTTCCGAAATGTACGACATCAGCCATCAGACACCCGGAAAAGAAGTACTGGCTGTAAAAAATCTTTGCAGAAAAGGAAAGTTCACTGATATTTCGTTTGATGTCAGAGCAGGTGAAATTTTCGGTTTCTTCGGACTTGTCGGTTCGGGACGAACCGAAATTGTAAGGGCCATTTTCGGAGCCGATCAGCCGACTTCGGGTAAAGTACTGCTTGACGGCGAAAAATATATTCCCAAAAGTCCTATAGACGGAATAAAAAACGGCATAGGTCTGCTGCCTGAAGACAGGAAGGAACAGGGCCTGGCACTTGGGCTCTCGGTAAAACTGAATATAAATTTGTCATCGTACAAAGACATAAATAAATTAAGTTTTGTAAATAAAAAAGAAGAAAACGCCCGGGCGGAAAAATATATCGAAAAGATGAGTATAAAGACCCCGTCCAGCCGTCAGACTGTCGGGAATCTTTCAGGCGGGAACCAGCAGAAGGTTGTAATAGGAAAATGGCTCTGCAACAGGAGTAATATTTTCATCTTCGATGAACCTACCGTTGGTATCGATGTAGGGGCCAAACGTGAAATATACAAACTCATGGAAGAGCTTGCAGCCTCCGGAAAATCTGTCATCCTGATATCATCGTACCTCCCTGAAGTCATGGGACTGTCCGATCGAATGGCCGTTGTCTATGAGGGCAGGCTGACGGCAATCCTTGAAAGAAACGACTTCGCGGAAGAGACCATACTGAAATATGCATCAGGCATAAATTAAAGGAGTAAACAGTGAAGAAACTGATTAATAAATTCAGACAAGGCAGAATAGCCGAAGGCAATCTGATTTTGATTCTGCTGGTCATAATAATACTGATGTCCATCTTCTCACCCAAGTTTTTGACGGCAAATAATATCCGTAACCTGGTACGGCAGACTTCAATAATCGGCGTTGTGGCAATCGGGATGACATTCGTAATAATTTCGGGAGGTATTGACCTTTCGGTAGGTTCGATACTCGGGGTCGCCAGTATTATCAGCTCACTGCTGATGGTGAACGGCGTCGGTATTTTCCTTTCAATTCTGATTTCCGTCGTTGTCTGCACAGTTCTCGGCGTTATCAATGGAATAATCGTTTTTGAGGGCAAGGTTCCCCCGTTCATAGCTACACTCGGAATGATGACGGCGGCAAGAGGCATTGTAATGCTCGTTTCTGATGCAAGAATGGTTGCGGGACTGCCGAAAAGTTTTACCAATTTTGCCCAGAATAATATTCTGGGGATGCCGTCCCTGTTTTTCGTCTGGCTGCTTGTGATTATTGCGGCGTATATCATCACAACACAGACTGTTACAGGACGAAACCTTTTCGCTTTCGGAAGCAACCCGGAAGCGGCAAGACTCTCGGGAATCAATATCCGGCTGCTGACATATTTTATTTACGGAGTTTCCGGATTCATGTGCGCCGTAGCCGGCATACTCATGACATCGAGACTTTCCAACGGAATTCCTACGGCAGGTACCGGCTATGAGCTCGATGCAATTGCCGCGGCGGTTGTCGGCGGCGCATCTCTCAGCGGCGGTTCCGGCACAATTATCGGAACCGTTCTCGGTGCTCTTTTAATAGCGATTATCAGAAACGGCGGAAACCTCCTTGGAATCAATCCGTTTATTCTTCAAATCGCTGTCGGGGTGCTCATTGTAGCTTCGGTCATGATTGACCAGAAAAGAAAATTCTCGGGTAAATAAGCAGGGCGGCAGAATGAGCAGATATATACTGGCACATGATCTTGGCACATCCGGAAATAAAGCTACTCTTTTCGATGAAAACGGAAAACTGGTTTCCAGCCGAATCGAAACCTATCGAACTGATTACTCCGGCGAAAACCGTGCTGAACAGGACCCTGCCGACTGGTGGAATGCCGTCTGCTTATCTTCGAAGCATGTTATCAGCGGAATAGATCCGCTGAAAATTGCAGGGGTTTCTTTCAGCGGCCAGATGATGGCCTGCCTCTGCGTTGATAAACAAGGGACACCGCTCAGAAAAGCCCTGATATATAGTGATCAGAGAGCGGAAAAGCAGGCAAAACAGCTTACCGACGCTATCGGACTGACAGAATTCTTCAAAATAACCGGGCACAGGCCCAGTTCATCATACAGTCTCGCAAAATTGTTGTGGATTAAGGACCACGAACCCGAAGTATTCACAAAAACATTTAAAATGCTGCAGGCCAAAGATTATATGAATTTTAAACTGACAGGCCGGTTTTTCACGGATTTCAACGACGCCTCGGGAACAAACGCCTTTGATATTAAAAAACGTATCTGGTCTGACTTAATCATTTCCGAGGCCGGAATATCTCCTGACGTCTTTCCCGATGCTGTTTCATCAACGACAGTTATCGGGAAGGTTTCACATGCAGCTTCAATTGAATGCGGTATTCCTGAAGGTGTGCCTGTAACAGCCGGGGCAGGCGACGGCGGATGTGCAACGATAGGGGCAGGTTCATATTCCCCCGGAAATGCCTACTGCTATATGGGTTCATCTTCATGGGTGTCGGTAACCACGGACAGAATGATAGAAGATTCAGACATGAAAACCTTTACATGGGCACACCCAATCGAAGGTTTATACCACCCCTGCGGAACAATGCAGACAGCCGGCAGTTCCATTAACTGGCTAAGCGGTCTTCTGAACGGCAGCACTGCGGCAGCTGATCTTGAAAATATTAATAAACTTGCAGAAGAATCGCCGATAGGTGCGGACGGAGTATTTTTTCTTCCGTACCTCCTGGGCGAAAGGTCTCCATGGTGGGATCCCAATGCAAGAGGATGCTTCATAGGGATGAACATCAACACGGACCGGCGGCATATCTGCAGGGCGCTCATCGAAGGCATTGCAATGAATCTTAATGAGTCGCTTAAGGTTATGAAAGGGCAGACCGGGATAAACTCCGTCGTCTTCATAGGCGGAGGAGCGAACGGTTCAATGTTAAGAAGAATTTTCGCCGATGTTTTCGGACTTCAGCTCGAGATTCCCGCACTTCTTTCAGAAGCAACAAGCATGGGGGCTGCTCTTATCGGAGGTGTCGGAACAGGACTATACAGTGGATTCGATATGGTTAAAAAGATGAATCCGGTTATAGATACAGTAGAGTGCAGCCTTGAGTCAAACGCCATTTATGAGAAACGGTCTAAAATCTTCACAGGATTATATACGAACCTGAAAAAATCTTTTACTGAAATCTCAGAGGTCTGTACAGGATGACCAATAAGACCGAGCTACTGCTTACACATAACCTCGGAACTTCCGGCAATCTTGCCGTACTCTATGAACCAGGCGGAGGGGTCCTTAGATCCTGGTTCACCGGTTATAAAACAGTATACAGGTATGGAAACCGTGCAGAGCAGAATGCCAATGACTGGTGGGCCGCTGTCTGTGAATCAACTCATGGGATACTGCGCGGAATAAACGAAAATTCCATAAGCTGTGTGTCATTCAGCGGGCAAATGATGGGATGTCTCTGCATCGATAAAATGGGCAACCCGCTGGCTGATGCAATTATATGGGCCGACATGAGGGCGGAAACCCAGGCCGAAATGATAAATAACGGCATCGATGAAACACAGTTTTATCACATTACAGGTCACAGAATCAGTTCCTCATACACACTCGCAAAACTGCTCTGGATTAAAAGCAACTGTCCCGAAATCTTCGGTAAAACTGCAAAGGTAATCCAAGCCAAAGATTACATAGTCTACAAACTGACCGGTGAAATAATGACGGATTACAGTGATGCATCCGGAACAAATATTTTTGACCTTAATACCTTCAAATGGTCCGAAACCATACTTTCGATAACAGGCCTCAGCAAGGACATTCTTCCGGATGCTGTTCCCTCAACCATGCAGGCCGGAAAAATCACCCTCGAAGCTGCTGCTGAAACAGGGCTTCTCCCCGGAACCCCGGTAGTCATCGGGGCAGGCGACGGTCTTGCGGCCAACCTGGGAGCGGGCTGTTTCAAGAATGACGACGCATTTTTATACCTGGGGTCTTCCGCATGGATAGGTTTTACAAAAGACAGGCCCCATTTCGATCATAAACTGCGCACTTTTAACTGGGCCCATATTGAAAAGGGTAAAACAATACCCTGCGGGACCATGCAGGCTGCCGGTAATACCATCAACTGGATCAACACCCGCATAGCCGGAATCGAGACGCTTCAGGCAAAAAAGCAGGACATCCATGTTAATGAACTGATTGATCAGGAAATCTCCAATTCTCCGCCGGGGGCGAACGGGCTGATTTTTCTGCCCTATCTGAACGGAGAGAGAAGCCCTCACTGGAACCCGGAAGCCTCGGGAGTTATTGTCGGTTTGAAAATGTACCACAGCAGGAGCGATTTTTTCAGATCGGCTTTTGAAGGAATCGCCATGAATCTCAGGTTAATCTATGATTCCCTTCAGGAAGAAGTAACCGGGGATGAAATCGTACTGGTAGGCAGTCTTGCAGGCAGCAGGGTAAAAAAACAAATTCTTGCAGATATTCTGAATATCAGAATTGTTAACAATAATCATTACCGTGATTCAAAGTCTTTCGGTGCGGCCGTTATCGGCGGTCTTGGAACCGGTATCTTTTCCAACCCGGAAGATGCTGCTGAAATAATTCACACCGAGAATCCTGTTGAGCCTGATAAACAGCGGGTGGAATTGTACAGGAAAATGCTGCCTGTCTTTATGGAAGGGTACGAAAATCTGAAACCCACATTCAAAAAACTAAGCGAACTTAACCGAACAGGAGGAACCTGATTATGAAAAAACTTATTGATTATTTAAAAGATAAGGGTGCACAGGAATTTTTTAATTCTATGTCGCTTGATATTGATGAATTGTTTGAAGCTGACGGAATTGATTCAAATCCTTACCGTGAATTCAACTGGGAACTTCGAAAAAACGACAGTTTCATCATAGTCAACGCGATCCCGGATGAAAACATACAGGACCGGCTTTTCTGGGAAGAATGGTATATTCATAATGGCGAAGTTCATCACCACATACTCAGCCTCTGGAGGCCGAAAGACTTTGACGAGATTTTTGTCTGTCCGGAATCAGACGATATTCATCCTGCATTGAGCTTCGGAAAGAAATGGTATGTAGTAGAAGATCCCGAAATGAAACCGATGCTTCTGAGGAGATAACACTGATGATTTACAGCAGATTCGGGAATACCGGATTAAAGCTCAGCAGAATAGGTTTCGGAGCACAGACTATAGGATGGAGTGTTGAATCGAAGGAGGCTTTCAGCCTGCTTGATCACTATACTGAAGCCGGCGGAAATTATATTGATCTGGCGGATTCCTATAACGAAGGCAGATCGGAAGAAATCACCGGCCAATGGATCAAAAAACGCGGCATGCGTGAAGATCTGGTTTTGGGCTCGAAGGTTTTCTTCCCCACTGGAAAAGGTCCGAATGAAAGCGGGCTCAGCAGAAAACACATCATAGACTCTGTCGAGAAAAGTCTAACGAGGCTGAATACGGATTATATCGACCTTTACCAGCTTCATTGCTGGGATGCATTGACCCCGCTTTCAGAAATCAGCCTCACAATGGACATACTGATACGTGCCGGAAAAATCAGGTACTACGGACTGTCCAACTACACACCCTCACAGATCAGCAAGAGTATTTACACTGCCGGACTCGAAGGCCTTTGCCGGCCGGCATCGGTCCAGCTTGAATACAGTCTGCTTGTAAGGAGCAGCGAGTGGGAACTTCTTCCGGTTTGTGATGAATTCAACCTCGGCATTCTCGCATGGTCTCCGCTGTCGGGGGGCTGGCTGTCGGGCAAATACAGAAGAGATGAATCCCTTCCGTCGGACAGCCGCGCCGGAATAGGCGACAGATGGGATGACAACGAACAGCAGAGGGGCGGTGAGCAGACCTATTCCATCATCGATAAACTGGTTCAGCTTTCAGCAAAATACGGCAGACCGGTTTCTCAGATAAGCCTTGCATGGCTTCTCAAAAAGAAACCTGATATTTTCCCTCTGATAGGCGCAAGGAAAACAGAAGAACAGCTGAAGGATAATCTCGGTGCTGTTGATTTAGCTCTTGAAGACGATGATGAAGCGGCCCTTGATGCCGTATCTAATCCCGGATTGCCTTATCCGTACAGTTTTATAAAGAGGTACACACGCTATGCATGACATTTGTATTCTCGGAAGCTTTGTAGTTGATTTAATGGGGCGCGCCGGACACCTTCCGCTGCCCGGAGAAACCGTACTCGGAAGCGCATTCCGGAGCGGTCCCGGGGGCAAGGGGTCGAACCAGGCGGTTGCGGCCCATCGCGCCGGCGCAGATACCGTTTTCATAACAAAACTCGGCAATGACAGCTTTCGGAACATAGCGCTTGATTTTTATTCGTCGGAAAGGATGATTACGGATTACATTTCAACGCATCAGACCGAACCGACCGGCGCCGCGCTGATCCTGGTTGATGAAAACAGTTCCCAGAACAGTATTCTTGTCTATCCCGGTGCATGCGCCAAACTTGATCAGAACGATCTGAACGCATCCGAACCGGTAATTTGCGGAAGCAGAGTTTTTCTGACGCAGCTCGAGACGAACCTCGACATCATCGAACCGGCCGTAAAAATGTTCCGGAAAGACAATGCGCCTTTCAGGAAAACTATCCTGAACCCGGCGCCTGCGCGGAAAATAGGAAGGGAAATAGTATCGCTGTTCGATATTATTATTCCGAACGAGATTGAAGCGTCGATAATTACCGGCGTCGAGGTGACCGATTCCGGCAGTGCAGAAAAAGCTGCCGATGTTTTCATTAAGATGGGGGTTAAAACCGTTATCATTACAATGGGTGAACAGGGATGTTTCATTAAAGATTCTTCCGTGCAGCCCGCGGCAGTTACCTCCGTTCCGCCGTTCAGGGTAAAGGCCGTCGATACGACCGGTGCCGGTGATGCCTTCAATGGTGGTTTTGCAGCAGCTATAGCCCGCGGCCTGAACCTTAAGGAAGCTGCCGTGTTCGCATCCGCCACTGCAGCACTCTCGGTAACAAAGATCGGAACAGCGCCCTCTATGCCGGTCTACGAAGACATCATGAAACTGATAGGTTCAAGCGATGTTTAAAGCCGCATGGCTCACAAATCCCGGAGAGGTTGCTTTCCTAGACAAACCGCACCAATCGCCCGGGGACTGCGATGTAAGGGTAAGAATACGTTCCTGCGGTATATGCGGCACTGACGTACATTTTTACCGTGACTACCCTGCAGGCAGTCCGACACCGCTGGGGCACGAAGTCTCAGGGACTGTCGAAGAGATCGGTGCTGATGTGCGTAATGTCAACCCCGGCGACAGTGTAGTTGTGATGAACCATGTCGCCTGCGGGACTTGTACAAGCTGTCTTAACCAAAAGCCGCAGAACTGCACAGGTATCATCACCTACATGAACGACCAGGCCGGCATAGCTGAATATCTGACCGTTCGGAACACGATGGTAATTAAATATGACGGACTTGATCACAACGCCGCGACAATCGCCGAACCCCTGACAGTTTCGCTTGATTTATGGAGAGAGGCAGCAGCCGGTCCCGGTGATGACGTTCTGATTATCGGCCCCGGTACAATCGGATTAGGCCTGATACTGCTGCTGAGACGGAGCGGCGTCAGAAATATCGTTATAGCAGGACGGAAATTAGAAAGCGGCAGGGGCAGGGCAAGAACTGAAGCGGCTGGTGCACTCGGTGCGGACCTCTGCATCGATACCTCTGATCCGGACTGGAAAAATCGGCTGAAAAACGATTTTCCTGCGGGCTTTCATAAAGTAGTTGTTACTGCCCCGCCCAGAACAATCCCGGACGGAATAGATCTTGCCGGGTTCGGGGCGGACATCATCTATAACGGGATAAGTTTTTCGGAAGACAGTGTTACATTCAGTGCGAATGAGCTCCATTTTCAGAAAAAGCATCTTAAGACATCGCATGCAATCCCCAACTGGGGATTCCCGATCGCTCTTGATTTGCTGAAATCGGGTGCGGTCGACCCTTCGATGCTGATTACGCATCGTTTCAGCTTCAATGAAACTGACAGGGCACTCCGGACAGCTATGTCCGAAGAACTCGCGGTAATCAAGGTTGTTGTTGAGATTTAGTCCTGTTCCGCGAAATCGCCCCGTAGGCTGCAGTCAAAACCGCTGAAACTGCCGCCATAATCATAAATGCATAGCTGAACGAATAGTTTTCCGCAAGCATTCCTATCACCGGAAAAAGTACAACCATCAGGATACTGAACGTCATGCTCTGAAAAGAGAGCACAGTCGCGCGTATTTCGGACGGTACTGTTCAGGTAATCTGATATAACTATAAAGGTAACCCCCTCGATAAAGCCCGTCAGAACAAAGAACACAGATTTATACGGCGTCAACGCGATTCCGGCGAGGCATACGGTAAGAAAAGACAGAAGAATCAAAAAAAGCCGCCGTTCTCCCGTTCTTTTCTCAATCCAGACAGCCGAGACTGATGAAAGTGCTGACAATCCGGACGCTACAGCGTATATCAATCCGATATAGCTCTCGGGGCGGCCGTTGCCTTTGAAATAATTCTGAGCATAAAAAAACAGACTTGTTGTAAAAGTCAGAACAGTTTCCGAAAAAATAATCAAAAACATTATTCTCGGCTGTGATTTTATCAGTTTTAGACTGTCCTTAAGAATATTAAGAAAAGGGCCCAGCCCTTTTTCGGCGGAATTTTTTCCGTCCCCATTTTCATCTATTTTTACTTCATGAAATGTTAGGCCGATTAAGATTGAAACAATCACCGAGCAGCCCGAAAAGAGAAATACATAAAAGTAACCAATGCCGGAAGCCATCAAACCGCCGAGCATGAAGGAAATAATCATTCCTGACTGAAATGCTACTTCAATAAACCCTGCAATCCGTTTATACCTGTTTTCTTCGCCGAGATATTTCAGGGTGTCATAGGTAAAAGCCTCTCCGGCCCCGGATTCGAGGTTGTAACCGAACGCGCAGAGGGCAAAACCTAAAGCCTGCAGACCGAACCCGTCAGCCAGGTACATAACGAAAAGGCTTGCCAGAAGAAAGACTCTTCCGCCGAGTCTGCAGTATTTTCTGCCGAGCATATCGGCAAGAGCCCCGGAGGGAATTTCAAACGCCGTCGAACTCATATGGAAGATACTCTCAAGCAGTCCGAGTTCAATCAAAGAGAAGCCCTTCTGTGCAAGAAAAATCATCCAGAGACCGGAAGTAAACTGAATGTTCGAGAAAAAGACAAAAAGGTAGTTTGCCTGGATATTACGCCTGTAATTAATCATACTAAATCCTGTAAAATGAGATAATTTCAATTTTAAAGATTAAATGACTATTTAAGCGCCGCCGCTTCTATTCAGCCGGTTTTCAATCCTTTTTATTTTAATAAAACTTCCCGTATCTGTCCACATAAGATTTTTATTTACGCTGACGGGATTTATTATTAACATTGATTTATAAAAGTTATTAAACACATATAATTTTAAAGGAGTTTCAAATGGCTGAAATTACGTTAAAAGGTAATAAGATTCATACAGTAGGGCACCTTCCTGCAGCAGGAAGCAAAGCGCCCGATTTTAAACTCGTTAAAACGGACCTGTCCGAAGCATCGCTCAGCGATTACAAAGGCAAAAATGTCATTCTGAATATTTTCCCAAGCCTCGACACATCAACATGTGCCAACTCCGTGCGGAAGTTCAATGCCGAACTGAACAAGCTTGATAATACCGTCGTTTTATGCATTTCCGCAGACCTGCCTTTTGCACATGGCCGCTTCTGCACCACGGAAGGTCTTGAGAATGTAATAAATCTTTCGGTTTTCAGGAATCCCGGTTTCGGTAAGGATTACGGGGTAACTCTTACCGACAGCCCGATGGCAGGACTTATGTCGAGGGCAGTTGTTGTTATAGGACCGGACGGTATCGTAAAGTATACGCAGCAGGTACCCGAGATTTCTCAGGAACCGGATTATAATTCCGCTGTAGCGGCTCTCTGACCGATTTAACCGGTTACTAACAATTTTCTAATATTACAGGGCCTGTCAGCCTTTATATTCATTACCATGAATATATCATCAAAAATCAACCTGCTCAGCGTATTCATGCTGAGCGGGTTTATTTTCCTGCTTTGCTTTTCAGTTTATTCACTAAACACAATCATCTCTTCAATTTACGATGTAAACAATATTTTTGCCTACCTGAACCGAATCAGGGAATGCGACACCCTTCTGATAAGCCAGCTGTCCGACGCCCGGCAGATCGCCTTAAGCGGAACCGATTCAGTAGACGGTGATCTGCTTATCGATATTCGACTCATAAATTCCGAGCTTAAAAAGAAAATTGAAGAACTGGAATCTGCGCCTCTGCCT
>QKCC01000266.1 GCA_003245835.1 Spirochaetales bacterium | reverse complement strand
TGTGCCGACTGTAAATTCCTGGATAAATGCAGGTTTGCTGTCTCGGATGAATAATAAGGAGAAAAAATGAAATCAGCAGTGCTGGTAGACGCCGGCAAAATTGAGATACAGGAGATCGAAAAACCGGTCTGCGGCGAGAATGAAGTCCTCGTCAGAATTAAATACTGCGGAATCTGCACGCTCGAGCAGCGGCTTTTCGCCGGCGATATGAAGATTTACTACCCAATTGTTCCGGGCCATGAGGCGGCAGGAATCGTAGAAGAAGTCGGAAGCAAAGTCAAATCTTCAATCGCTGCAGGTGACCGGGTATCGCTTGATATGGTGTACCGCTGCCACCAGTGCTACTACTGCAGAACGGGCCAGTCAAACCTCTGTGAAAACAGGTTCGCAAAGGGGATAAAACCGCTCGGAGGTTTCTCGCAGTATGTTGCTGTTGAACCGCAGAGGGTTTTCCGGATTGGAGACGGGCTTTCGCTTCAGGAAGCAGCCTTTGCCGAGCCGGTGGCCTGCTGTCTGAGGTCTCTTAAAAAACTCGGGGTACAGCCGGCTGAAGATGTTCTTATTGTCGGTGCAGGCCCGATGGGGCTGATGCATCTGCAGGCAGCCCTTGTGATGGGCGCCCGTGTCTTCGTGAGCGATGTGGATGATGCAAGGCTCAAAACTGCTCAGGAAATGGGTGCGGATTTTATTCTGAACCCGGCAAAACTGGACGCTGCGGAATTTGTCAAATCACAGACTGAAGGCAGGGGCGCGGATGCCTGCGTGGTTACCAGCCCGGCAATGCCGGCGCTTGAAGCGGCCTTTCAATCGATTCGCAAGAATGGACGGGTTAATATCTACACCGCCTATATGCATGACAAACCGGTCCTGCCGATCGATATGAATACGCTGCATCGAAACGAGGTTCTTGTCACAGGTACCGAAGGCCGGACTGAATTTGATTTTCAGCAGGCGGTGCGTCTGCTCTCGTTCGGAAAAATCAATATAAAACCTCTTATAAGCAGGATTGCAGGTTTCAGCGACGCAGCCGAAGGAATACGTGCGGCAAGCGGCAGCGAAACCCAGCGGGTTCTGCTGGAGCTTGACTGAAATGATTCTTGCTGTTGATATCGGTACGACAGTGCTCAAGGGAGCGCTGCTTACCGAAGACGGAATATTCCGGGCCATCGCTTCAAGGCAGATGACCTTTTGTGATACAGCCGACGCCGGATGCTATGAAGCCGAGACCGATCAGTGGATCGAAGCGTTTTGCTCTGTCTCCGAGGAACTGCTTCCTTCACTCGGAAGCGACAGCCTGCGGGCAGTTGTTATAAGCGGAAACGGGCCGACCCTGGTCCCTGTTGCCGGTGACGGCACGTTCCTTCAGCCGGTAATGTCGTGGATGGACAGGCGCGGAACTGCCCAGTCGGCGAAGATTGGTTCGCTTCAGGATTTTGTGATCGACCCGACCTTCTACTTTCCGAAGGCTATGTGGATTGCCGACAACCTGCCGGATGTGTACAGCCGGACGAAGTTTTTCCTGTCATGCCCGGAATCAATGGCCTTCTGGCTTACCGGTGCAGCGGTGACTATTCTTCCCGGCATCAAGTTCGAAAAATACTTCTGGAATGATGTGCTGTTCGAAAAAACCGGGATGGATAAATCAAAATTCCCGGATTTTGTTAAACCCGGTCATATTACCGGAAAGGTAACAAAAAAGGCCGGTGCACTGACCGGGCTGCCCGAGGGAATTCCCGTTATTTCAGCCGGTCCTGATTTTGTGGTGACGCTGCTCGGTACGGCGGCGGTCTATCCCGGGCGGGCCTGCGACAGGGCCGGTACGTCCGAAGGCATAAACCTCTGCACCGAGGCCTACGTTCAGGACAAGCGGCTGATGGGCTACGGTCATGTAGTCGAACCATGGTACAACATGTCGGGTATTATCTCGACATCAGGTAAAGCGCTTGAGTGGATTAGAAAGCAGCTCGGCTGTGAAGGGCAGGACTATTCCGATTTTCTTGCTCCGGCTGGCGATGCTGAAGCAGGCTGCGGGGGGCTGCTGTTCCTTCCGTACCTTGCAGGCGAACGGGCACCGCATTGGGACCCTTCTGCCCGCGCTGCTTTCATCGGGCTCGGTCTCCAGCACGGCAGCGGCGATATGGTCAGGGCCGTACTGGAATCGACCGGTTTTGCAATGCGGGACGTCATTGAGGTGATGGCCGAGAATGGCGGGTTTGTAGAAGAGCTGCGGATTACCGGAGGCCCCAGCCGCAGCCCGTTATGGAACCAGATTAAGGCAGATATAACCGGCCGCAGGCTGCTTGTTCCCGAGTCGACGGAATCCGAACTTCTGGGGAACCTTGTGCTCGCGCTGCGTTCGCTCGGCGACACAGACGAACTTTCGGAATCTGCCGACAGGATTGTAAGGATAAAGCGTGTCTACGAACCCGACTCTGCGCGGCACCGGATATATTCGGAATTATTTGAGATCTACAGAAGCAGCTACAGCAGCCTGAAAGGCGTTTTCAGCGGGCTGAGCGCATTCAGGAAATAATAGGAGAGTAAATGAACACTGGAAAAACAGTCAGAATGAACAGTATATTCAGGAAGGATACCGGAAAATCGGTAATCGTTGCCATCGATCACGGCGGTA
>QKCC01000048.1 GCA_003245835.1 Spirochaetales bacterium | reverse complement strand
ATAAATGCAGTATTCTATTTTTCGTTAATTCCCCTGATTAGATATTTCACGAATCTGCATCCTGATATCTACTCAAAATTTACTATTATCACCGCAGCCGCTGCCGCGGGTACGCTTATACTTCAGTTTTTATTCTTTTCACGGATAAGACGCACAGCTCTTACTGATATCTCACTTATATCCGGAGATCAGCAGAAAATTGAAGATTTCATTCTTGATTTCGGTGCTGTACCCCTGAGAAGCCTGTTAATCAGTATTCTGCTTACGCTGCTTTTTCTGGGGGTAATGTTTGCTGTGTGCACAAAATTTCTGTCGATACCTGTGGCGAACACAAGTGCCTTCCTCGGCATCATGCTCGGGTTCGGTTTTCTTGCCGCCGGATTTCTTTACGTAATGCTTGACCGGTTTATAATTGATAAACTGTACAAGGCTGAAATCGATTATTTTCCGTTATCCGTGGAACAGAACAGGCAGAAAACGAAGACTATAATTATCCCGTCGTTTATCGGTATCATGACAATGTGCGTTACCATTTTTGTCTCCATTAACAGCCTGTACGCTGTTACAACTTCCGAACTCTTCGAAGATATGGCAATGCTGAAGCATGTGCTTTTTTCTTCAGTTATTCCCCTTTGCGTCTTTTTTGCGATTATGCTGCTGCTTATTGTTCTATGGTCCAGAAATTCTTCCGAGCTGTACCAGAATATACTTTCCGGTTTAAAGAACATGACCTCCGGAGAAAAGGATCTCAGCAAACGCATTTTTATTTCTTCTGTCGATGAATTGGCGATGATCAGCCGCCAGGTGAATGTTTTCAGCAGCCTGATAAATGAACATCTTAAAACTACGATTGATGTCTACAACGATCTGGACCAGAATCAGGCGGTTCTGAACAGCACCGTAGAGGATTCCTCGGCAAGAATAGAAGCAATCTCGCAGCTGCTTGAGAGGATGACTGCAAGCATCGCATCTGTCGACTCCATAGTCAACGCCTCGGTCAAGACCGGGAAGCAGCTGATTTCAAATGTCGACGAAACCGTTTCGATGGTCGAGGAGCAATCCGCCAGTATTTCCGAATCCTCTGCGGCAATTGAAGAAATGGTTGCCTCGATCTCGGAGGTTTCGAAACATACCGACAGCGTAAAAAACAACACCGAAAAACTGGCGCAGTCCCTGGGGCAGAGTGAAGAAGAGCTCCAGGTTACAATATCGTCCATTTCAGAGGTCTCGGGCCTTTCAGATAACCTGATGACAATAAACAATATGATCTCGGGGATAGCGGCCCAGACCAACCTGCTCGCAATGAATGCGGCAATTGAGGCGGCACATGCGGGAGAAGCAGGAAGAGGTTTTGCTGTTGTCGCAGATGAGATAAGAAAGCTCGCCGAAGATACTTCATCCCACCTGAAATCGAGTTCCGGAAGCATCAAGAATATAACTGCAAAAATTCATGATTCGCTCAGCTCAGCAAAGCAGACAGGCAATGCATTCACCAGCATGAAAAAGGTTTTCACCGGACTCCATGACGAATCGGTTCTGATAGCGGAAACAATGACCGAACATGATCGGACCAACCGCGAAGTACTTAAACAGTTAACCGCTACAAGAGATATTGCAGTTTCGCTTAACGACATCGCAGGCAGGCTGTCCGTAATCGGAAACGGCCTGATGAGCGATTTCGAAAGGCTTGAAAATGATTCAGTCAGCAGCATGCAGAACTCATCGATGATCCGTGATAAAAATGAGCAGATGAAAGACAGTTTCAGCAAGCTTTCCGAAGCTGCGGAAAAAACCTCCGTACTTTACTCAAAAACACGCGAAATGATGGATCAGTTCAAGCTGTGAAAAAAATTCTGATAATCGGCGGCAGCTACTTCTTCGGCAGGGTATTTGTAGAAACTCTTCTTGAAAAGGGCGGCTGTGAGATTACAGTCCTTAACCGGGGAAAGATTCCGTTCAGAAACCCTGCCGTAAAAGAAATCGTATGCGATCGCCGCGACGCCGGTCTTATGGCCGGCAAACTGGCTGCTTCGGAATGGGATGCTGTGATTGATTTCTGTGCTTACACAGCTGACGATATTCAAATTCTGATGCAGGCTCTCTCGCGCTCACAGCTCAGCAGGTATATCCTTATCAGCACTGCTTCGGTTTATGCCGAACAGGGTCCGGCTGTACCGCTTACGGAAGAGGCTCCGCTGCTTAATTCACCGCTTCCCGGGGACGAAGACTACGGCGGATACGTCTGGAACAAGCTACAGGCTGAGCAGGCAGCTGCCGGGATATGTACCGGCCGCGGAACAGACTGGACAATCCTGCGCCCTGCCGTTATTTTCGGTAAATTCAACTACGCCCCGCGCGAGAGCTGGTTTTTTGAAAAAATAATCGCCGGTGAAAAGATAGTCATTCCAGGCACGGAAGGTGACGGAACCAGCGTCCCGCAATACAGCTTCGTATCAGTCTGGGATGCGGCGGTTCTGACGGCCTGGTGTCTCGATTCACCGGAAACCCGCGGGCAGTGCTTTAACCTTGCCGCCCCGGAGAAGATTTCGTACGGGACGCTCATCGAGACATTTTCGGAGGCATCAGGCATTGATCTGAACGTCGAAAGGCTGAGCGTACAGCAGACTCTTAATCTGCCGATACCGTTTCCGCCGGACAGAAGCCTGCTTTATTCAGGTGCCCGGATTTCAGAATTATCCGGAATAAATTATACGGATTTCAATTCTGCGATGAAACGCACATGGGAGCTGTACCTTATCGGACACGGTATTGATCGCAGGTCCATACCCCGAACCAGGTCCTGAGCATTATAAACGCTTTATATAAATCTTCTCCGGTATTTCAATCCTGTAATGAAGACCGTCTTCATTCCTGAAGATAATCTTACCTTTCATCTGGATTTCAACTATGTCGATGATAAGCCTGATCCCGAGGGTATTTTGTTTTCTGAGATCGAATCCGCTTGATACACCTACGCCGTCATCGCCGTAATCCAAAATCAGACTGCCGTTCCCGAGCCGGTTGATCATAATGCCGATGCGGCCTTCTTTTCTGTCCGGAAAAGCATAGCTCAGTGAATTAGTCATCAGCTCGTTCAGTATCAGACCAAACGGAATTGCCGTGTCGATCTGTAGCATCTCTGCATCAGGTATGCTGAAATCGACTGAAACACTGCACTCACCTTCTGATGCATCGCGTATCAGGAATTCCGACAACTCTTTCACATACTCATTCAGAGAAATCCTCGACAGGTCCTGAGCACTGTAAAGCAGCTGGTGCACGATGGACATAGACTGGATTCTGTTCTCTGTCTTTTTAACAAGAAGCAGGAATTCATCATTTGCTTCATAATCCTCAGCCTGGATCAGCAGCATTCCCCTTACTGTCTGCAAAGTGTTTCTTGTACGGTGGTAGAGTTCCCTGATAAGAGTCTCTTTTTCAGTAAGCGAACTCTGCAGCTGCCGGGCAATCTCTTTGCGCTCGGAAATCTCAGCCTCGAGTGACCTGGTCTTCTGTCCGATCTGGCGTTTCAGGGTAAAATTCCACAAAATCATCAGGGCCCCAACAGTAAGCACAAAGGCAGCTAAAGCTTTGATCCATACCGGAAGTTTAAAAGGTTCATTCTGTGAGGTCCATTTCCTGAATACCTGGCTGTAAAAGGATTCGGAATCATTAAGCATCGGGGCCATCAGATCGTCTATTGCAGCAAGAAGATCCGAACCGGCGTTTTTGGGTACTGCAAAATGCAGGGCCATAGGGGCAAAACTGATTGGTGTAATAACCACAGGGAATTCTTTGGCAAGCTCGTTTCCGAGCGAATAAATGCAGACACCTGCGTCTGCAATGCCTTCCGAAATTGCCTTCATAACCTCGATATTATCTTTGCAGAGTATTATTTCGCAGCTGATGCCGAAAGATTCAATGTAATCAAGAAAACCCGTTGTGAAAACGCTGCCGCTCAGTGCAGCGACCTTTCTTCCCTTCAGATCAAAGATTGTATGCAGAGCGAGATCAGGATTCGCAAATACAACTCCGCTGTCTATAAAGACCGGCTGCCTGGTAAAATCATACACAGCGGTCCGTTCAACGGTATAACTGACTGCCGGCAGAATATCAATCTCTGCATTCTGAAGCATTACAAGCAGTTCACTCCAGGGTTTCTGGACCCACTCAAGCTTCCAGTCCTTCTTCTCCGCAAAATACTCCAGAAGCTCAATAAAAAGTCCGTCAGGACCTTCTTCGCCGACTTTGACCAGCGGAGCTGCTTCGAAAACACCGACGCGGACTATCCTGGGCTCTGCACTCAGAGGAATTGCAGAAAGAAATAATGCCGAGATTACGAGCAGTTTTAAGATTGCCCTGCCTGGTTTGATTCCGGAAACACCGCTACCGTTCTGCATCGGCAGTAATTCTCCTTGATAATATATCTTTTATAATTCGGATCACATTTAATTCTATGATCCTGTTACAGGTAATTCAAGGAATTCTTTGAAAAGCGGCAAAAAACTTCAGAGAAAATACTGCATTCACTGCAGTTTAAATTATTCAGGCATATTAAGTTTCAGCTTTTCACGCTGCAGGTATTCAACAGCCCGCCACCATTTATACGAACTGAACCTCTTTTTAGGATCCCTGACTGTATAGAGTACATTTTCCGAATACAGATCAAGAACTTCCCGGTTCTGCACATTAATTCCTGAAATGCCTTTGAGCTTGAGACGTCTGAGCTCATCACCGTTTTTATTCAGAAGGATCAGCTCTTCAGAGGTAAGTCTGAGTCCCCCCTTCGACAGAAAAAGAGGCACACGGCTCTTGTAGCCGGTATGAAATACCACATCATCGTCCTCAAGTAAAACCTCGCCTGATTCATACCCGCCGTCGAGCATCTCTCGCAGCTTCTGCAGCTGCCATCGGTCCCAGTCGCGTACATTATCAAAATGATCAGCGCCCTGTTCGGATTTTATTACCTGAAAGCTGTCAATCAGCCAGCTCTTTCCGCAGCTCAGGCAGCTGAATTCTGCACCGCTTGAATGAAAGCCCCTAAAACCGCCGCATTCCGGGCAGGCGAACAGCACCTGTTCAATATTTTCAGCGTAACGTCCGCCGGTGAATTCAATTTTGGCCTGCTTCTGATACTCTATTTCATCGTGGGTCAGTGCTTGCGTAAGCACACTGTGAAGTTCCGAAACCTTCATACCGCCGGCTTCTTCGCCCGAAAGCAGAAGCCTGTAGTCCGCCAGGACCTCACCAGTCCGGATAGAGGTGCCCCACCTGGGCTGACTGTAGAAGCCGCCCTTAAAAACCACCGTAACCACAGGAATTTTAAGCATCCGGATCAATTTGGATGTGGATTTTATAAGAGGCAGTGTCGTACCGTCCCAGGTCCTCTGCCCTTCGGGGAAGATTCCTATATTTTTACCCTGCTCTTTCATCCCGAAGATATTCTTCAGTGCATCAAGATCGGACTTTGACTTGGTTTTCGGTATCGCCCCAAGAAAACCAAGCAGGAACTTAAACAGCCGTGATCTGAACACTGCATCAGAGGTTATATAAAACGTAGGCGGCTTAAGATAAACCGCAGCCATAAACGGGTCCCAGAATCCCTGGTGGTTGCCGAGAACCAGGTAGGGAGGCTTCAGGTTACGGACCTCATCAGGCAGATTGAGCCTGAAATTGAATTTATATTTAAAAAGAATTTTAAGAGCCGGTCTGACGATTAACGCGACAAACGGGTTAACTTTTATTCGGTTCTTTTTATCAGCCATATACCTCTCCGGACGCAATTTCATGGTTGCAATATTTGCCAAACCCTAACATAATTATAACTAATTTACTCGATATAGAAAGAGGTGTTCAATGAGTTATCAGTGGTCGATGTTCATAAATCTTGGAATAATTTCAGCAGGGCTGATTCTTGCGACCTTTATAAGGACGAAAGTATACTTTTTTCAGCGATTTCTGATTCCGAACTCCCTCCTTGCAGGTTTTATTCTGCTGCCCCTTTACAACTTCGTTTTTCCCCGTCTCGGACTCTCAACCGTAGACCTCGGAGAAATGGCGTATCACCTGCTGAGCCTCTCTTTCGTCGCACTCTCGCTGAAAGCGCTTCCGCGTAAAAAGCCCGGAAAGGGGCGAATATTCGGAACGACCCTGTCCGTCCTCTTCCAATTCGGAGTTCAGGGCTTCATAGGACTGATTCTTACATTCGTATTCATTAAAACCATCAGACCCGACCTTTTTCACAGCTTCGGCTACCTGCTGCCCCTTGGTTTTGCACAGGGCCCCGGACAGGCATATTCAATAGGTACAAGCTGGCAGTCATTCGGCGTCGAGGGCGCCGGAAGCATAGGATTGACATTTGCCGCGCTTGGATTCATTGTCTGCAGCTTCGGCGGAATTTTCATTATCAATTACGCAATCAAACACGGATGGATCTCCGAAGAAGAGGTCAAATTCCTGAACAAAAAAAGCATCAGACCCGGGATTATACCAAAAGGTAAAAAACTCAAGGCAGGGTCCTACCAGACCACGGAGACTGAGGCCATCGATACTCTTACGCTGAACTGCGCCATAATTCTTCTCGGTTATTTCATGGCCTTTCTGGTTCTGAAGGGCCTCAGCTGGGCACTCAGTTTTATAGGACCGACAGGAGACCAGCTTGCGGAAACATTCTGGGGACTCAATTTTATTTTCGCCGCGCTTATGGGGCTCCTGCTGCGGCAGATTCTTAAGGTGACAGATACCCAGCACGTTATAGACAACCTTACCATGAACCGTCTTTCAGGGATCTTCGTTGACCTGATGGTCGCAAGCGCTATTGCAGCCATTTCGATCGGAATCATAAAGGATTACTGGCTGCCGATTCTTCTGACAGCATCTATCGGGGGCGGAATAGCTGCATTCACGACCTTGTGGTATTCGTCACGGGTTTTCACCGACCACCGCTTCCTGCGCAGCCTGCTTGTGTTCGGCGTATCGACCGGAACACTTTCAACAGGCCTGGCACTTCTGAGGGTTGTCGATCCGGAATTTGAAACTCCGGTAGCCACGGACTATACTTATGCAGCAGGAATAACCTTTGCTTTGGCGATTCCTTATGTTCTGACAATGAACATGCCTCTTCATACCTACACAAGCGGCGACTGGAAATGGTTCTGGATGGCAGTACTTATAAATGTAGTATACCTTATATTCACGGGGATATTTTTCTTCGTATATGCCGGAAAAAAATCATTCAAACACAAGTCGAGCATCTGGTATCCTGAAGAAATTTAGGCGGAATCCTGACAATTATCCGGCTTCCGGTAACAGAATCAAGGACCTGATCTGTTACATGAATATATCAGTTAAGGGGAATTGAATGAAGAAAAAAGCAATGATCATAGCAGTTCTGCTGGCGGCGGCAATAATAACGGTCTCATGCGCGGCCGGACCGAATGTGATGGAACAGGCTACAGATTTGGAAAAGCCTGCAGGCTTCCTTCTTGGAATATGGCATGGTTTCATCTCGCTGTTCACATTCATCATTTCGCTGTTCAGCGACAAGGTTAATGTCTATGAAGTTTACAACAACGGCGGATGGTACAACTTCGGGTTTATCATAGGTATCTCGATCTTTTACGGCGGCGGAAGCAAGGGCGCCGGCAGCAGAAGAAAAAAGGATTTTTAAGCTCTTCCTTTACACAGCGGCTGTGTCCCGGCACCGAACCCCTGAATGGAAAAGGAAATCCGTTCAGGCCTGCTCTTCAGGCGGATAGATCTTCTCGGGCTTCTTCCTGCCCTTTGGCCGCTGAATCAGTTCGAGAGTTGTTCCAAGCAGCGTTTCGGTATCGAGGTAAGCGTAATGGCCGTCCCCGTCAGGACCGAAACCGGAACCGTCCATTATCATCGGGAAGCCGGCCTCTTCAGCCTCCTTTATCGCAGATTCCATATCATCCACGAGAACTCCGAGGTGCTGTACGCCGAAACCGTGTTTTTCAATAAAATCCGAATAGACGGTATCGCCCTCAAGCTGCTGAATCAGCTCAATCCGCGTAGGTCCGAAATATGAGAGCGCGACTCTCATACTGTATTCAGACGGCTCTCCATTTCTGCTCATATTTTTGACGAAGGGTTTTTCATAGGTGTAAAAATGCCAGGGACCGATTCCGAAGAGTTCATGGTAATTCCTGACTGTCTGATCAAGGTCGCGGACGACAAAAGCAATCTGTGCAATCCCGTTATCGAGGAAACTCAGTTTTTTCATTGTTCAAATACTCCTTAAAATCCGATTATCTTTTCAATCCGGGACATATCAACTGCCCGCTCAACTGTATCCGCAAGGCGCTCAATCTCTGCATCACGTCTCAAAGAAAATGACAGTGTTTCCGCCCCGCTCCACCCCAGCGATTTCAGCCATGCAGACCTGAAATTATCGTTATCGAAAATACCGTGAAAATATGTTCCCCAGACACGGCCGTCTGCGGATATTCCGCCGTCAGGAAGACCGGAAGAGCTGACAAGAATCGGGCTGCACTTTTGTTCGTACACTGCGGTACCCATGTGGATCTCATACCCGCTTACTTCACAGCCCTTTAATCCGTTCAGAAATCCGGACGGGGAGTCTATCCTGCCGCTGCCTGCCGCAGTATGCTTTGTTCTGCTGAAAAAGGTTGAAGCCTGAAGCAGTCCGAGTCCCGTCTCACGCGACGGCTTGCCTTCAACTCCGTCTGAATCATCGAGGAAGGTCCCGAGCATCTGAAATCCGCCGCATATTCCGCAGACAGCAACACCAGATTTGGAAAGGCCGGTTATGGTATCCGCAAGCCCCGTCTCTTTCAGCCAGAGCAGATCTGAAATCGTGGTCTTTGTGCCCGGAATAATAACGGCATCCGGATAGCCTATTTTCCGGACCGAATCGACAAAACGCAGTCCGACTCCTTTTTCATTGATAAACGGATCAAAATCGTCGTAATTTGAGATATGCGGCAGCCGTATGACTGCTATATCGATGCCGCCGTCCGGCCGGTGCTCATCATGCACCTCGTCCAGAAACACCGAATCTTCCTGGGCAAGGAGGATATCTTTAATATATGGAACGACACCGAGCGTCGGAATGCCTCCGACAAGGTCCGTCAGCATTTCGATTCCGGGCTCAAGAAGCCTGACGTCTCCGCGGAACTTATTGATGATAAATCCCCGGACAAGGGCTTTTTCTTCAGGCTCGAGCAGTTCAAGCGTACCGTAAAGCTGTGCGAATATTCCACCGCGGTCTATATCGCCGGCAAGAATGACCGGAGCATTCAGATGCCTTGCGACGCGCATATTTACGATGTCCTTCTGCTTCAGATTGATTTCAGCCGGGCTGCCGGCGCCTTCGATGATGATCAGATCATATTCACCGTGAAGCCTTTCGAGAGAAGAAGTTACGGCATCCCATAATTCTTTACCCTGCCGGTAGTATTTTCCGGCCTGCAGGGTCTTCCATGGTTTTCCCATTACAACCACCTGGCACCGGTTGTCGGTTTCGGGCTTCAGCAGCACCGGGTTCATATCAACCCGGGGTTCAATACCTGCGGCCTGAGCCTGAACTACCTGGGCGCGCCCGATTTCAAGCCCTTCAGATGTTACAAAAGAATTCAGGGCCATATTCTGCGCCTTGAACGGAACAACCTTCAGCCCCTTCCGGTAAAAAATCCTGCACAAGGCGGCAGTTAGAAGGCTCTTACCCACGCTGGAAGAAGTCCCCTGAATCATCAATGTCTTTGCCATACACCGAATAGTACCACGTATTCAAATAAATGTGTTTCAGGCAGCCTTGGTGAAAACTCATTCTGCGGCAAATCAATGGAAAAATGAAAATAATTAATCAATATTAACATAGTTTATGCGCATTAACCTTGACATTGTTAGGCTCACCTTATATTATTATGGATACATACGCTGATAATTGAAGGAGAAACCGTTGATGACATTGGCACAGGCCGAACGCGGCCAAAGATATGAAATAGCTGATATCCGTACACAGGAAGAAGGCATGCGAAAGTTTTTATTCAGCCTTGGGTGTTACCCCGGCGAGAATGTTACCGTCATCTCACAGCTTGCATCCAATTTTATAATAAATATCAAGGATTCCAGGTACAGCATCGATGAAAACCTGGCATCGGCTATAAGAATAAACCATGAGTTTGATGAAAATAATGATTTGCAGAGAAAATTTGCGTAGCAAAACCAATCGTCCGGAGGAACAACAATGAAAATCGCATTAGCCGGTAACCCGAACAGCGGAAAAACAACCTTGTTTAACGCAATAACCGGTAAAATTGAACATGTAGGCAACTGGGCAGGAGTTACAGTTGAAAAAAAAGAAGCGAAGATTAAAAACTCGCTTAATACGAAAGGTATTGATTTAACAGCTGTAGATCTTCCCGGTGCCTACTCGATGTCTCCGTTTACAAGCGAAGAATCAATAACCAGGGATTTTATAAAAAATGAAGCACCTGATGTTATAATTAATATTGTAGATGCAGCAAACCTGGAACGAAGCCTCTTCTTTACAAGCCAGATCACAGAATTGGGAATCCCCGTCGTTATTGCTTTGAATAAAAGTGATCTCAGCAGAAAGAAAGGCACATCGATCGACACCCGGCTGCTGAGCGAATTGATAAAATGTCCGGTTGTCAGAACGATCGCCGTCAGCGGACGAAAAAACGGGCTGTCGGAACTTATTGATACGGTAATTGAGGCCGGAAGTAAAAACAAAGCGCAGGAATCCCTGGGGATACAGGCTGCGGGAATCAGCGACAACAGGGATGAAGCAGAAGCTTCTGATAAAAAGCGATTCGAAATAATAAAGGCTATAACAGAGCAGGTTGAACGGAAAACAGCCGATTCAGCCGGGCAGACAGCACAGGATAAATTCGACCGTGTAATTGCCCATAAATGGCTGGGTATACCGGTTTTTGCGGCCGTTATCTGGCTCGTATTTTCTATTTCACAAAGCTGGGCCGGGCCCTGGCTTGCAGATATTCTTGTCGGCTGGATTGACGCTTTTTACGGTCTTGTCGAAGGAGTACTCGGCGATGCAGTAAACCCTGTTCTTTCGTCCCTGCTGCTTGACGGGATCATCGGCGGTGTCGGCGCGGTCGTCGGGTTTCTGCCGCTGATTATGGTTTTGTTCTTCATGCTTGCTATTCTTGAAGACTGCGGGTATATGGCGCGTGTCGCTGTTGTTATGGATCGCTTCTTTAAAAAGATCGGGCTTTCGGGAAAATCCATGATCCCGATGATTGTCAGCACCGGATGTGCAATACCCGGTATTATGGCAACAAGAACAATCAGGGATGAACGCCAGAGGCGCACAACCGCCATGCTGACCCCGTTTATGCCATGCGGAGCGAAACTGCCGATTATCGCGCTCTTTTCCGGCGTATTCTTCGGAGGCCGCGCGTGGGTCGGAACCTCAATGTACTTTCTGGCGATTCTGGTTATAATTCTCAGCGGTCTGGTTATCAGAAAAATAACAGGCGATAATTCACAATCATACTTTATTATGGAACTTCCGGAGTACAGGCTGCCGAACCTCAAACGCGCCGTCGTTTCGATGTTCAGCCGGGCCAGGGCTTTCATTATCAAAGCGGGAACAATCATCCTTGTCTGCAATACAATAGTTCAGCTGCTGCAGACCTTCAGCTGGAGGCTTCAGGCAGTCGGCGAAACAATGCCGGAGGCAAGCATTCTTGCCGGTATAGCCGCTCCGCTCGCAGTGATCTTCATCCCTCTCGGTTTCGGCGCATGGCAGTTTGCGGCGGCGGCAGTCACCGGCTTTATCGCAAAAGAAAACGTCGTCGGAACGCTCGCCGTGACCTTTGCCGTAACCAATTTCATCAATGTTGAGGAGCTTGCACTCATTGCCGGAGGCGGACAGGTTATGTCGGCGTTCGGAATCGGTGCCGCAGGGGCCTTATCGTACCTTGTATTCAACCTCTTTACGCCGCCCTGCTTTGCAGCAATAGGTTCGATGAACTCCGAACTGGAGTCTCCGAAATGGATGTACGGTGCAATTCTGTTCCAGCTCGGGACCGGGTACATACTCTCTTTTCTTATCTACCAGCTCGGAACCCTGATCATTTCAGGAAAAGTCGGTAACGGCTTCTTCGGGGGATTGGTTGCGGTAAGCCTGATAGCAGGCAGCATCGTTTACATGATGCGCAGGGGCAGCAGAGGTGCTGCATTTAAACTTGAAAAGGCGGCTTGAACATGAACGGAATTGATTTTATCGTAATCCTGGTTATCGCTGCGGTTCTCACGCTTGCCGTATGGAACCTGCGCCGGAATAAAAAGAAGGGGGCATCATGTCCCGGATGCGGCGGGTGCTCAGCGGCTTCAGCCTGCTCCGTAAATACCAAATCCAGTCAGGACTGCCTTTAAAATATGCTGTAAAATATGTTGCCAATTCGGCTCCGGCTGTTTTAAAATTATTTTTATACAGATCGGATGACGGAAACAGTCTTTTATGCGGAGGCAATATATGAGCAGGATTATAACTGTCAAAACAGTCCTGATAATTTCACTTTGTGTAAGCGCTGCGCTGATTATTCTGATTTGGGCATTGGGAGGAAGACTTGCAGACATCCCGCACCTTCCTGATGCCGGCGCCAGCTGGTATTACTGGCAGCTGGCTGACCCGACAGCCGCTTCCAGAATCAGCGCATGGATTGGATACGCACTGCACCAGTTATTTATTTTTGCAGTGATCCTGCGGGCAAGAAAGCAGCAGGTACGTGACGGAAAGCTGATAAACCCCTTCAATATCGCGGCACTCACAGGCAACCTTCTATTCATACTTCTGCACCTGGTGCAGACGCATATCTGGTATGACGGGCTCGCACAGGATGTTCCGATCTGGACATCCCAGGGGTCGGTTATAGTGATGCTGGTGCTGACTCTAGTCATGCTGACCCCCAAAAGGGGGTTCATTCTGGGCATTAAGATAAGCATTCCCCGGAATGGAACATTATTTCTCCAAAAGATCCATGGAATCTTCATTGCATGGGCGCTTGTCTATACATTCTGGTTTCATCCGATGGAAGGTACATACGGACTTCTGTCCGGGTTTTTCTACATGTTCCTGCTTTTTATCCAGCTGAGTATGTTCAGGACAAAGCTGCATTACGATATGAAATGGATCGTTCTGCTTGAAACAATGGTGGCCGTACACGGAACCTTGATTACAATTCAGAAAGAGAACCCGATCTGGACCATGTTCCTGTCCGGATTTCTTTTCATGTTTGCGTTTACCTATATCCACGGTCTTACAAAGAAAAGAATCATTGCTGTATTGACCATAATACTGTATGCCGCGGCGGTTGTCCTGATGTACAGCTTCAGGGGATTCGGCAGAATCTATGAAATCAGTTTTATCCCGACTGCGCTTTACGGCGGAGGAATAGCCCTGATACTTCTTCTGAAAATTTTCGGCAGAAGTAAAAAAACAGCCGCGAATTAAACGATAGAAGCCCTTATTCGGATTATTTGATAAATAGAAGCATGCTCTCAGCGATTATCCGGTGCTGTTCATCTTTAGTTATGCTGGCTTCAAGGTCTCCCTTCTGGGGCCCGTACGAACCGAAACCGGAATGGTTGCCGCCTTCTATCACTGTAATTACCGTATCGGCAGGCAGCAGATAATCCGCGGCTGCAATTTCTTCAGGCGCGGCTACCCCGTCCCGGCTGCCTCTGAGCGACAGAACGCGGAGTCCGCTTCCGCTGAGGTCGTTTTTCTCGGTTGTGTACGAAGCCCAAAGCGCAAGCCCGCTGAATGTTTCCGGGGTTTTGCTGCATACTCCGGCGGCCATCACGCCTCCGAGCGAATGTCCCGCTATGTAAATAGCCCTGCCGCTGTAGTCTTCCGCAATACCGAGCGCTGCATTCTGATTAAAGACCGCAAGGTCAAGCGGCATGGACACAAGGACAATCTCGACGCCTCCGGCAGCGATCATACTCAGAACAGGCAGGTAGGCGCCTTCGTCAACAAGCCCACCGGGATAAAAAATCAAAACAGGCGCATCAGCGGGCTGAGCCGACGATTTAAGGGTATAGTTTCCGCCCGCTTCCGACAGAACAACACCCGAGGATAGGTCCGCATCCGTATAAACAGCCGGAGTAGAACATGATGTAAAAAAAACAGACACTGCAATTAATGCAGCGCCTGCGAATCGTGAAATTTTCATACCGACAGCCATATCATGCTAAAAATGAGATATCCTGCTGACGTTATACTTCTCAAGGATTTTAATTCCGTGCTGAACATCCTCAACCTTGAAAATAATAACCGCTTTCTCGGTCCCGCTCTCGAGAGAGGAATAAAGATATTCGATGTTTACATTGTTCTCGTCAAAAAGCTTCATAACGCCGGCCATTCCGCCCGGATGATCATCCACCTCAACACCGAGCACAAGGTTTTCTTTCGCCGTAAAACCGTTTGTCTCAAGCAGCTTAAGGGCATCGTCAGGTTTGTCGACGATCATCCTGAGAATACCGAAATCAGCGGTATCGGCAATACTGATTGCCCGGAAATTTATTCCGGCATTGCTGATTAACGCGCTTACCTCGGCAAGCCTGCCCGATTTATTCTCTAAAAAGACTGAAATCTGTTTTAATGCCATTTATACACTCCTATAGGTTACGCTTGTCTACTACCCGTTTTGCCTTTCCGATGCTTCGCTCTATCGATTTAGGCTCCATCAGCTTAATCACGGCGCTTATGCCGAGTTTATGCTTCATTTCATCCTTAATCCGGGATCTCAGCCCCTCCATCTTTCTTGTTTCGTCTGAAAAGAATTCATCCTTAACCTCGACCCAGACCTCGACCTCATCAAGGTGCTTCTGCCCGCGGTCCACGACTATCTGGTAATGCGGCTGAGTTTCTTCCATCTGCACAAGGATCTCTTCGATCTGTGTCGGGAAGACGTTGACGCCGCGTATAATCAGCATATCATCGGTCCTTCCCATAAGTCTATGCATTTTTACCGAAGTCCTGCCGCATGAACAGGTCCCCCTTGTAAGGTAAGTAATATCGCGTGTGCGGTACCTCAGGATCGGTGTCCCTTCCTTCGTGAGTGTTGTAAACACAAGCTCGCCCTTCTGTCCGTCAGGCAGCACTTCACCAGTTTCGGGATTGATAATTTCAGGGTAAAACAGGTCCTCATTCACATGCAGGCCGTCCTTGCATTCACATTCATTTGCAACGCCGGGCCCGATAATCTCGGTTAGTCCGTAAATATCATACGCGTCCAGATGCAGGTGGGCTTCCATCTCTCTGCGCATCTCTTCGGTCCAGGGTTCTGCGCCGAATGCGCCGGCCTTTACCTTCATATCTTTCATAGAAATTCCCTGCTCAGCTGCGAATTCTGCAATATACAGCGAATATGAGGGGGTGCATGTCAGAAATGTTGCGCCGAAATCCTTCATAACCTTCAGCTGACGATCGGTGTTTCCGCCTGATATCGGAATTACGTTGGCCCCGATTGCCCGGGCACCGTAGTGCACGCCGAGTCCGCCGGTAAAAAGTCCGTAACCGTAGGCGTTCTGTATAACATCGCCCTTGCCTGCCCCGGCCATTGTAAGACATCGGGCCATTCCTTCAGACCAGATATCAATATCCTTCTGAGTGTATGCGTCTACGACCGGTGTTCCCGTAGTTCCGGAAGACTGGTGGATCTCGACTATTTCGGTTTCATCTACAGCCAGCAGGCCGTACGGATACGTGAGCCTGAGTTCGTCTTTTGTTGTGAACGGCAGTTTTGCAATATCTTTGATACTCTGAATATCCGAGGGCTTCACACCTGCTTCATCAAATTTCTTCTTATAAAAATCGACCTTTTTATAGAGTGTTTCTGCCAGTTTTGAAAGGTTCTCAACCTGCATTTTCTCGAGGTCGGATTGGGGCATCGTTTCAATTTTTTCATTCCAGATCATCTGCTTCTCCTACATAGAATGTCCCCGCGAGGAGGCGGGTTCCCGTGATGAAAACCGATACAGCGTCTCCGACTGTTCGGTCGTTTTATAATAATCTCAGGCAGATAGAATTTCAAGCTCAAAAAGAAATCGAAACTATCTGTATGAACATTTATTGATTTGTTCCAACGCATCCTTATAATGGTGCCATGAAATATATTAAATTTAAGCCTGTAGAATCATCCGCAGCAGAATTAATCGGCTACCTTCCTGTTGAATTAAAAAATAAACAGCCGGGAAGCCTTCGTCCGGCAATGATTGTCTGCCCCGGCGGCGGTTTCCGGGTTCTGGCAGACAGTGAAGCGGAACCCGTCGCTGTAGCATACCTGAATGCAGGATACTGCGTGTTTGTGCTGAACTACTCACTTGGAATAGAAAACCCCTTTCCGGCCGCATTACGCGAGGCCGCCGCATCAGTTAAACTCATTAAGGAGAAATCAGATGAGTTCGGGATTGATCCGGATGACGTCAGCATTACCGGCTTCAGTGCCGGCGGCTACCTCGCATTAAGTCTCGGTCTTTTTTACAGCAGCAGCGAACTCCTGGGCCAGCGCAATGATTATTCGGTTTTCAGACCGGCCAATATAGTTTTGGGCTACCCGGCAGTAACGCTGTCAAACCCTTCGGAAGATCATATGCCGGGCCCCGACGGCTTTTATTCTGTGGAAATAATGGCCGGTAAAACAGGGCTGACCCCGGAAGAACGGGAAAAATTCAACCTGTTGAATCATATCAGCCCCGGCATTCCGAGAACCTTCATCTGGGGAACACAGGAAGACAGGGTTGTGCCTGTTACCGATTATCTGAACCTCGCCTCAGCCTTGAACAAAGCCGGAACGGAATGTGAGTTCCACTTCTATCAGCACGGCGGTCATGCGATGTCCCTGGGAAATGAAAGAGTACGAAACCCGGAAGAACTTGAGGGGCTGAACCTTGGTACATGGTTCGGACTCGCCCTGAACTGGCTCAAACAGGGGCGCAGCGTTCGTTAATCCTTCCGTTCAATTAGTCATCCGCAAGCTCGACAACTCCGTTTAAATTGCCTATACTTACACCATGGATGGAACATACATTATAGGCATTTGCGGAGGCTCGGGTTCGGGCAAAACAACAATAGTAAGGCAGATAGAAGAAATCGTACCCGACTTCGTCTTCATCCCCCAGGATAACTACTATAAATCAGCCAAGCATATAAACAACCGGAACATTACTGCGTTCAACTTCGATCATCCCGATGCGTTCGATACGGATCTGCTTTATGAACAGCTTATGGAACTGAAAAACGGCAGGGCTGTCGACATGCCGCAGTATGATTTTGTCCATCACTGCAGATCGGACAACACCGTCAGGGTCGAACCCAAGAAGGTAATAATCTACGAAGGAATAATGATTTATTCGGACAGGCGTATAAGGGATATTGTCGATCTGAAACTCTTTGTAGATACGCCGTCCGATGTCAGGTTCATCCGAAGAATGAAACGCGACATAGAAGAACGGGGAAGAACCGTCGACTCCGTCATCAAGCAGTACCTCGAAGTTGTCCGACCCGGGCACATTGAGTTCATCGAGCCGACCAAGGCATTTGCCGACCTGATTATTCCCGAAGGCGGCTACAACCAGATGGCGCTTCAGGTTCTGACATCGTTTATCAGCACGACACTTAAATAGCAGGATATAAAAACGTAATATGGAAATTTATACATTTTTTGCCACATGCCCGGTTTATCTTGAAGAACTTCTGAAAACCGAACTCGAATCGTTCGGAGCGACCGAAATACAGATGGCCCACGGCGGCGCCGGTTTCAACGGAAGCATCGAGACGGCGTACCGTGCATGCCTGTGGTCGCGGATTGCGAACAGAATTCTTTTTCCATTAGTATCCTTCGACGCTGAAAAACCGGAAGATATAAAAGCCGGAGCGGAAGGTTTCGAGTGGGAAAACCATTTCAGTGCGAATGCCACTATTGCGGTTGACGCCAACCTTACAAAAACAAAGATCTGCACACCGGCCTACGCGGCCCTGTCGGTAAAGGACGGGATTGTTGACCGGGCAAGAAAACTTACCGGCAAACGGCCGTCAGTCGATACTGACAATCCCGATATAAGGCTCAATATCCATATAACGCTCACCCGCGCGGCTATAGCACTAGATCTTTCGGGCGCCGGGCTGCACAAACGCGGCTACAGAATTGAGACAGTCAAGGCAGCCGTCAGGGAAAATACAGCTGCAGCCGTCCTGCTCCGTTCGGGCTGGG
The DNA here is from genome assembly GCA_003245835.1 of Spirochaetales bacterium. Lineage (GTDB taxonomy): Bacteria > Spirochaetota > Spirochaetia > UBA9216 > UBA9216 > Thalassospirochaeta. The sequence continues at coordinate 16,048 of QKCC01000048.1, read as the reverse complement.
ACAGGGATGCAGCCTCGTCCAGGTTTATGTTCCTCGATCCGATGTGCGGCTCGGGAACACTGATTACGGAAGCACTCTTGATTGCGTCAGATACAGCACCCGGAATCAGCCGGAAAAGGTTCGGTTTTGAAAAATGGCTGCACCACCGTCCCGAATTGTGGTCAAAGCTGAAAGCTGAGGCGGAACAGCGGCGCAGGACCGGCATCGCTGCATTGATTAAAACCGCCGCGGGAGAACCGCTGTTTTTCGGCAGGGACCTCAACCCGGCTGCAGTCACGGCAGCAAGGACCAACCTCAGAAACAGCGCTGCAGCAGAACTGTATAAAGCAGGCCTTATCGACATCAGTAAGGACGATTTTTTCAAAGGCGGGCCGCCGTCTCCGGCGCAGCAGGATGACAAGGAAGCCCCGGAAATCAGCCGCTTTATTGCGGTAAATCCCCCGTACGGAGAACGGCTGAACAAGAATGACGACATGCTTCTGTTCTACCTTAAAATGGGTGAAGTGTTTAAGAAGAAGTATTCAGGCTGGAAAATAGCGCTTCTGACCGGCCATCGCGAACTTTCAGAGGCCGTGGGACTCAGGGCCGAAAAGATTAATACAGTATATAACGGCGGCATCCGCTGCATCCTGGCCCAGTTCAGGATCTTTGAGAACCGTCCTGAAGACAGCCGGCCAGGTGCAGCTGAGGCTATTCCAGACGCTAAGGAGTCCGACCGCAGTTACCCTTCCTTCGGGGAACTTTCACCGGGAGCGCAGATGATGTACAACCGGCTGAAGAAAAATGCCAAACAGCTGAAGAAATGGATTAACTCAGGCGCTGCAGAATGCTACAGGCTGTATGACGCCGACATGCCTGAATACTCAGTCGCTGTAGATATCTACCCGCCCGAAGCCGTAATTCAGGAATATGCCCCGCCGAAAACAATTGACCCCGTCGCGGCAGCGGTAAGGCTTAACGAGGCGGTTCAGGCAGTTCAGTCATGGCTTGAACTTGATGAAAAACAGGTGAAGCTCAAACAGAGAAAGAAACAGCGCGGCAGCAGCCAGTATGAAAAAAAAGAAAGGGATTACGGCTCGGCACGCAGAAGAATAATAAGGGAACACGGACTTAGATTTTATATTGACACAGAAACATATCTCGATACAGGAATCTTCCTCGACAGCAGGCCTATCCGCAAGCTGATCAAAGAAAGCGCAGAGGGGAAAAGCTTTCTGAACCTTTTCTGCTATACGGGAACCGCATCGGTCTATGCGGCAGCCGGCGGGGCTGTATCTACAACCTCTGTGGATGCTTCCTCAACTTATCTTGACTGGGCTGAATCCAATATGCAGCTTAACGGTTTTTCTTCTGAAGCACACACCAGGGTTAAAAGCGACTGTATGCAATGGCTCGAGAAATCCATTGGCCGTTGGGATCTTATCTTTCTTGATCCGCCCACATTCTCAAATTCCAAGGACAGAAATGATATTTTTGATTTACAGCGGGATCATGAAAACCTTATCAGAACTGTCGCCTCCAGACTGAGCACAGACGGTGTGCTTCTCTTCTGCAACAACTTCAGGAAATTCAAAATGAGTGAACAGCTGATGACCGAATTCATGATAACCGACATCACTGAACGTACGCTCGATCCCGATTTCACAAGAAAGAAATCAATTCACAGGTGCTGGGAAATTCGAAATATTAAAGGAAACTGAAATATTATATTAAGATTCTGAAACAATACCACTGGATCACTTGCGTTGAATATGACAATTCTATTATACTGAGCAGTCTTGTCAGGAATATCCGGGAAAATTGAGCCGGTAAAGATTCCTTTCAGCGGATTGCTTATTACAAAATATTAACCTATATCAGAATCGTCAAAAAATCAGCACACAGGTGGAATATGAAACTTAGGCGCTTATCTCTAAAGATAACCATAGCTGCCGGATTTTCAGCAGTTATAATCCTCTCGGGCATAATAGCTTTAACTACCTACTTCAGTATGATAAAGATGCAGAATACCCTTTCTGCTTTTAACAAACTCGAGCAGCAGGAAAAATATATTTCAGATTTTCTGGTTTATTACCTTGAATCGCAGCTGGCACTTAACAGCATGCTGACAATAGATTTGGGTACAGAAGAGGCCGACTTTCGAACAGCGGTTCTAAGTATGAAGACCGCAGCAAGTCATCTGGAATCGTCGATACATTCGATAATGAAAATGACCAATGATTATTCGGATACTATCGAGAGCATAATCAAATCAAGAAAAGCCGAATCAGCGGCTGCAGACCCGGCATCAGCCGCGGCGATAAGATCTTTGAATGAAAGTAACGGCCGAAACCTTTCACTCATAAATTACAACGCGATAACCGCGTTAGAGAATGCCGGTTCGGCAATCAGCCTGGAAATGGAAATAAACACCGCTGAACAGAACAAACTGATGAAGTCATTCCTGATTCAAATCTCTACAGCATTCCTGGTCCTTATAGCAGCCGGGCTCTTGATTGCATTTTTCACTGCCAGGGCCGTTGTTGTTCCTGTAAGCACGCTGATTAAGAGCATATCTGCGATTTCAAAAGGCGATGGTGATCTCACAAAAAGGGTTAAGCTTACATCACATAACGAAATGGGGATTCTCGGGAAAAACGTGAATACCTTCATTTCAAGGGTTCACGATATAATCTATAGAATGAAGGGTGTCTCGAACGAGAGCCGGAAGATTGGCGAGAAACTCGCTGCGAAAAGTTCAGATATAGGTGCTGTTGTTGAGCAGATGGGCGCCGCGATGGAGAACCTTAAAAAAAACGGGGGACTTCTCAATAATGATGTTCTGAACGTGAAGCAGGAAGTTCAGGAAATCGAAAACCTGCTCGAAAACATTGTAACCCGTATTGAAGAGCAGTCCTCTGCGGTAAATGAATCTTCAGCCGCTGTAGAAGAAATGATTGCAAGCGTTACAAACATCAGCAGCATTGCCGAATCAAAACAGGGAATTATCAAACAGCTTGAAACTACCGCAAAAAGAAGCGAAACCGATATGGAGGAAACCCTCCGGGTTATTACAGGAATCGCCTCAAGCGCTGATCTGATCAGCGACCTTATTCAGGTTATCAATGATGTAGCGGACCGGACAAACCTTCTGGCAATGAACGCGGCTATTGAAGCAGCACATGCGGGCGACGCCGGCAGGGGCTTTGCAGTCGTTGCAGACGAGATCAGAAAGCTCGCAGAAACTACTTCAAGCAATGCGCGCGGCATTGCAAGCAATCTGGCGCTGATAATCGGCAATATACAAAACTCCGCAAAACTGACCCAGAGTATGGGTATATCAATAAACGATATGACAGGAAGCATCGGAGATGTCGCATCAAGTATGAACGAGATGACCGGCGGACTTCAGGAGCTCGCCGCAGGTACATCCCAGGTGACCGATGCGCTGAACTCGATGGTAAGCATTACTGCGGATGTAAGAAACAGCTCGATTACTATCAGGGAAAAAAGTTCCAACATCGAAAAATCAATGGTCAATCTCGGTAACCTTTCCGGACAGAACTCGGCTTCGCTTGAAGAGACATCAGCCGGTATTAATGAAATAACAGGGGCGGTTAATGTTGTTTCCGCTCTCGGTTCAAGAAATACGGAAAATCTTAAAATAATGGATAATGAGATTGAACTGTTTAAAACAATTGATGTCAGCAGTCTGAAATCCAAAGACGGGCAGGCTCTTATTATATCCGAGAGCAGCCGGAAGAAGATACCGCCGAGACCTGAAAACCCGGAGCTGCTGCCCGAAACAAATCCCGGAAGATGGTGGGACATGGAATACGGCGGATGGAAGGTCGGGAAGCTGCCGATGCCGGAATCCGAGGCTGATGGAGCTGATGGAAAAAAAATTGTTGCGCTTGTCCCGGATTCCTGCAACCCGTATTTCGAGGCATACTGCAGGGGCATGCAGAAATATGCCGAACAGTTTAAACTGAATCTGGAAATTCTCTCCGCAGAAAATGATCCCGGGAAACAGCGTATGCAGCTCTCGAATTTACTGAAAAGAAAACCGGATCTTTTAATTTACACACCGGCAGATGTAAAAGAAAGTACTGAATGGCTGAAAAAATTATATAACAGGAATATTCCGGTGATTACGGGCAGCTGGATGCCTGAAATGGACGGGTACAAATATGTTGTATCGGCTACGGGGCCCGATCTTTGGGGACAGGCCAGAATACTCGCACGGGGGTTCTCGAACCTGATGAATAAAACCGGGGAATACTGCATAGCTTCAACCGAACCTGGTTCTGAAACCTTTTTCGCAAAGAGCTATGGTATAATCACTGAGCTCTCAGCTGCAGCGCCGGGTATGAAATGTCTGGATATCTTTGACAACGGCGGTGATAAAGAGGCTTTAAGAACACGTGCAGCGGAATGGGCTGCCGGGTACGGCAGCAGGGTCAAGGGATTGGTTCTGGGAAACGACCTCTTCCAGGAGGTTGTAATCGATGAGTTTAAAAAGGCCGGCTGCAGACCGGAAGTGATAGCAGCCTTCGGTAATTCCGAAGCCGGAATTACCGGCATCCGAAGCGGGACTCTCGATGTAGAAACAATGCAGTCTGCCGAAAGTGCCGGAGCCTTGCCGCTTGAAACAGCTTTTGAATATTTTAACGGGCTGAAGCCGGAACCTATTAAATACCTTCCGAAGCGGATCATCACACTTAAGAATGTAGAAAGCTATTTTCCGGCGCAGTGGTAAAAAAAAAGCTGCTCCATACCGGAGCAGCCTTGCGCAATGATATTTTCTCTATGAAAAACTCAGTTGTTTGTGTGTTCTGTTCGTATACAGGAATCTTGAGAAGAACCTTGTGATTCCGTCTTTGTATGTTCTTACAAAATTAGCCGCCGCTGTATCAGCATCGATTTCAGGGTATCTTTCTTTCAGGTAAAACCAGTGGTCTGAAACTGCAAGATAAAGCTCGCCTATTTCATACTCAGAAAATGCTGTTTTCACGGACCAGGAAGATATCGCTCTCTTGAGCGGTGTATATATATTCTCATACCATGAGAATAATGCATCGTCCCAGCTTACGTTGTATTTAAGCTGTTCGTTTAAATACCGGTTATGAACATCCACATGCTCTGCAAGGGCGTTCCATCCATCCTCGTTAGCAAAAGTCATACCTTCTTTCTCGAACATGACCTTCATCGTTTTAGCTGCTTCTGTTCTGTTACTCATGTTTACTCCTTATGAGCTCGTTTAATATCGATAAAATAATACTTTTTATCAAAAAAGTCAATATTTTTTAAAACTTTTTCTTGACAAATACACGTTTTACCCCTTCCTCAGGGTACATTAGTAATATCGCGTATTTAGATGTGAATTTCCACTGTATTATGTTAGAAAAAGGTTAAATTTCAGAGATAAAAACTGATTTTCAGGACTTCCAGAATTTCCGTTGAGGTATCATCCTTTTTCAAATGCCGTGAATAACAGTATACATCCGGTGAATTAAGCAATTCATCGAGACAGCATTCCAGTTTAAGAGTCCGGTTTAACGGGATTTCAATTGATAAAGCATACTTTTTCATATAGAATCATAGTAACACATCACTGATATTAATCAAACTATAAGATTTACAAATAATTCTATCGGATGCAATTATGAAGATGACCCTTGTTTCAATACATGTCGAAAAGTCCCCGCCGTCCTTTCCGCTTGCTGCGGCAATGTTAAAAACAGCGCTCTGTGCGGACGGTAGTTTAAACGGAAACAACATCAGCCTTGCCGAGTTCTACCTGCCGGCGGATCCCAAAGCCGCAGCGAAAGAAATTCTGTCCACATCACCGGATGTTGCGGGTTTTACAGTCTGCATCTGGAATGCGGCAGCGTGCATACAAATTGCATCCGAACTTAAAAGAATTTCACCCGGAATAATTACAATTGCCGGCGGGCCCCAGGCAACAGCTGCTGCCGAGGATATAGCCGACAGCGGTGTTTTCAGCTACATAGTCCGGGGAGAGGGCGAAACCGTTTTACCCGAACTCATCAGGTCCATAACTGACGGTAAATCAGAAACCTCAATTATTCTTGATTCTGAAGCTTCCGACTTATCAGCGATGCACTCACCGTATGAATATGCACTGACGAATGATCGCGGCCGCGAGGGTATACTATGGGAACTATCCAGGGGCTGTCCATTTAACTGTTCATTCTGTTATGAGTCACGCGGTGACGGTTCTGTCAGGAATATTAAACCAGAAAGAATAATCGAAGAATTAAAGCTTTTCAGAAAAAAAGGCGTAGAACGAATCTGGGTCCTTGATCCCACCTTCAACTACAACCGCAGCAGGGCAGAAGAAATTTTAAGACTGATTATCAAGTACTGTCCCGACGCTCATTACACCTTCGAAATCCGTGCCGAACTCATGAGTATCGAAATCTGTGAACTCCTGGCTGAAATTGATTCGTCGCTGCAGATAGGGCTTCAAACAGTAAACAGTGACGCCCTGGTTCATCTGAACAGAAGCTTCAGCAGGAAAAAGTTCAAAGCGGGCTGCCGGATGATGTCCGACTTCGGCTTGAGCTTCGGTATTGACCTGATCTACGGGCTGCCCGGCGACAGCTTCGATGCATTCTGTGAATCAATTGATTTTGCGGTAGGCTGTGTACCCAATAACATCGACATCTTCCCGCTGTCGGTACTGCCCGGAACAGAGCTCTACGACAAGGCGGACAAGCTTAGCCTCAGGCACAGCGGTTTTCCTGATTATGAACTGATTTCAAACAGCAGCTTCCCGGAAAGTGATCTTCAGCGGGCGGCGGAAATAACCGCGGCCTGCGACGCATTGTACAACAGGGAACAGTCGTTCGCATGGTTTTCGGCCGCGGCAGATGCTGTCGGAATGAGGCCGTCAGCACTGTTTGCAGCCTGGGCAAATCGCCGCAGCGATGATATCCCAGCCTTCCTGTCCGGCTTGTTTAAAAAAGCAGACAGGGTCAGTCTGTTCCCTCCTATTGAAAACTTCATAATATGGAGCAGAACGGCCGAAGCGGCATACTGCAGCCCGGGAGATGTTTTCAGGGTCAAATTATTGTGGCGTCCGGAAATACTTGATGAATTATCTTCGGCACCGGCAGAGATGTTTCTGAAAAGGCACCCGAAATCTGTCGAAAAAACCTACAGCATCACTTATGACGGTGAAGAACTATATATAAACTGATCCGGGATACCATCAGTTAAGCTGGACTCAAACGATAAAGATTATGGTGTACACCGCAAAAATTATAATTGTAAGCAGAGTATGCAGTACGAGCGTATTGTTGACAGTAACAACCTCATCTTCTTCAAGATAATCTGCTGCAAGAATCGGAATTGAAAAAATTGCAGGCAAAGTGATAAGCAGAAAGAAAGCAGCGTTCGAGTAGACGGTCGGCTCAATGAACCTGTCCAGAACCAGGGCTTTCAGCGAATACCCTGTCGTCATCATTACTATAAATCTCGTAAGGGTTATTTTCAGACTTTGTCTGAGATATGCCCCCGAGATTGAAATATTATACCCTACATATATCAGTATCAGCGGGCTCGCCAGTCCGGAAAGCCCTTCGATGCTTCTGTAAACACCGAACACAGCAAAATTACTGCCGGAAGCCATATCAATTCCCAATATACTGAACAGGCAGCCGAGCACAAGCCCCCAAATTACCGGCGCCTTAAGGACACTTAAATCGAGTCCCTTCCCCGAGGTCCCTTTTGTCAGGTGCCATCTGAAAAGAAAATAAAAAACGAACCATGCGAAGAGTTCATTACCTACACCAAGCTTCGCATAGTGGTTCAGATTTTCAATTCCGAATATCGCCTCATAGAGCGGCATTCCCACAAGGCCGAAATTTATAGTGCTTATACAGAGAGGAATGATCCTGCTTTTTTTCAACAGGGTTTTATTTAAGAACACACCTATCCAGAAAGCTATAAAATTTATAGCGAATACTACTGCAATAACCGGAATTAATTTCAGGCTGAAATCGAGTTTTGAGAAAGAAAGAAAAAGCAGAGCCGGAAGGGCAAGATTGAGGATAATCTTCTTTATCCCGTCGACATCCCGGCTCTTGAGAACACCTGTTTTCCTGAGGATAAAACCGAGTACAAGAAAAATTATTATTTTCAGAATGCCTGCGGCTGCGCCTGTCATCTTATCTGCATAAGATTATACAGACTATGAAGCAATCCGCAAAGCAGTTTTTATTTCTTTCGGGACCCGGCTTACTTCCAGCTGAACGAGAGGATGTTCTTTGGACAGCCGTCTATACAGTTTCCGCAGAGAATACAGTCTGCCGATTTAATACTGCCTTTCTGCTGAAACTTCTGTACATCGAGACTCATCGGACATAAACTGCTGCACCTGCCGCATTCTATACACTCATCAACCGTACTATTCACCTTCAGCGAAGGCAGTCCAAAGAGAAGGCCCAGCCTGCGTCCGAGAACCATGAACGGCGCTATCCAGCAGATACTGTGACATGCTGCCCTGCGGCCCAAAATCAATGCCATAAGGAAGAAGAGCAGCACAACCATAAGATATACAATCAGACTGCCGGCGTCGGTTACCGAGAGACCGTTTCGGGTCTGAAAGGCAAAGACAATGCCTTTAAATCCCCCTGCCCTTCTGAAGAAAAAAAACAGTACTCCAAGCCATACAGCCCAAATCACGTATTTAATCCAGCCGGCCCCGCGTCGCGGGAATGATTTTGTCCGGACTGTGCCGACCAAATCCTGCAGCGTGCCTGCCGGACATACATATGAACAGAACCCACGGCCCAGAAAAAGGCTGATAATAAAAAGCAGAACAAACACAACGAGACTTCCGGTAATAATTCCTTCAAGACTTCCGGCAATTGGTATCATCGGCGACAGGTAATAAAAATATGCCGGAAAGGTCAGCAGAAAAAATACAGTAGTGATACCACGGATCTTCCTTCTCAGCGGCTGATTTTTCATAAAATCTTCTCCAGTTCAGTAAAATATAACCGGATTTTAGTACTGCAGCGATGAAAATACCATGAGGGAAAACACCCATTTTAACGTGCCGGGTTAAAAAACTGCAAATTTACTCCCTTCTTTCTTCTGTCCAGCTTTTCAGAGTGCCCAGAAGCTGAACACGGTTTTTAACTCCCATTTTGCGGTAGATATTGTAAAGATGATTTTCAACCGTCTTTACCGATATGAACAGCACTTCCGAAAGCTCCCTGTTTGTCTTTCCGCTGTGCAGGGCTTCAATGATCTCGGTCTCTCTTTCAGTCAGCGCATACTCGCTGCGGCAGGCCTCCGTTATGCGTCCTCTCTGCAGCAGCGGCTCTGTATCAAGTACCCGTTCGGCAAAGATGAAACTGCCCGCATTCAGCGCCAGAATGTACAGCGGCAGGCTCAGACCGTCAAAAAAGCTGAACTGATTGATAGCAAACCTTGTAATCAGCATATCAAAAACCAGCAGCACCAGAAAAACCGCGCTTATAACCAGAAAGACGGCAGCACTTTTTCGTAATCCTGCCCTGGGAATACCGTTGAGGTTTACCGCCATAAAAATAATTGACGCAGTGATTGTAACAACAAGCTGAATGTTCATTATCGTAAATACGGGGGCCGGATCTCCAAGAAACGGATATATCAGTCCGGCGGAAAGCAGAATCCCGTTCCATGCCCACAAAAGCGCTCGAATCGGCTGTTCAATGGACCGGGAACAGACTGCTGCGGTAAGATGAGGCACGATAAAAATGTTCAGAATCATCCCCGTAATCCCCGCGAACGCAGCTGCGATCGATACCCTTTCGCCCTGGTCCTGTGAAGATTCTGCGGCCAGCGCAGCAAAAATTATCAGAACCAGACTTACAAGAAACAGAAGAACAAGCCGCAGAATCACAGTCCGGCGCTGCAGATAAAGAAGAGTAACAGCACCGATGCTGAAAACACCGGATAGGAGCGCAATGAAGTTAAAGATCTGGGCAGTATTCATTCAGCTATTATAACTAATCAGCCTGCTCCTGTTCGAGATGGTCATGATCATCGTAATGTTCGAGTATCCCGTAGCCGCCGCCCTCGGGATGCAGGAACAGAAAATTGTGCCGGGGAAAATAGCTTTGTGTGGAGAACGCTGCAGTCATCAGCAGCAGTCCGATAATACCCGCATAAACAAAGCCGGATGATTTAAGCCTGCCCTTTCCAAGGATATACATACTCAAAAGCTGCCCCCCGGCAATGGATACAAAGAAAACAGCAATATCGGCGGGCAGATTGTGATGCCAGAATACCGTATAACCGTAGAAAAGGCCGGCTGTAATCAAAGGCATAGCAATAAGTCCGAGGAATTTGGCAATAAAAAAATTCTTCAGCTCCCTGCCCCATCTAAAATACTCGATTATTCCGAAAACCAGGCCGGGCCAGAATGCCATTTTGAAATGTTCCCAGGTACTTTCGTTTACTGCAGCTATCACCGCAATCGGGTGCCAGTAACCGGTCCATGCAAACCAGAAATGCAGGGTAGTTCCGAATCCGAAAATTAAAAGGATCCCTGAAAGTTCCCACCTCGTAATCTTTTTATCCATTTCGATTCTCCTGTTCATCTTTCTATTCTACACCTAAATATAATTATTACTATTGTTAAAAATCAACATAGAGATTATTATATATACATGATTGAGATCACAGACGAACAGGCTCAGCATATAATCGAAAACGGTGAGATTCCTTCCGAACTGATAAATACCAAAGGCAGGGTAGCTGTTGTTCTGACGCAGAACTGGTGCCCGCAATGGGTTGCCATGAAAACCTGGCTGAAGAAGCTCGATGAGGATATTACCGTTTATTATCAATGCTATAACATCAAACCTTATTCATATAAGCTTATGAAAGTTAAGGAAACAAAATTCGGCAACGACCTGATTCCCTATGTAAGATATTACAAAAACGGGCAGCTGATTAATGAAACAAATTATGTCGGGCAGGAGCACTTTCTGGAGAACTTTGACGCTTAACCTCAGTGAAGGCCTTTCTCTACCTGCTTAATCACAGCGTCGACCGCGAGACCGGAAAATGCTCCGGCAGCCTGGTGCGCGGTCGCCAGTCGATCGGACACCGTCGAGTGGTAAGTACATTTATTACCGGAAAATCGGTAGGTACACACAGAGTGAACTTCCACAGGCCTGCCGGAATATGTGCCTTTATAGATATGCTGATAAACGGCCTTATCGTGATCTGTTATGATACCGATACCGTCATCCTGAAATTTGATACCTTCAAGAGCTGACTTCATCCATTTAAGATATGATTCAATTGCAGTGCGGCCTTTGAAAGTTCCCTCATTCGTGATCCATTCGCAGTTTTCATCAAAAAATTGCAGTGCTTCTTCCAGATTTCCGGATTCAAGACTGCCTACAAAATTACGAATAGACTTTTCGATTACTTTATCACCCATACAAACCCCCTGTAAAATATCATAGAAGCTGTTACAAGGATGTCTGCCTGATATTATAGATCCATTACGGGGATAAGACAAATTCTGAGTGTATGCTGCTATGAAACTTGGTCGCGTTGACTAATGCTTGACTATTAAACATCAGGTTTCTGATAATCCAGGTGAAGAAGCATCAGATCAAGGATCTCTTCCTTGGAATCCCGGCAGTCATGCTTCAGCCATTTGGCAAAGAGTGAGATGTACCCGCCGGCATAGAAGCTCAGCATATATTCTTTCTGAAGCTGATCGCTGTAAACCGAATGCAGAAACTCGCTGTTCACAAAGTTGATACCCTCAACCATAAAATCCATCAGCACCCACTGCAGTTCGGCATCAAAGATCGACTTGTAGAATTCCTTGTCGCGTTCTATCAGGCTCAGGTATTCATAGCCGATCGATGTCTGGTCAAAATTCGCCTGCAGCCGTATCCGGCCCAAAAACTCCGACTGCTGATCCTTCAGATACTGCACTATCACATCTTTTATACTGCCGAAATGTCTGTAGAATGCCATCCTCGAAACGCCTGCCCTGGTGCAAAGCTCATTGATGCGGATATCTTTAAGCGGTTTATCTTTCAGAAGGATTATCATTGCCTCTTCAATACTCTGAATGGTCAGCTTTTTCTGGTTAAGATTATACTGGTTAGGCATTACACTCTCTCCTTATTGTAACAACCGCCGTACTTTTATTTGCCATGCCCGGCGCCCGGATGTATGATAAAATTTAAGGTGTTTCAGATGTAACGTCAAGGCGCCTTAAACGGAAGGAGCGTTTATGGAAACAAAAAAATCCTCAATTAAGACTGCAATCGTCACAGGTGCGGGAACAGGCCTGGGACAGGCAACCGCTGTCATGCTGAAAGAGAAAGGATGGAAGGTTTACGGAACAATGATTCCGGGCCAGTCTGCCGATGTCATGGAAAAACACGGCATCACCCCGATAGTAGTCGACCTGACCGACAGGGAAGATGTTTTAAAAATGTACGCGCGGCTCGACAAGGAAATCGGGAGCGGCGGACTTGCCGCACTGGTCAATGTCGCGGGACTCGCGGGTGTTGCGGGCGGAATCATTGAGGGCGTATCGGAGGACAGAATCCGGGCACTGTTTGAGATGAATATCTTCGGAACACTTCGGACAATCCAGGTTTTTCTGCCGCTGCTGCGCAGGTACGGACCAGCCCGTATAGTGAATGTCTCAACGAGCGGTGTCCGCGTTCCGACCTGCTTTTCCGGAATATATGCAATATCCAAATATGCTGTTGAGGGTATTACGAACTCGCTGCGCTATGAGCTGCCTATCTTCGGCATTCAGGCTACTTCGATTGAACCGGGCGCTATGGAAACACCGATGACGGCAAACAGCGAGAAGAATATGCAGGACACCTGGGACCGGATGCCGCAGCATGTAAAAACCCTGTACTACGACAAACTGAAAATACCTATGGATTATATGAACAGCATGCTCAAAAACAAGAACAAGCCGGAAGAGGTCGCGAAGGTCATCGTCAAAGCACTGTACGCAAAAAAAATGAAAATCAGGTATGTGGGCGGAAAGGATGTAACAATGATGCCGTTCCTGCAGAGGTTCCTCGGTGAAAATTTATTCGAAAGTTTTATGCTGAAAGTACAGAAGATGCCGGAACCGGACTTTAATACAAAGGGGCTGTAAATATGACAACAGGAAAAGATTCCATAGATTTCATGACAAATGCTTTTGACAGGGAGGAAGCGCTCAAACTTAAAAAAAAGGCGGTTCTTACCTACAAGGTGCCAGGTGAAGGCGGAGGTGTCTGGCAGCTGGTTGTAGACAAGGGCGAGTTCAAGTTTTCAGAAGGAGAAACAATTTCTCCGGTCAACGCCGTTGTTGAATACCGCGATGCAGAATGTTTCTACCAGCTTGTAACCGGTCAGATGAGCGGTGTTAAGGGATACGCCTCCGGAGCAATCAAGTTTGAAGGCCCTGCCAACCTGCTGGTCAGCCTCGGCAAGGTTTTTCCTGCCAAAAAAAAGGAAAAGAAAGACAAGAAAAAGAAAAAGATTAAAACCAGGGGAAATGGCGGCCTCGGCGGCTACATGGGAAAGATCCTGCGTGTTGATCTAACAAATGAGGTTATAACTGAAGAAAAAATTCCCGAGGCGATACTGAAGACCTTTGTCGGCGGTACAGGCCTCGGCGTTAAACTGCTGTATGATGAAGTACCTGAAAACGTCGACTGGGACAGCCCGGAAAACAGGCTGATCTATACAACCGGACCTTTTACCGGCACTACTGCCCCGGGCTCCGGCGTATACACGGTATCGACAAGGGGCGCGCTGACAAATATGTTTGTTGCATCACATTCAAACGGCTTCTTCGGGGCAAGGCTCAAGACTGCCGGGGTCGACGGCATTATTTTTCAGGGAATAGCCAAACGCTGGGTTTACCTTCACATAAAGGACGGAAAAGCTGAGCTTAAACCGGCCGATCACCTGCTGGGAAAAGACACATGGGAAACGGAAGACGCGCTTCAGGAGGAAGTCGGCAACCCGAAGGCGGGTGTTTCATGCATCGGCCCCGCAGGCGAAAGCGGGGTCAGGTATGCAGGAATATTCTGCGACAAGGGGCACCTCTGTTCAACGAACGGCGTCGGCACGGTAATGGGAATGAAAAAGGTCAAGGCTGTCGTCGCTGAAGGCTCGCAGAAAATCCCGATAAACAACCCGGAACTTTTCAAGGAACTGGTGAAGGAATGGTGGGATGAGGCCTATGAAACAATGTGGGGATTCATGATCCCCTCGCTCGGGACAAACGGCCAGTTCAACGCGTCCTACGAAGGCAGTTTTGTTCCCGTAAAGAACCTGACCACTAACCTTTTTCCCGAATACAAAAAATTCAACGCTGATTACATGCGTGATTATTTCAAGGGCAAACCGAGGCCCTGCCACGCGTGCAGGTTCGCGCATATCCATTCGATTGAGCTGAAATCCGGACCAGGCAAGGGCCGGGTGGTTGAGGAAGCCGAATATGAAGGCACCGCGGCCTTCAGCAGCCAGATCTTCAATACCGATGTCGATGCTTCGCAGTGGCTTAACCACATCAACGACAAACTCGGCATGGACGTGAAGGAACAGGCATTCACAGTAGGCCTGGCAATGGAATGCTATGAAAAAGGCCTGCTGACAAAAGAGGACTGCGGCGGGCTCGACCTGAGCTGGGGAAATGTCGAAGCAATAGAGCAGCTTCTTTATAAAATCGCGAACCGCGAAGAAGGCATCGGCGAACTGCTTGCCGACGGAGTTTACCGGGCAGCGCAGAAGATAGGCGGAGAAGCCCCGAACTTTGCAGTTTATACCCACAAGGGCAACGCTCCGCATGTGCACGACGGACGCGGCATGTGGAGTATCGTATTTTCGATGGCTGTATCGGACATGGGTTCGATTCCCTCCGGCGACATGGGAGACGTAGGGAATCTGCTCGATACCATCGGTGCAGACGCTCTGGACCCGGAACAAGCCTTCTCGGGAGACCTGATTGCAAAAGGCCAGGCAATAACCGGCCGCAGAGGGCATTTCATCGACTGCCTGGGTATCTGCATGTTTGTCGCGGGCGTTCAGTTTACGACCATAGCAACCATGCTTAATACAATCACCGGATGGAAATATGACTGGAGGGACTGCGCGACAATCGGCGAGCGCGTAATGAATATGATGCGCGCGTTCAACGTTCGCTGCGGTCATACAAGGGAGCACAATTCGGTGTCGCCCCGGCTCAGGCAGCCCCCGATTAACGGCGCGGCCGAAGGCATAACCATTAGTCCCGAGTTTGATAAGATGCTGGACATCTACTATGATACAATGGGCTGGGACACGGACGGTAAACCGCTGCCGAAGACCCTCAAAAGACTGGGCCTCAAAGATGTGTATAAGGAGATGGCTGCAAGATAAGCCTGGACCTTCTATGGTTGAAATCGAGATTTATCCGCCGCTGTCATTCAGGTTCACTTCAAAAAGGGTCGGGCCCTATACTGTAAGCACAGAGATCAGAGAGGGTGAAGTCCTTTCTGATCTGCTTGCGCGTCTGAGCCTGGAGAACCCGGAGGCATGGGGAAGATTTTTCAATGTGAAAACCGGGAAAACCAAAGGCCCTGTCAGAACCGTTGTCAACGGCCTGGCAGTGCCTTCATCAGCACTCGCAAGGACAGTACTGTCGGAGGTTGATCATATTTCGTTCAGAATCCTCTACGGCGGCGGATAATAGATGAAGAAAACAGCAAAAGCCTCGCCTGCAAAACAGGCATTCAGCCTGCAGAAACTTTACATAGAGCCCACAAACCGGTGCAACCTGGACTGCCGCACCTGTGTCAGGAACAACTGGGATGAAACATTCGGAGAGATGCCGGCTGAAACATTCGACCGCATTATGGAAGGGCTTGAACCGTTCAATCCGCGCCCCTCGGTGTTTTTCGGCGGGTTCGGTGAGCCGCTGAGCCATCCCGACATAGTCCGGATGATAAGGTGCGCGAAGAAGCAGGGCTCGAGGGTTGAGCTGATATCAAACGGGACCCTTCTGACGCCGGAATTA
>QKCC01000063.1 GCA_003245835.1 Spirochaetales bacterium | reverse complement strand
AGTCTTTCATATTCGTCAGTATGTCCCATCGAATAGACTCTGGCTCCGCAGCACATTTCATGATCACCCATAATTCCGAAATCAACTCCGGCTTTATTGAGGATCTCGACAGCTGTTTTAACAGTGCCGTTAAGCTTTTCATCATAGCTGTAGCTGCAGCCCACATGGAAAACTACGTCAGCCTTCTCTTTTGAGAGGTCCTTGAGGTTAAGGCCCTTCGCCCAGTCCGCCCTTGCTTTTTTGGGTTTGCCGAATACATTGGCTTCTTTTTTAAGGTTCTCAAGAATGGTTTTCTGTGCTTCGGGATATTTGCCTTTGGCAACGAGATCTTTCTTGAGTTCTCTCACCATTTCAAGGGGTTCGAGGTTGTAGCGGGCAATTTTACAGGCAACGTCACATGAACCGCAAGTAAGGCAGGTATGTACAATCTGTTCTACTTCTTCTGTGATTTCCGCTTCTTCCCTGATTATCGCTTTGGCGGTCAGGTACCTGCCCCTAGCTGAATAATTATTGAAATTATAGTAGTCAATGCTCGGGCAGTTTTTTGCATATCTGATACTCTTTACCTGATCGAAGGGTATCCATTTACAATATGAACAGGCGCTGCATCGCTCTATCTCTTTTGTATAGTCTGTTAATGCCATTTTAGTCTCCTTACTAAATTCCGCCATGGACGGCGGTAACAGAAGTGAAGTTTATAAAACTTCATAATGAAAAAAATACATGGAAGTATTTTTTTCATTCCTCCTTTTTCCCTTACCTAGAAGCACAGCTTGCCCGGGTTCATTATATATTCGGGATCAAAAATATCTTTCATCTGCTTTGTCAGCTGAGTGTGCTGAGCATTACCTTCATACATGATTTCAGACCAGATGCCGTATGGTCTGGAGTAGAAGGCCCCGACTCCGGCAAGTTCCCTGCTAAGATCATCATAAAGATTCTTCAGTTCAACCGAATCACCCTGATCCTCAGTTATCGGAAGAGCAATGCTGCAGTGTAAAGCTACACCCTGATGCATAGGCTGCAGATAGATCGGACAGTCTGAGAATGAATAACCGTGCTTATCAGCAATCTCGGCAGCTTTCTTCAGCTGAGCGCCGACCTTATCAATTGTTGTAAGATAAAAAATCTCTTTAGCTGCACCGGCGGCAATATTTCTCCACTCGCTGTTACCGTCAATTTTAAGAATCTTTTCGGTTACAGCTGAAGAAGGCAGCCCTGCAACCGACTTTACCGGAACAAGTCCGTTAGCCTGTGCTATGTCAGCGATGTCCGCTTCCTGTACCGCAATCTTCTCTTTTGCCCGGAGCGCGCCCCACTTGATGTTCACAAGAGCTGTCCACGGAGCAAGCTTTGCCTCAAATAATTCAGCGCCTTCAGCATCATCAGCAAGAAGCGAAGCCAGAGCCTTCCTGTTGAAAATACAGACTTCATCACCGAATCTGAACTTGAGAGTCTTATACAGGAAGTCGGTCAGTTTATCGAATGATTTCGCTTCAACAAAAACAGCCTTTTCTTCCTTCCCAATAGGTTCAAGTTTCAACGAAGCCATTGTAACGACGCCCATTGATCCCTGAGCGGCTGAAACCATCTTCAGAAAGTCGAACTGATGAGGTCCACTTTGAGTGATAGCAGCCTCGCCGCCTGCCCACTTCTCATCATCATTCAGCATGTGACCGCCGTTTCCGGTAAGGACCTTGTCGCCCGTTCCGAAAATTATTTCCATGGATCTTAAGGGCTCAGTCATATTGTACTGAAATTTCGGCGAAATACAGGGCTCTCTGTCTAAAAGACTTGCAATTACCGACTTGCCCTTTTTAGGCAGCAGCGGGTGTGTAATTCTTAAGCCTTCTTTTGCAAGCTCAGCAGAAAGCTGTTCCCAGGTCACACCGGGTTCAACAACGGCAATGCAATGCTGCCTGTTGATTCTGATAATCTTCTTCATTCCGCTCAAGTCAACAACAATTGCGCCCGGAACATCTACTGTTACTCCGCCGGTTCTGTGGGGTGCAGCTGAACTTACAGGTATCAGCGGTAATGAGAGCTCATTTGCAAGTTTGACAACATCCTGAACCTGCCCGGAATTTACCGGCTTTACAAGGAAGTCGGGAGCCAGCTGGTTTTCACCGGTTTTAAACCATACAGAATTGCTGAAGAAATCCGGATTTTCAATCACGTTTTCTCCACCGACAATACTTTTTAACCGGCTTAACGTATCACTCATGGTAATCTCCATTAATTTAAATTTTGATGTTCGGCTTCATGCTGAAATAGCAAAGATATTCATAGCGGACATCACGATCTATACGATATCTGATAATGATAGAGGGTAAAATTACAGCTGTCAAGTTTTATTGAACCTATTCGGCGAAATAATTCTATGAAAAAATTCACATCAGAATACAATAAAGAATTTCATGAATTGATCAAAAAAAAGGGCAACGAAGTGCCGACTGCCCTCCATTGCCCTTATAAAAAACCTGAACCGGGTTCAGGTTTTTAAGCCCTATTCGTGCATTATTTTACCGAAAAGCTCTTCATCACTCGGCATGGTGTTTTCAATTTCAAAAGAAACCCATGTGTAGTTCAGGAAGTTCTTCCAGGTAATATTTTCAGACGCAATGTTTCCGCCCCATGTTCCGCATCC
>QKCC01000017.1 GCA_003245835.1 Spirochaetales bacterium | reverse complement strand
TTCTGAAATTTGAATTGACTGAAAAAACTGAAGGTCAGGAGGAGAAATATGAAAAGTAAGAAAATACTGATTGGGGCAACTTTAATAATTGCGATAATTATTGCAGGCTGTGCCACATTCAAAGGTCCAATGGAATTGTCGGGTGTTCCGCCCGCTGTTACCTGGATATCGCCTGTTAACCAGGATGGAGTCAAGGACTCTCTCGAAGTTAACCTGGAGTTTCCGGCATACAAAAACCTTGTTGTAAGCTCCTATTCGTTTATAGTTGCGGATGAATCGGGAAAAAATGTTTTTACAATAGGAAAAGAAGCCGGAAAAAGTAAAAATTCCAATCTCACCGTTCCTTCTACCTATAACTGGGATGGAAAAGACTCTAACGGAAAATACGCACCGGACGGTGAGTATTTTTATTTTCTTAAAGTAGTCTACGGACCGGATAAGAAGTATGAATCCCCGACATTTACTGTAATTGTCGATAACACTGCTCCCAATCTTGAGCTGTCTGCTGCATATCCTCTGTTTTCACCTGATGGAGACGGAAGGCTTGATTCAGTCAGAATTTTCCAGCGGTACTCAAGTGTTGAAGAAGAGTGGAACGGCACAATCGTAGACGGCAAGGGAGAAGTTATAAATTCGTTTAAATGGTCAGGAGTCGCATCTGATTTTGATTGGGACGGATCGAATTCATCAGGTAAAACTGTAGCGGACGGTGCCTATGCATACAAAATCGGAAGTACCGATGAAGCGGGGAACAAGGCTTTATTTACGCTTGACGGTATAACCGTGAACACATCAAAGGCCTCTGTCTCGATCAGCCGGGATTTGGAAGTATTTTCACCGAATTCGGACGGTAAAAAGGATGTTGTAACATTTAAAATCTCGGCGTTGGACAGGGCGGCCATAAATAAATGGACAGTCTCAATACATGACAGAACTGGAGAATCCGTCAGGACTTACAGCGGTGAAGGAAACCTGCCGGATTCGATTATTTTTGACGGAAAGGACAACAAAGGGGCTGTTTTGTCCGACGGACTGTATAAAGGTCATATACTTATCACCAGCAAAAACGGCGGAACTTCTGAAGATGTATCTCAGCTGTTTGAGCTTGACACAACTCCGCCTCTTGTAAACCTGTCGGCTGAATACCTGCTGTTCTCGCCCGACGGCGACGGAAACAGGGACAATATAATGATAAATCAGAGCACCAGCCAGGAAGGCCTCTGGACTGCAGCAATAATCGACAGCAAAGGCTCAAGGGTTAAAACATACTCCTGGTCCGGTCGTGCAGTTCAGTTTTCCTGGAACGGTCTTGATGCAGCCGGAAGAAAATCAGCAGACGGCACCTACACATATAGAATCGAAAGCACCGACAAGGCTGATAATTACACAATTCAGGATCTTCCCGGTATACGAATTGACACAAGAGTGCCAGTCGTATCTTTGACAGCTCTTCAGGATGGAGCCTCTCCGGACAGCGACGGCTTTGATGACTATATTTCATTCGCACTAACAACGGATATGCCTGCTGAAATCAAAACCTGGAATATAAAGATTCAGGATGAAAAAGGACAGCTTGTTAAAACTTTTACACCTGAAGAAATGAGCACCGATCTGCCTGAAAGAATCGACTGGAACGGTGAAGATGAGAACGGTAAGGTTATTGAAAGCGAATTTACTGCAGCGCTGAATGTGGAGTACCTGAAAGGAAACTCTGTAGGTTCCAAAACTAACAAATCGTTTCTTATAGATGTTACAGGTCCTAAAACAACCCTGTCTGTTTCTCCGGTTCCGTTCTCTCCGGACCAGGACGGAATTGACGAAATACTGAGTATCAAAACAAGTGCCAAAGATGTTTCAGGAATTGATGCCTGGGAAATAAGAATACTCGACCCGGTAGGCAATCTTTTCAGAAAATACTCAGGACGCGGCGAATTAACGGATGTTATCAGGTGGGACGGCACTAACGGTATGGGCGAGGTAGCGCAGGCAGCTTCTGATTATACGATAATCTATACTGTCAAAGACAGGATTGGTAATTCGTCAACTGTAAAGGCCGTTGCACCTGTCGATGTGCTTGTAATCAAAGATGGTGCAAACCTGAAGATAATTATTTCGAGCATCTACTTTGTGCCGAATAAGGCGGATTACCTGTCGCTCGATGCAGACAAGGTGGCAAAAAACCTTGCTACTCTGGACCGTCTTGCCGAGATCCTTAAAAAGTACAGCCAGTACAAAATAAGGCTCGAAGGACATGCCGTAAGAGTTTACTGGGACAATCCCGCCAAGCTCGCTGCGGAACAGAATGATGTCTTGATGCCGCTGTCGACCGAACGGGCAGAGGTAATAAAAGACGCCCTTGTTTCGAGGGGAATTAAGGCCGAAAGGCTGACGACAGTAGGTTACGGCGGCAATCGTCCGATAGTTCCGCACAGCGACCTAGTTAATCGCTGGAAAAACCGCAGGGTCGAGTTCATTTTAATCAAACAATAAAATACTGCGGATTAGATAAGCCAGAAATAACAAAGGCCGCCCGGTTTAACGGGCGGCCTTTGTATTTAAAGGCTGAATCGGATTATTTGTCGTCGAGCCTGTTGTAGTAATATTCGAAGCTGTCCATCAGCGCCTGCCACGAAGCCTCTACAATATTTTCAGATACACCGACCGTATCCCAGCTGTGTTCATGGTCGGATGATGTAATAAAAACGCGCACCTTCGCGCCGGATGCCTTTTCCGGGTTCAGTACACGCACCTTGTAGTCGACAAGCGATATTCTGTTTATAAAAGGGTAGAACGGAAGCAGCGCATCTCTGAGGGCAATATCGAGTGTTCCGACCGGGCCGATATCGCTTCCGGCGCCCATAACCCTTTTACCGTCGGCTTCAAGAAACAGCCGGCCGATGGTCTTGGACGGAAAACCCCCGGTTTTAAATGATTCGAGATGATAGTTGTTGAGCTCGGCGAGTGCCTTGTACCTTCCGATCTGCTTTCTGACCAGCAATTCAAAAGATGCCTCGGCAACTTCATATTCGTAGCCTTCGTTTTCCTTCCGCTTGAGTTCTTCAATTATTGCGGCAACTTCAGGCGACTGCTTTGTGAAATTCCCGAACCGGGCTATCTTTTTGACGACGGTGGATTTACCTGCAAGTTCGGAAACAATAATCTTTCTTTCATTGCCTATGAGGCTTCCGGGCAGGTGCTCCATAAGCTCGGGCGCCTTGTTGATTACATCAGCATGCTGACCGGCTTTGTGGCTGAAGGCCGCTTCTCCGACGTACGGGGCCCGCTTGTCCGGAATGATATTAGCTTTCTCGGCTACAAACCTTGAAAGTGATGTAAGTTCGGAAAGCCTGTCGGCCATGAAAATCCGGTAATCAGTTTTATATGCAAGGCTCGGTGCAATAGAACACAGGTTTGCATTGCCGCAGCGCTCTCCCCAGCCGTTGATCGTCCCCTGAATGTGAATTGCACCGCAGTCGACGCTGAGCAGCGAGTTTGCCACAGCCGTCCCGCAGTCGTTATGAAAATGAACACCGATCGGGGCAAGTTCTTTTGCGGGCAGGCTTTTGATGATGTTCACAACCTCGCCGGGCAGCGTCCCTCCGTTGGTATCGCAGAGAACAAGTGCGTCCGCTCCTGCCTTGGTTGCCTCCCGGAGAATTTCAAGAACAAAATCAGGATCATCCTTGAAGCCGTCAAAAAAATGTTCGAGGTCAAGAAATACCTCGTCCGTATGTTTTTTGCAGTATTCGACGGATTCCACAATCATTCTGAGGTTTTCTGCTATGTCAGTATGGATTACCTTTTCAACGTGCGCCTTCCAGGTTTTTCCGACAATGGTAATAGC
This sequence comes from Spirochaetales bacterium, assembly GCA_003245835.1. GTDB lineage: Bacteria > Spirochaetota > Spirochaetia > UBA9216 > UBA9216 > Thalassospirochaeta. The sequence continues at coordinate 6,218 of QKCC01000017.1, read as the reverse complement.
CGGCATTTCGGTACTGAGCATCGCATTCAGGGCAGGATCTGATTCCGCCCTGCCTCCTGGAGCCATAGTCGAGCCGAAAGCTGCAACCTTTGCATGACTGAGTTTTTCTTTTTTTATTGCCCTGAAGAAGGCCGCTTCTTTTTCATTGGAGTACGGAAAACCGCCTTCGATATAGTCCATGCCTATATCGTCAAGGGCTTTGGCAATCTGGACCTTGTCTTCAAGGGTGAAACTGACCTCTATTCCCTGCATGCCGTCACGCAGGGTTGTGTCGTAAAGATCAACTTTCATTCTTCAAACCGCCGTTTTCCGCTGCAAGTTTATATCTGTTAAGAGCGCTTATATAGGCTCTTGCACTGGCTTTGAGAACATCGGTTGATGAACCCTTTCCGCTGAAACTGGTGCCGTTTATAGAGACGTTAAGAGAAACCTCTCCGATTGCCTGCTTGCCGGAGGTAATTGCGTTTACATGGTATTCTTCGAGCTTTCCTTTAACCCCGGTAGCTTTGTCGATTGCATGAAAGATCGCAGAAACCGATCCGTCGCCTGTAGCGGCCTCTTCATGGGCTTCATCGTCCACCTTAATTCTTACTGTAGCCGTAGGAATAGCGGCGTTGCCTGAGGTGACATTGAAATAATCGAGAGTATAGAATTTTGATTCGGTTCCAAGTACCGACCCGGCGATCTGCAGAATGTCTTCATCGAAAACTTCCTTTTTCCGGTCGGCAAGGCTCAGGAATACCTTGAAGGCGTTTGATATCTGTTCATCTGAAAGAGCTATGCCGAGTTCCTTGACGCGCTTTGTAAACCCATGAAGGCCGGAATGCCGCCCAAGCACTATTTCGCTTGCTTCACGACCTACTGATTCAGGGGTCATGATTTCGTAGGTTTCGCGGTGAGAGAGCATTCCATGCTGATGTATCCCGGACTCGTGTGAAAACGCATTTGCCCCGACTATAGGTTTATTTCTCGGAATCGGTGAAGCAATGATTGTAGAAAGCATCTTTGATGTGTAGTAGAGCTGTTTCGCATCGATGTTTGTTTCAATCTGGTGAAGATCCTTTCGCACGTTCAGCGACATTACCAGCTCTTCAAGGGCGGCATTGCCTGCGCGTTCACCAATACCGTTCATAGAGACTTCAGCCTGCCGGGCACCGTTTTTCAGCGCGGAAAGTGTGTTTGCTACCGCCATTCCCAGGTCGTTGTGGCAGTGAATACTGATAATCGCCTTATCGATGTTAGGGACGTTGTTCTTTATCGAAGATATAAAATGGCCGATTTCATCAGGCATTGTGTATCCCACTGTATCCGGAATGTTGATTACGGAAGCTCCTGCATCGATAACCGCTTCGATAATCCTGTAAAGAAATTCAAGGTTGGATCTGGTACCGTCTTCGGGCGAGAACTCAATCTGGGCGAACTTGTTTCTTGCGTAGCTTACTGCTTTAACAGCGTTTTCGACGACCTGATCCGGGGTCATCTTCAGCTTGTATTCCATATGGATAGGAGACGTAGCTATAAAGGTATGCAGTCTTGTCGTTTCAGCGGCTTTGATTGCGTCGTGGACAGCATCGATATCTTTTTCTACAGCGCGTGCGAGTCCGGCTATCACAGGCCCTTTTACATTCTGGGCAATAAGCCTGCATGCTTCAAACTGGTGGGGTGAAGATACCGGAAAACCGGCTTCGATAATATCCACACCAAGCCTTGCAAGCTGCAGCGCGAATTCATATTTCTGGTCTATTGTCATCGATGCGCCGGGCGCCTGTTCTCCGTCTCTGAGGGTCGTGTCAAAAATATAAATTTTTTCCATATCTGTCTCCTGGTTTTATTCTTTGGAATTTTTAGAGGAAGCTGTTTTTTTCCCCCGTTCCATGGATACAAGACCGCTTCTGGCGATCTCTATAATATTACCGTTAAGCAGTTCTACCAAATCGTCGATTTTGCGTTCACTCCCGGTAACCTCAAGTATCATATTATTTATACCCACATCCATTACATTCGCACCGAAAACCTCGGCAAGCTGGATTATTTCTCCGCGGTTCCCGTGTACGACTGAAATTTTTATCAGCGCGAACTGGCGATCTATGGTGGATTTATGGGTAAGGTCAGTTACCTTGATAACCTCAATCAGCTTGTTCAGCTGCTTTTTGATTTGATCGATTATCGTATCGTCGCCGCGGCAGACAAGGGTGATCCTGGTGATCTCTGGATTGAGCGTCGGTCCGGATGAAAAACTCTCTACGTTGTAGCCGCGCCCTGAAAGAAGGCCTGAAATCCGCGCGAGTACACCGGCATTATTTTCCACCAGCAATGATATCACATGGTTCATATTCTACTCCTGTTCATCATCTGTACAGAATACCATTTCCTTCAGGCCGGCGCCCGGCGGAACCATCGGAAACACATTTGCCTCGGGCTCGATTATACAGTCTATGATGGCCGGGCGATCATTAATATTGGCTACTTTTTCAAGAGCCGATGCAAGGTCCTCTTCATTCAGCACCCTGAAACCTGCTGCTCCGTATGCGTCAGCAAGTTTTATAAAATCAGGCGTACCGTCCGGGGTAACCTCAGGCTGCTTTTCAACCGCTTCAACATCGTTCAGATAGGTTGATGAATATCTTCCTCCATAGAACATCTGCTGCCACTGTCTAACCATTCCAAGGTAGCCGTTATTGAGGATGACAATCACTATCGGAAGCCGGTTTTTTACGGCGGTTGCGAGTTCCTGAAGGTTCATCTGGAAAGATCCGTCGCCTGAAACAGCAATAACCCGTTTACCCGGGTTGGCAATCGCCGCGCCGACCGAGGCCGGAAAGCCGTAGCCCATCGTTCCAAGTCCTCCGGATGTTATAAAGGTTCTCGGTTTCTGAAAATCCCAGAAAAGGGCAGTCCACATCTGGTTCTGGCCTACCTCGGTGGTTACGATGGCTTCAGGAAATTTTTTATTCACAGCTGTAAGAACCGTGTAGGGCATAAGCCTTGCTGTCGGTTTTTCGACTGCATTAAAACCCTCGTATGCATTCCTGCATACGGCATTGCTGCGCCAGTCGGAAATGGTTTTATACCAGGCTGATCTTTCTTTTACCTCAAGCATCGGAAGCATTTCTTCAAGTACGGATTTCGCATCCCCTACAATCGGAACTTCAACCGGAACATTGCGGGCAATTGCTGCCGGGTCTATATCAAGGTGGATGATTTTTGCATCCGGGGCGAATTTGGCAAGATCACCTGTAACCCGGTCATCGAACCGTACACCAATACCGAATACCAGGTCGCTTTCCGATACAGCCATATTTGCCGCATATGTTCCATGCATGCCGAGCATTCCGAGGTTATTGGGGTTGGATGTTTCAAGAGTACCTATACCCATAAGCGACATAACAACAGGAATTTCTGTTTTATTAATTACCTGCCTGAAAATATCGGAGGCGTCACCCACATTGATACCGCCGCCGGCAAAAAATACGGGCTTTTTGGCTTCATTTATAGCCGCCGCCGCTCTCTTAACCTGGCCTTTGTGCCCTTTACCGGGGAACGAGTAGCCTATCAGGCTTACTTCTTCGGGGTAGGAGTCTTCAATCGGCTGGGTAAAAACATCTTTGGGAATATCAATCACTACCGGTCCGGGTCTGCCGGTGGATGCTATAAAAAAGGATTCTTTCAGGGTTTTGGCAAGTTTTTCGCGCTCGGTTACAATATAGTTATGCTTTGTTACCGGGCGGGTTATACCGACGACATCAGCTTCCTGGAATGCATCATTACCTATCATGCTTCTTGGAACCTGGCCGGAGATGCAGATTAGCGGAACGCTGTCAAAATTTGCTGTTGCGAGCCCGGTTATTGTGTTGGTTGCTCCGGGTCCGCTTGTAACCAGACATACCCCGGGTTTGCCGGTTGTCCTTGCATAGGCATCCGCAGCATGCACTGCCGCCTGCTCATGCCGGGTCAGAATTACCCTGATGTCTTTTGCATGGAAAAGGGTATCGAACACCGGAATGACGACCCCTCCGGGGTATCCGAATATCGTGTCGATTCCTTCTTTCCGCAGGCATTCAATCACCATTTCGGCGCCTGTAAAAACCATAAACTATCTCCTTGAATGGACATATCATTATAGACTGATAAATCCATGTATATAAAAAAACCGTTCCTCCTCACAGGAAGAACGGTCCGTATTAAAAGTTTCCGGTACCTTAGTCTCCCTGCATAGTATGCTTGTTGAGTAGAATAATAATGCTTAGAATAGAGATTATAGAAGTACCTGAAAGCAGCTTTTTCATAGTAAAAGAGGTTAAAAGAGAATCCTCCTTTTGTCAAGCTTCTTTAATATTTTTTAAATTTGTTTAGCAGTATTAAAGTTTGGAACTTTCAGCAGAAAAGTATATAATAGAATTATGAGTGTACCGATTGAGTATTTCGGAACAGCAGCTTCCGTAATAGTGGCCGTATCGCTAACACAGAAGAACATAAAGAAACTCAGGATCTTAAGTCTGATCGGCTCTGTAGCATTTGCAGTTTACGGGTTTCTTATAACCGCATGGCCTGTTTTCGGGCTGAACGCCCTCATTGCCCTGATAAATATATACTATCTGATTGAAATGAAGCGTATGAAAAATTATTTTGAACTGCTCATAATAGAACGTCCCTCTGAATCAGTATATCTTCGAAAATTTATTGAATTTTACAAGGATGATATAATCAGCTTTATCCCGGATTTTCAGCCTGAAATTCAAGATGATTATGAAGCCGTTTTTGTGCTGCGTGATATTCTCCCGGTCTCAATGGTAATTTATAGAAAAGACGGACGAAATATTGATATAATTGCAGACTACGCAGTCCCTGCTTACCGTGATATGCAGAATGCGAGGTATTTTTTTGATAGAATTGCCGATACTTTTAAGGAAAAGAATCCTGTTTTTACAGCGAATCAAGGCAGCCGGCTTCACAACAGGTATTTACAGAAGATAGGATTCAGATTTATGAACAAAGAGCGAAAATATATTTATGAACAGTGATATTGAGAATGAAAAATCCGAAGTATTCGAGAAACTCGTAAGAGAGCTGAATCCGATAGAGCGTAAGGAATTCCTTGAAAAACTTACGTCAGACAAGGTCGTTGATCCGGAGCCGATGATAAAGGCTGAAACCGAGAATGAGGAATTCGACCTGGAAAAGGAATACTATTCGCTCAGTCTTCTTACGCGGCTTATTATTTTCTTCAAGACTTTATTTATGGGTGAGGACAAGTTTCAGCTTACCGAAGCGATTGTGCTCAAGCGGATCGAACGCGAAATAAAGAAGACTGCTGGCAACGTTCTATCATATGATAAAGGAATATTTACCGAAGAGCTGCTGGAAGAAACGGGAAAGCTAAATGATGCAGTATTGTTCTTCAGGAAGGTTCTGTCGGATGCCGGAGGAGCCGCAAGAGATGAATTTTTGAACTTTCTCGGCAGTCTGCAGATCCCGATTATACATCACCAGCTGATGAAGGACACTGATTTTGATGAAACGGAAAAAAGGACAAGGCTGACGAATCCCGCGGATGTTAAAAGAGAAGTACTGATGAATGTCGATCTGAATCTTGATAAGATAACCGGAGACCTCAGAAAGATAATGTATATGCATTCAAAAACTATCTATATCATGGGTGAGCTGGTTAAATATGATTTTAGTGAAATCGAATCTCTTTTTAATAAAAACAGCGGACAGGATAAAAGGACCTGCTATTTCGGCGACATCCGAAACAGGCTTGAGCGGCTGACTGAGCTTTTGGCTGCATTCAGGGTTTCACCGGACAAACAGCTGCTTGAGGCTTTGTTTTTATTCAGCAACAGTTCGCTTCGGGTTGACGATGAAGTGAAAATGAGCATCGGACTTAAAAAATTTATTGATAGTGCAATAACAAATCTTGGTGCAATAAAAAATTTCAATAACAAGATGCAGCTGACAAATATAATGAAACTTGTAACCGGAAATATCGACTATAAGCCGAAGTCTCTGTCGGGCGGTGAAGACTGGTTCAACCTGTATTCCAAGTACTGGCATAACCTTGCCGATACAAAGTTCAGAAAATACAGTGCAAAGAAACGAAAACAGAAAATTTTCAATGATATGCAGATGTACTTCAAAAAAGACGATATGCCTCTTCTTGAATTTTACAGGTTTACATATAAATTCAGCTGCGGGTTCCTCAGTCTTTTTCTAAGAGA
>QKCC01000095.1 GCA_003245835.1 Spirochaetales bacterium | reverse complement strand
ATAAACGCAATATCGCCGCGGATGCTGTCAAGCTCACCCGCATCTTTCCCGGCTTCATAAAGAGCCCGGGCATACCGCTTTATAACCGGAATTCCGTTCATAGCGTTTTAACAGTCTCCCGCGTCCATTTGCGTTCCCTGTCGGTAATAAACGCCATACCGACAACCTTCTCGGATGCGTCGCAAATAAAATCGGCAATCTCTTCCTGCAGGGACTGGTAGGCAGCCTCCCGTTCCGCAGCCGCGTTCTTTCTGGCCTGCTCAAGTATACCGGCGGCTTCATCTTCAGCCTTTTTCGTCAGTCTAATGCGAAGCTGCTCAGCTTCATCCCTGGTTCTGTGAAGAATTGAATCGGCTTCATTCTCGGCTTTTTTGATTATTTCAGCCCGTTCGGTATTTATCTCCTGCAGCCGGGCTTCCACTTTTTCGGCATTATCGACAGCCGAGGCAATATACTCCTCGCGGCTCTGCAGATTTTTCAGCAGAACAGGAAGAACCAATTTCCAGAGTATAACGAACAGGATACCGAAGGTGATCCATGTCCAGACAGCAAGTCCCGGCTCAAGTTTAAAAAGTTCCATAGGGCGCTATTTCATGAAGACAACCAGCAGCGCTATGATGGCTCCAAAGAATGCAAGACCTTCAATAAGCGCTGCCACGAGGATCATGTTCGACCGAATATCCTTCTTTTCCTGCGGCTGACGCGCGATAGCTTCAAGCGCTTTCGAGCCTACCATACCAATACCAATTCCGCCGCCGGCAATTCCGATTCCTGCTCCGACAATAGCCAGAGCACGGGCAATCAATGAAAGATCCATATTTACTCCTTATGGAAATTAAATCAAATTAATATATAGTAAGCACATCAGTGCGAACTTGCCATTGAAATAAAAATACAGCTTAAAAGCGTAAAAACGAACGCCTGAAGAAAGGCGATTAAGACCTCAAGGGTATATGTGAACACTGCAAAAGGCACAGCAACAAATCCGAAAAAAGGACTTATCACGAAAAGCAGCACAAGAAACGACAGTATTGCCAGATGGCCTGCAAACATATTCGCAAAGAGCCTCAGGCTCAATACGATTGATCTTGTGAAGATGCTGATGAATTCAAGCAAAGCTACAAAGATCCCTATCGGAACCGGGGCCCCTTCCGGAAACAGGTTTTTGAAAAATCTGACTACCCCAATCTCTTTAAAGCCGACGATGAATGTCAAAAGAAAGACAATGACAGCCATAGCGGTAGTTACATTTATATTGCCTGTTGCTGTTTTAAACGCCGGGATCAGACCCAGAAAATTGATAACAAGAAGGAACACAAACATCGAAATGAAAAAAGGCAGCCATTTCTTACCCTTTTCTTCACCCATAATCGAGTACACAACATCGTCCCTGATAAAAAGGATGAGTGTCTCTACGCCTATCACGAACTTACCGGGCTTCCGGGCGCTTTTTTTTGCCGCAATAGTGAAAACAACAAGAATCACAAGTGCCGCGATTATGAGCATAAACTGATGAACGGTAATTCCAAAAGGCAGATTAATGGGAGGAATAAAAGGAAAAAGGTCCAGCTCACTGCTGTTCAGCACATGATTAAAAAGGGTTTCAGATACACCGGCTTCCTGGGCAAACATCGGCATCCCTAAGGAGAGAAAGATCACAGGAAGTAATTTTCTTTTCACAAAACGCAAGACTTTCCACATTAGAGTTATACGATATTACCGCAAACATTATGTGTCAATAACCTTATATTGCTTTTAAGAGAAAAAAAGCGTCAATAATAGACAATAATTGCCTTTTACAGACTATAACGACTATTTCATCATCGCAAGCATTTGCTCCGCTTTTAGTACCCGGCCGTATTTCATATCTATCATTTTCATTGAATTTATGTGGAATTCTTCACTGAAATAGCCGATTGCGTCGTCGATCACAAAACATCTGAACTGCCGTTCAAAAGCCCCCGCAACGGTATCGTCAATACAGATAGGGGTGAGCGCTCCGCAGACAATCAGCTGCTTTACGCCATTCGACCTCAGCACTGATTCAAGATTGGTATTATAGAATCCGTTATAACTGTATTTATCAATTATGTAATCTTGAGGTTCAGGGTAGATTTCATCGATAATATCAGTACACTCAAGTTCACCGTCCCTGTCATCGTAACTCCGCTTCACATTCTTCCAGCAGCATTTTACCGGGGGGAACTGCTGCGGCGACCATGTCCAGACAAGTGTTTCCTTCGGCCCGGTAAAAAACCTCAGGTAGATTATCGGCAGACCCGCTGTACGACCGGCTTCAATAATCTTTCCAACATTAGGCACAGCATCGCGGCATGACTGCAGCGACATCGGCGCCCCTTCCCTGACAAAATCGTTCTGCATATCGATTACAAGCACTGCGGCTTCCGCGGCGCTGTATTCATACGGAATATTTTTCTCAGCCATTTGTGTACTCCTTATTCGTTCATGAATGAAAAAAGGCAGCCCGGCTGAATTCCCTGGCTGCCTGTATTAAAATCAGTTTATCCTAGTAAGCGTTGTTCAGATACTTTGCAACATTGTCCTTGGTAACAATGATTGTCTCGGAAATGTTGTCTTTCTTGAATGAGCCGCCGCGAAGGATGTCTTTGGCCATTACAATAGCGTCGCCGCCCATTGTCGGGAAAT
>QKCC01000097.1 GCA_003245835.1 Spirochaetales bacterium | reverse complement strand
TCTTTCAATAAGCAGTGTTGCTACATATGCCTGGTAGAAATCCCTGTCCCCGTTGAGAATAAGAGAAAGGGCTGATTCAAGATCACGGCGGCGCTGAAGCGACAGGTCCCCGCCAAGCTGCTGATCGATTGAAGCCCCGATTTCATCAATATACCCTCTGACAGTATTAAATGAAGCGATCGCTGTCCGGCCTGCTTCAATCCGCATCCTGTTGCCGTCAACAACATTTAACGCCCGCTTGAGTACTTCGTTTGTAAGATCAACCCAATTGTTATAGTTTAGTTCGAAATTAGACAGCACCTTCATCATTTCAGGTGTATATCTTTCCGTTGAACCGCTTATCCGGCTGTATGCCTGGTCCGCGTTCTCATCAAAATCAGCCTTGTTTTTCTGGGCATCGTTAAGTGTAACACTGCTGAGTACGTTTGATTCGGCGACAAGCGCCTGATATGCGTCCCTGTCGGCTTCACTGATCATAACCCTGTCGCCTTCAAGAAGTACAATTTCACTGAGTGAATGCTGAATTCCGTTAAAATTTATTATTCCTACAAGGAAAACTCCCAATATTGCGAGTATCGGTATTGCGACCATTAACGCAAATTTTGATCGTATACTCATCTATCTGCTCCTTTTACTCGGTTGTATTAATTATTGTTAATTTTTGGTTAAAAAGCAAATTAGTTGAGTAAATATATTAAGATTTTCAATCTTTATGAACTTAGGGACACCTAATATGAATATATTATTCTTGAAAAATTATTTTTATTGGTCAAAAATAGTAGATATGGATACAGACTATCAAATCCGCAGTGATGCTGATATCGGCGGGATTGTTTCACCCGGGCAGCCCTTCGGCGCCGGTATATATACAATAGGAAACTGCCCTCTGCATTATCACCCCGATCTTGAACTCATCTGGTGTGTCGAAGGCATAGTAAGAGTCGATACTATTTATGAAAAATATCATCTGCAGGAGGGAGACTTTCTGCTTGTAGACAGAAACGATTTTCACAATATATCCGGCAAAATTCACACGAACAGGATAATTATTGCACATATTTCGGACGAATTTATCAATAAGATCTGCGGCAACCGTTTCCCTTACTTCATCTGCGAATGGTACGGGGACAGCCGCGGAAATGAAGATAAAATAAACCTGATAAAGCACCTGATTCTTCAACTTATTAAGCAGCCGGAAAATCTGGCTGAAAAAACCGAAACACTAATAAAGATCTTTCTGCACCACTTCAATATCCTTTACTATCTTAATTCCGAAAGCGACATTCCTATCTTGCAGGAATCAAGAATTCTTGAAATCATAAACTACATGAAGCATAACCACCGTGAGAAAATCCGGCTCTCGGATATTTCCAGGACTGAAAATATAGAATTTACATACCTGTCCCGGCTTCTTAAAAAGGTTTCATCATTAACATTCAATGAACATCTTGAATTCCTGAGAACCGAAGCTGCCCTGAATATGTGCCTGAAAACGACTATGCCGCTGAACCGAATCGCGTACGAGTGCGGGTTCTCGGATATAAAGTACCTGTACCGGGGTTTCAAGACGTGGTTTGACTACACCCCGGGTGCAATCAGAAAACAATACAAACTCAACGAAGCCGGTAAATTTTCCGTCGATAAACTCAACCCTGATGAAGTCTCAAAAATCATACAAGAACTTGAAAAAGAGGACAGGAACAGATCGCAGGCGGAGCTTCCCGAAAGCAAGTTATATAATAGAAAATACCCCGAAGATTTGATCGAGAAAGTTCTCGACCAGTATTATTCAGGAGCCAAAATTTCCGAGCTCATCAGCCGGCACAAACTGCCCAAAGCTACCGTCTACAACTGGATCAAGAAGAGCAAGGAGGATCTTAAGATAGACGAACACGGCTACCTCAGGCTTCAATATGAAAACAGAAGATTAAAGCTTGAAATAGAGAAGCTAACAAAACAGCTGCAGGAAAAACACGATTAACCTGCAGCTGCCGGCAATTCTGATTCAGTTATTTTACCATATAGGCGTTATAACAGATCTCGCCTGTCGCTTTTATCCCGAGCACCGCGAATGCTATAGCAGAATTTAACCAGCCGTATTTCTCACTGCCCGTTTCAAAAAACAGGTGCTGCCGAAAATAGTAATCCGCGGGATCAACAAATTCTCCCCGTTCGGAGGCTTCAGCCTGCTGCTGCGTCATAACACATCGACCGTTTGTACTCAGAGAAATAACAGCCCCGTCATCAGTTTTAAGCAGATAGCGGGTATCAACTACATCCAGATGGTTATGATAAAGAAGGTTCCAGTCAGCTCCGAAATTCATAACCTCGCCTCTGAGCTTGTCACCTTCAAAAAATCCGCCCTTAATCGGGCAGATTATAAGCCCGCCGCGTCCGACGTCCCCGACCGGAATATCCGGATGCAGCACTGCCTCAAGGTAAAAAAGTCTTTCGATACTCAGCTCCGGCAGAACCAGCCGTTCTCCGCTCGCGGAAGTCTTATTCTCACTATTCATTTTTTTATCCTCCGTAAATTATACAGTTGACTCAGCAGGATTCGCTCGGCTCTTCCGGGATCATCTTCCAGGCGCCAGACCTCATCTATGAACATTGTACTGCGGCGGCCTTCGGTATATTCCCGCCACACAGGTACACCCGGATGATTCGGCTCCCCTGAACCGGCAAATGCAGTCCAGGCGTCCTGAATATTATCAGCCAGG
>QKCC01000194.1 GCA_003245835.1 Spirochaetales bacterium | reverse complement strand
GTCGGCCGCGAGGTTGAGGCTTCCATCCTTTCGATTGACTGGAAGAGGGAGCGGATAAGTCTCAGCATGAAGGCTCTGCTTGCGGACCCCTGGGACGATATCGAGACTAAATACCGGAAGGGTTCAAAATATACCGGTACTGTTGCAAGGATTACAGCCTTCGGGGCGTTTGTTACCCTGGAACCGGGGCTCGACGGCCTGGTTCATATTTCCGAACTCAGGGATGATTCCCGCGACAGCGCACCTTCTGATAAATTAAAAGCGGGGCAGAGCATCTCTGTGCTTATCAAGGAGATCGATAAGGGTAAAAAGAGGCTGTCGCTTAAGCCTGCTTCAACTCTTCAGGAAGATGCAGAAACAAAGAAATATATGGATTCAGAGGCTGAGTCCGATACCTACAATCCCTTCGCTGCACTCTTAAAGGACAGGAAGAAGAAGTAATAATTCTGTACTGAACGTTTACGGGAATAGATGCTGAAAAGGCATTTATTCCCTTTTTTTTGTTGTTTGGCCGCTGCGTTAAACCCTATGGTCTGACTCCGAAAGCAGCACCGAAGGCGAAGCCGCAGGTACGGACATAAGCTGTAAAGATATGCGGTCACACGGACTTGGGGCACATCGGGGGAGCGGTACACGGAAAGATAGTAAGATCCTGGTGGTTATCCGGATTGTCATAGTTCCACAGTGAGTTCTTTCATAACTGCTGAGATATCGTTTTTATTTTTTAGACCGGCAGTTATTTCTATTATAAATTCATACAGGATGCCCTTCGGGTCGCTGATCTCTATACCGTTAAGCTCTAGAAATACCAAACCGGAGGCAAGTCCCGTCCGTTTATTACCATCAATAAAAGGATGATTCTGAGTGATGTGAAAGATGTATGCGGCGGCTTTATCGTAAAGACTTTCATGAAGATATTTCCCGTCGAAAGATGATTCAGGCATTGCAGCAGCGGAGGACAGGAGCGTAAGATCCCTAATCCCGAAAGTCCCGCCGTAGTTTTTTATCTGGTTCTGAGCAATGATTATGATTTCAACCAGTTTCAGAAACCTGATTTTTTCCATGTCTATTTTGCGAGTTTTTCCAGGGTTTTATGATGATTTTTGTTTATTTTCTCAAGCGCTGCAAGAAGGTCTGATTCGTCATGCTCAGTAATGACCGGTGATATTATGATGTTTTTTCCGTCTGTTGTTATTTCGAGCGGAGTGTCCATTTCAACATTTAAAATATCGAGTATTGGTTTATCAAGTATTAATGCGGCGCTGTTTCCGTGTTTAACAAGTTTCTTTGTCATGTTTTTAGTATACACAATGTATGGACTGGTATCAAGGATGATGGAGTTATCAGCCGCTGCGTTAATCTCTATAGTGTCACTCTAAAAAGAAGCTGATGAACAGAATCTGTATTCACCTACATGTACAGGTGTCAGAATGCTTGTATTGCCATTGTACATATTGGTGATATGATTTTGTATGCGATTCGAATGGGATGAGAAAAATAACAGAAATAATATTAAAAAGCATAATATCTCATTCGAAGAAGCGAGGGAAGTTTTTGATGATCCGCTGCATCTTGCAATTCTTGATCATCCGTATATTTTTATAATTTCTTTATTTCTTCAATATCAAGATCCAGCAGCTCAGAGATCTTTTGATCAGTTAAACCTTTAGTTTTGAGCTTTTTGGCTGATTCCAGAATCCCTTCCTCTCGGCCTTTCTCAAGGCCTTTCTCAAGACCCTCTGCACGTCCTTCTGCAAGAAGCTCTTTTTTATATTCTTCAAGTTTTGTCGCAAACATTGTTTTTCCCTCCAGAACGTTCTTAAATTTCCGGGTTACGGCATCGTTCCCGGTTATTTGGTCTAAGCCGTCAAAGTAGTTATAAAACCAGCGGCTGAACTCATTGACGATTTCCAGGTTTTCATTTTCAATAATCCTGAAAAGTTCATCTATATTGTATACTAACCCTTGAGGGTCCGAGTTTTCAATAAAGAATACGGCTGATACGGCATTTTTAATTCTTTTCAGGCTGCTTTCGGGAATTTCATTTTCACATATTGGATAATAGCTGAATGTGGGGATGTATTTTAAAGGGATTACCGGATTGATGAGACGGCTTATCTCGAATTCTGCGGTCCATTTTGCATCGCCTGAATAAAGCAGCAGCGGGAATACCGGGGGGTAGCTGCCGTCTATCATCAGGCTTTGATTTGTTTCATAGAACTCAAGAATATACCTGAGGAACCTCAAAGGCATCAGTTTGTCGACGGTCGATTGAAACTCGAGCAGAAGAAAGATGCAGCATGGATTATTCCTGTAGTCGATTGAGAAGATGAGGTCTGATTCTTTTTCTTTGAACTCACTGTCGACATAACTTTTATCCCAGCGTTTCAGTGTGGAAAAATCCAGTTCGGTTATGAAGTCCTCAGCCACGAACGATTCGAGTAATTTCTGCAGGAAGTAGGGCTGGGAAAACAGCCGCTTGTATCTTCTGTCGTGCTCAAATGCCATATAATAACTAAAAACCGGATATTTTTCCGGTGATTCAATAATTTGACCGCCTAGGTAAACGGACTGCGCTTTGCTTGACATTTCGCTCTAAAGCAGCACCGAAACGAAGTGGAGATAATGCGTTAATCCCTATAAGTCTGACTTAAACTATCAGCCGCGAAGCGACATATCGCGCTGCACAGGCGGAAAATTAGGAATTAAGAGTAGTTGGCCACGGACATAAGCTGTATAGATATGTGGTCACACGGACTTGGGGCACAGCGGGGGAGCGGTACACGGAAGAAGAGGCTGGAAAAATTTACACGTAACAGGTTGTGGTTTTTATACGTAAGATAGTGGTTCATTCATCCTGTCTGCCCCCGGGATTTTTCATTTTACAGATCATTTCAGGCTGTTCAAGGCCAGGGCAAGCGGTCTTTCAGACCGGCCTTGAGCATCCTGAAAGTGAGTCTGTCCTCCTTTTAAAAAAAGGAGGCAGGTTATGCTGTTGTATGAAGTATTATCAAATCAAATTGTTGGCGGTTTTCTCAGGGTCCATGAAGAGCTGGGCACGGGGCTGCTTGAGTCATGTTATCACAATGCCTTGTATTTTGAGCTTAAAGAGCAGGGGCTTAATGTCGGTTATAATGCCCCGTTTAATGTGTTCTATAAGGGGCAGCAGGTCGGTGAGTTCTATGCAGATTTAGCTGTTGAGGGCAAAGTTATTATTGAAATCAAGGCTGTTAAATCGCTTTCATCAGCTCATGAAGCACAGCTTCTGAATTATCTGCATATTTCAGGCTGCAGAGTCGGTTATCTGGTCAATTTTCAGGGGGAAAGAGTCGTGTGGAAGCGGTTTGTGGTGTGAGTTAGTAGTGTTATACATTAATTTAATGTATTTCTTAATTTTTTTTGTTATAATTTCTAAAGAATGATCATTTTTTATGGACTAAATGACGAGGGGTGAGAAAATAACTAATGAAGCACTACACTGTAACAGCAGCAATAATAACTAACAATAGTAAAGTTCTCTGTATGCAACGGGGCCCGGGGAAATTTGAATACACATCATATAAATATGAATTTCCAGGAGGGAAGGTCGAAGCCGGAGAGTCTTATGAAGAAGCTCTTTCTAGAGAACTCCAAGAAGAAATGGATCTACAAATTAATGTAACTGAAGACAATTTTTTCATGACAGTAAATCATGAATATCCTGATTTTTCTATCGATATGCACAGCTATATGCTACCAGTAGAAGATCGTGAATTCGTTATGAGAGAACATAAACATCATGTATGGTTAGGAATAGAGGAGCTAGATTCCCTAGACTGGGCAGAAGCTGATATTCCAATCATGAAAAAATTAATGACAATAGAAATATAACAGAGTTTAGAAAGTCATGGAGCAGAATCGAGCATTACAAGAAAGTATTCATACAGGATTTTTTGACTATGAAGCACTTTCATCAGAACAGTATCAGCCGAAGCTGCTCATAAATGATGCTAAAAAAGGTCAAAAAGTATTAGTTAGTTTACTCAAGGAGCTGCGTCAATGTGATGCTTTCTTTTTTTCAGTTGCGTTCATAACGGAAAGCGGTGTAACAGTATTGTTGGATGCCTTGAAAGAACTGGAAGAAAGAAATGTGCAAGGTCGGATCATTGCTTCTCAATATTTAAACTTCACAAATCCAAAAGCGTTAAGGCGCCTGTTATCTTTTTCGAATATTGATTTAAGAATTGTTACAGATGGTAATCACCACGCCAAAGGATATATTTTTGAAAAAGAGGATGTTTTCAGTTTGATTGTTGGTAGCAGCAATTTGACTCAGGATGCATTGGGCTTTAATAAAGAGTGGAACCTTAAAGTTTCGTCAATGAAGGAAGGTTCGATTGTTCATGATACTCTTAAAGAATTTGAAGAAACATTTCAGAGTGCTACGCCTGTTTCTGAAGACTGGTTGCATGTTTACGAAGAGCTTTATAAAAAACAAAATCAACTAAAAAGCATAGAAGATTTTTGGGGAAGAATTGCTGCAGATAGTGAAACTCAAAATCACAATGACAATGTGTATTCTTTTCAGCAAGTTATGCCTAATACAATGCAGGTAAGGGCATTAAAAGGCATAGAACAGATTAGGCTATCCGGAGAAAAAAAGTCACTATTGGTATCAGCTACTGGCACTGGGAAAACCTACTTAGCTGCCTTCGATGTAAAGAGATGTCAACCTAAGCGTATGCTATTTTTGGCCCACCGAGAACAGCTGCTTAATCAATCTATTGCAAGTTTTAAAGATGTAATTGGTCAAAATCTTCGCACTGGAAAATTAACTGGTTCTTATAGTGATCTGGATGCAGATTTCCTTTTTTCAACTGTGCAAACCATGTCAAAGAAATCAGTAATAGAGCAATTTGAACCGGATTGCTTCAATTACATTATTATTGATGAAAGTCATCGTGTCGGAGCTGAATCATATCAACGAATATTAGATTACTTTACGGCTGAATTTTTATTGGGAATGACAGCTACGCCGGAAAGAACCGATGACCATAATATTTGTTCTGATTTTGATTTTAATATTGCATATGAGATCCGGCTTCAAGAAGCTATGGAAGAAAATATGCTTTGCCCATTTCACTATTTCGGTATATCGGAAATTCAAGTGGATGGTAAGGTGATTGACGATGCAACAGGGTTCAATCATCTGGTCTCTGAAGAACGGTTAAAGAATATCTTCGAGAAGATAGATTTTTATGGTTATCAAGGCGACCGTGTGCGTGGTTTGATTTTTTGTTCAAGTAACAAAGAAGCGGAGGCTCTTTCGGATAAATTTAATCAGAAAGGATATAGGACTGTCGCACTTTCTGGAAAAGATGATCAGGATAAAAGAGAAAATATGATTGAACGATTGGAATCTACTGATGATTATAAGCGCTTGGATTATATTTTTACTGTGGACATTTTTAATGAAGGTGTTGATATCCCATCACTAAATCAAATCGTGATGTTAAGGCCAACCCAGTCGGCGATTATTTTTGTCCAACAACTAGGAAGAGGGTTGAGAAAATATAAAGATAAAGAGTTCGTAATAATTCTTGATTTTATTGGTAATTACAAGAATAATTTTATGATACCTATGGCACTTTCAGATGATCGAAGCTATAACAAAGATACGATTCGGCGTTATACAGTCGAAGGCGCTAGAGTGATCCCCGGTTGTTCGACCATTAACTTTGATGATGTTGCAAGAAAAAAGATTTTTGAAGCTATCGATGATGTTAACTTTAAAAGCGTGGCATTTATAAGAGAGAGCTACAAAAACTTGAAAGATCGACTCGGGCGGATACCCAAACTTATGGATTTTGAAACTCACGATTCGATAGATTTGGAAGTGCTATTTAATGGGACAATCGGTTCATACCATGAATTTTTAATTAAATATGAAAAGCAATACAAATTACGTTTTGATGAGGAAAAAGACGAAATCATTAAATTCATTTCAAAGAAATTAGCAATTGGTAAACGACCTCACGAACTTCTTGCATTAAAAGCAATCCTTCATGGTGATAGTCGTCCGTTAGAAAACTTAGGGCAGATCCTAAAACAGGAATACGGAATAAATATTACAGATATAACATTAAAAAATGTATCGAATGTATTAACCAACGAATTTGCAACAGGTCTAAGTAAAAATACTTTCAAAGCTGCAATTTTTTTGGAAGATGAACACCCGGCAAAAAGGTTCTTGGAACATATAGAAAATGTATCATTTCGGGAACATTTAATAGAATTAATTGAATATGGCCTTCATAGAAATAAAAAATACTATAGTGACAGGTATATGAATACTTCATTTTGCATGTATAAAAAATATTCCTACGAAGATGTATGTCGTTTATTAGAATGGGAAAGAGGAGAAGTATCACTAAATATAGGAGGTTATAAATATGATGAAAAATCAAAAACCTATCCAGTGTTTATTAACTACCATAAGTCAGCTGATATAGGATCTTCCATTAAATATGAAGATCGCTTTTTAAGTCAGTCAAAAATTATAGGAATATCCAAATCAGGAAGATCATTAGCGTCCAATGATGTTGAAACAGCGTTGAACTCGACAGATTTGGGTATTCGTATGGAACTGTTTATTAGAAAAAATAAAGATGATAAAACATCAAAAGAATTCTATTACTTAGGTCGTATAACTCCATCGGGAGAAGCACAGGAATTTTTGATGGAAGAAGCCGGAAAAACTGCGGTTGAGATTACATATCATCTTGAGACCCCTGTAAGAGAAGATTTATATGAATACATTATGGAGGGGTGATTACTTTATTTGAACAATCTCCCACCGCTCGGCAC
The DNA here is from genome assembly GCA_003245835.1 of Spirochaetales bacterium. Taxonomy (GTDB): domain Bacteria; phylum Spirochaetota; class Spirochaetia; order UBA9216; family UBA9216; genus Thalassospirochaeta. Next base: position 28,391 of record QKCC01000194.1, on the reverse strand, counting down.
CTCTTTGCAGCGCCGCTGAATCAATAGTTTCTGAAAATGCGGAAAAGAGTAGCTCCCTGGTATTTTTGCTGAATCCGGTGAACTTTTCACCGCAGAAATCTGATGCCTGGTTAAGGAAAATTACCGGTTGTGATTCGTAGTAAATATCCCAGTAGTTGTAGATTCTATTTCTGGAATTATTGATAAGGCCGATTGTTGGGAATTTATCTCTTTTCTGATTGTTAACTTTTTTATCTGCAGGAAACAGATTCCATAGATCGTTATTTCTCCAGACAGAGAAAGGGAGCGCGTGATCTATGTCAAACTCCCTGACGGTTTGTCCTGACCAAACACATTCAATCGGGTGGTTTATTTCGCTGATTATATTGCCTGCCAGTTTTGTATCACGTTTAAGTTCTATCGAGGTCAACAGCAGGTCGAGCACATATGAAAGTTTGATCCCGGAACTCTGGTTGGATGTGATGTTCGCGGTGAAATCTGCCCACCTCAAAATGATTGAATCTTCAATCCACTGACCCATTAGAGCAAACTCTTTCCAGATATCGGCTGGAATGATGATTTTCCCTTTTTGATGATCGAAAAGTTTGCCGGTTTTACTGTTGCCTGAATACTTTATCGGACCTTCGATAATAACCCTTTTTATTGAGGTTATAGTTGTTTTAATTAACTGCTTTTGGTAATCAGATACGTTATTTCTTGAATAGTCAGACTGAAATATAGCCTGTCCTTTGAGCCCTCCGAAAGAATCTGTAAGTTCCTTCAGATACGGCCTGAATGCAATATCAGTTTTATTAGTACCCTGAAGGATTGGTGATGGTGCTGATATAATCGGCCAGAAATATTCGATCCATTTAAATGCGATCCTGTCCGCGTCGACACCAATAGTCCCGTCCCTGTACCATTCAGCAGCATTGTAAGAATAAGATGCAATATCAGAAAGGGCCCGCAGCAGCGCGAATTTGTATGTTGTATTTTTGGAGTCTTCTCTCAGTACAGAATCTATCTTGTATAAAGGCGAAATCAAATCAAGAGTTTCTTTTTTATATACGTGGATAGCCCAGTTTATTCCATTACGTTTCAGGGGGTCATTTTGTTTTTCTATGGAAATATTCTTTAATCCCTGGCGTTCAATCAGAAACTGGTATTTCTCCCCGGGTCTTATAATTAATAGACGCTCATTGCTGTCCCGGTTTGTGTCAGGATCTATTCCCGGGTAATCAATGGGAAAGCTGAATATAAGTACTCCGTTCTCATTGAGTAGAGATGACATTTTTCTGAAACTCTCATACAGGTGCTGCGTCTCAATGTGCTGAATTACTCCGGAACATAATATTACATCATATGTTCCTTCTATCCCCGGCAAGTCAGGAAGGCCAGTGTTAAAAAGGTTGTCTTCAATTGAAGGATATTTCTCAGCTGCCGCAGCAAGCATGTTTTCTGAAATGTCAGTGCCGATAACATCAAAACCTGCTGACTGAAACTCTGCAAGGTCTCGTCCGCTTCCGCATCCTATATCAAGAAGTCTCAGTCTTTTATCTGAGCTTTTCGGTGAGAATCTTGTATATCCGGGACTCCCTTTGGCGTACTCTTCAGCAAGCGCTGCAGCTTTTGTGGAATAATAATGAGCTGTTTTAAAATCGGTGAAACTATCCTCGTTTCTTAAATTATATTCCATGCTGATAAAATCTTACCATATTTACATGAAAACGGCTGTTAAATTTTCAAACCATATACCGCTTAAACACAGCCCTTGAGCCATGGAAGTTGACCAGGTAGCCGACCCTGCATTTTGAGATTTTAAGATAATTAATCAGCTGTGCCTCATGTGCCGGTGCCAGTGCGTTAACCGACTTGATTTCTATAATAACCTTGCCCTCAACAGCCAAATCAGCAAAGAACTCACCAACAACCTCATTTCGGTATTTAACACTGAAAGCAGCATTATAAACAGCATTTAACCCCAGCTCTTTAAACTCAAAATACAAAGCATTATGATAACAGGACTCAAGCAGCCCCGGCCCCAGTTCATTGTGAACCCTGAAAAACGCACCCACAATTTTATTTGATAATTCTTCATACATCAGCATAACCTGCCTCCTTTTTTCTAAGGGGCAGACCTGCAGCGAAAAATTGTCAATGGCCGCGAAGAGGCTTGCCTTGCCGTTGACAATTTTGAGCGAAGGTTATAATTAAAAATCCCGGAGGCAGACAGAATGTTGAAACCCGTAAACGAATCTTAAAGATAGTCTTTGCAGACCTGCATCAGCCGGCAGGCCAAGGTTAATCTTACAGGCAGGTTTAATAAATTTCACTCTACTTCTTCATCCGTGACTATCTGTGTGACCACATATCTTTACCCGATATATCCGTGGTAGTAAACTCTTAAACCCCATATATCGCTTCGCGCCTGCTTTCAGGGTAAGACAATAGGGTGGAACGCAGCCAGTGGTTCAATAACGCTTTCTCGTGGTGAAAATGGCTGATTTCCTGCTGCTATAAACAATGCAGGTTCGCCTGAAGCTGAAGCTGGTAATTTTCTTCACAACTGCGATTCTATCGTGTATTATTACTCAGTGAATAAGTTTATCAAAATCTTAACTTTAGTATTTGGCGTCTCTTTTATCATACTGCTTTTTTTTTCAATCCGCCTGCTTCTTCAGTCACCGTTTTTTTCAGACGACAGTTCCAATGCTGCTGAAGAGGTAAAGTATCACTACGCTTTTTTCCTGCCTGCTGAAACCTCTTCCTATTTCAGCAGCTTAAAAGAAGGTGCTGTTGCTGCAGCGGTTACCCGGAACTGTGCCGTCAGCTTTCATTCAATCGATACAGATCCGCTAAGTTTTGAAATGGCAAAATATTCCGGGTTCGACGGGTTCGGTTTATATCTTTATGAAAAAGACAGAAGTAAACTTCAGTATGTATCCGAACTGCTCGAAGAGGGGTTTCCTGTTGTTCAGATCGAAAATGAAATTATTCAGGGCACGGATTCATTTTTTATCGGAACAAATAATTTTGACGTTGGCAAGGGGATCGGCCAGCTTGCCCTGGAAACCGGCATCGACAAGCTGAATATGGTGCTTGTGTACAGCAAAAAAAGTCCGGGTGTAATGTCCGACAGAAACCTTGTTGAAATGGGGCTGAAAACAGTACTCGGTGATAAATTGTCCGTATTGAATACAGAGGTAACAAGCCTGAATCCCCTCGATACCGAAATGCTTGCCTATGATCTGTTAAAAAACGAGCCGTCCATTGACATCATAGTCCTCACGGACCCTAATGACACTCTGATGACGGTCCAGGCTATAATTGATATGAACCTTGTGGGTAAGGTGCAGATAATTGGTTTCGGCGAACATGAAACGATAAAATCATACATTGATAAAGGGGTCGTGCTTGGAAGTATAGTAAGGAATCCATACCGGATTGGTTTTGCCACTGTTATGGCCCTGAATGAACTTAGTATGAACGGTTATACCTCTGCATACGCGGATACGGGCATTACGGTGCTTTCGGGTACGGACAATGAATAATTCAATTAAAAGCAGACTGCTGATCTATTTCTGCATCAGTATGATAATAATTGTGGCCTCGCTTAGTTTTGTTTTTTATAGTTCCCTGAAGCTTCAGAATATTGCGGACAGGCGCTTTGAAGATGAACAGTTCCTTCAGGAAATACAAATGCATCTTGTCGATATTCAAGCCCCCCTGCAGAATTACCTGACCAGTTATTCTTCTTCGTCACTCTCGAAACTTTTATATATAATCGAAATTTTAAACGAGTCAATTCCGATTCAGCGCAAGATAACAGCGAATGAATCAGATCTGATTAAACGTGAGATTTCCTTCCTGCTTGATAATTATTTAAGCCAGATAAACCAGATCATAGAACAGAAACGCGGGCACAGGGTGAAGGAATATACTGAGAATTATCAAAACCTTTATAACCTGTATAATTATATTACTGATAGAATTAATTATGTCAGTCTGCTTGGCTTTCGCGTACAGCTGGAAGAATACAGGAATTTTCTGAGCCTTTTCCGGCAGCTGCAGGTATATAGTCTTGCCCTGATACTGCTTGCTACGGCTTTTTCTTTTACGATCTTGATGCAGCTAATCAATAATATTGTAACTCCGATGTATCAGCTTTCTCTTATGGCCGGAAAACTTTCAAACGGTGAATTTGATATTCCGGATATGCATTTTAATTCGGTAAATGAAGTTAACCAGGTTTCTGAAGCTTTTAATGATATGAAACAGAATATCCGCCAATTCGTTGAGGAACTGCACGAACAGAAAGAAATGGAACAGGAAATCATGACGGAGCGGGTCAGAAATTTGAAAATGGAACAGATGTTAAAAAGGATGGAGCTTTATACGCTTCAGGCACAAATGAATCCCCATTTTCTTTTCAATACGATCAATACCGGAGTACAGCTTGCTATTGTTGAGAATGCTGATAAAACCGCCGAGTTTATGGAAAATCTCGCAGCGCTCTTCCGGTACAATATACGCGAGAAACAGTTTTTCGTTCCGCTGCGTCATGAACTGGACGGTTTAAAGTCTTATTATAATATTCTGAAAATAAGGTTCCCCAAAACACTCAAACTGGTTTTAAATGTTCAGGACGATCTGCTTGATAAATATTCATGCCCTTCAATGATCCTGCAGCCGCTTGTAGAGAATTCTGTTCTTCATGCTTTCAAACATAAAGAAGGCATAGGGACAATTACTGTTTCAATTGTTTTTAATGATCCGGTCCTGATGATCTCGGTCCATGATGACGGAGACGGAATTCCTGCAGAAACGATTAAGGAATTACTGGCTTCCCATATTCATGATTACCAGCTGAGTTCCAAGGTTATGGGATTGGAAAATGTTATACAGCGCTGTTATTTCTTCTATCCGGATCATGATGATGTAATTAATATAAAATCTAATTCAACTGAAGGAACAAATATTGAAATCAGAATTCATACCGAGGTTCAGCCATGTATCAAGTTATGATAGTTGATGATGAAGAACCGGTTCTGGACAGCTTTGCTTTCATACTGGAAAACAATACCACAGATTTTGAGCTTTGCGCTAAAGCAAGATCGGGGACAGAGGCTGTCCGTCTGATTTACGAACATGCACCGGATCTTGTTTTTATGGATATTCAAATGCCGGGGATAAACGGAATCGATGTGATAGAGCAGGTGAGAACAAGTTTTCCTAAAACAGTATTTATTCTGGCGACTGCGTATGAACGGTTTGATATTGCCCAGAAAGCAATCCCGCTCGGTGTTTTCAGTTATATTGTAAAGCCTGTTTCCAGAAAGATGCTTTTGGATGAACTGTCAAGAGTCAAAAACCATCTTGACAGCGTCAGGGAAACGGAACTGAGGCGCATCGAGGATACTCAGCTTCTGGAGAAAACCAAAAATGAAGAAACAAAACGGTTTTTATGCGGCTTGATGTGGAGGAACCATGAGGAAAATGAGTGGAAAAAACTTTTAAGCCTTTTTTCAATTAACAGTGATCGCGGTGTAATATATTTACTTGAGGCTACAGGAGATATTTCTGAAGATATCAGAAATTCCAACTATGAAATAATCAAAGATAAAATACAATTTAAATTCCTTTGCCTGAGTACTGTCGTCGCAGGAAGGATGCTTATCTTTTTTCCTGAAGAGAAAAGTTTGAACAAATTGGATTATTACCTGGATGATATTATTAAAAAGCTCAGTCCATATAATTTTATTCAGGGAAAGGGCGGTGTCTATCCTCTTGGTTTATTACACAATTCCTTTTTAGAGGCGTTTCAGCCTTTTGCAATAGCTTCTGAAAAGGAGGACTCCTATTCTTCCGGCTGGGAAAGAATGAAGCTGGTATGCGACAGTATTATTGATATCAAAAATCCGGATGCAGAAAATATATTTGAAGATTTCTGGATGGAGATGTTCAACAGGTTCAGTTTTCAGGTAGCTCTGGGTAAGATGGTTTCATTATTTTCTCTTATTTTAAACAGGATAGAAAAGCAGGTTTTAATTTCGTCCAATTTTAATATTGACCCGGCGGAAGAAATTATGGTTCTCGGTTCTATTAAAGAATGGCAGCGATGGGCTTCGCAGATATTCGACAGTCTGCGCATGCATATACAGCTCGGAAAAGATCAGTCTTATCCAAGACCCCTGACGGCCGCTATTGTTTACATCCGGGAAAACTATCAGAAACCAATTCATCTTTCCATGGTAGCCGAGGCCTGCGATGTTACAAGCAGTTACCTCAGCAGGTTGTTTAAAGAATATCTTGGTACTAATTTTGTTGACTATATAAATCAATTTCGACTGAACAAGGCAATAACACTGCTTGAGGGAAAAAAGCATTCCATAAAAAAGGTCGCATATCTTGTAGGGTACCAGGACCCGAACTATTTCAGCAGGATTTTCAGACGCCATATGGGTATATCTCCGTCAGATCTTGAAAAAGAAGGTTTATGATAATGAAAAAAAAGAGGATTATATTTGTTCTATTGATACTCCCTGTATTGTTTTCATGTAATAAGAAAAATGAAGAGAGTTCCAGAGTCCGGATAGGATTTTCTGCTGCTTCAGATACATTTCTTCTGGAGCGGTGGGACAGAGATATTAAGATATTTATGGCTGCCGCAAGAGAATATGATGCAGAGGTTATTTTTGCCAAATCACCCGGAAACGCAATGGGGCAAATTCCGCAGATCCAATATTTAATTGAACAGAATATTAATGTTCTTGTGGTTATTCCGGAAGATATGGAGATGCTTTCCGGAATAATTAAAAAAACCCTTGATAAGGGTATACCTGTTTTATCTTATGACAGACCTGTTATGAATGTACCTATTACAGGCTACGTTTCTTTTGACAACAAAGAGGTTGGACGGCTGCTGGCAGGTGCATTAATTAAAGAGGTCCCCCGGGGCAGATATTTGATTGTGAACGGATCTATCCGTGATAATAACAGTTTTGAAGTAAACAAGGGGATTCACGAAGTTCTGGATCCGCATCTAAACCTTGGGGAAATCAGCCTGGTTGAGGAAATATGGCTTGCTGAATGGAGCTTTGATGAAGCAACACAGAAGATAGGTGCGGTTTTGGAAAAAACCCAGGACATTCAGGCAATTTCGGGAGCTAATGATATGATAGCCGAGGCTGCAATCCGCCTGCTTTCTGAAAGAAGGCTGGCAGGAAAGGTAGCTGTTGTTGGTCAGGATGCCGATCTGCTTTCCTGTCAAAGAATTATGGAAGGAACTCAATTGATTACGGTATATAAACCTATAGCACTTCTGGCGGAACGCGCCGCAAAACTGGCAGTAAACATGGCTGCAAATGAAGTTCCTGAACCGGAACAATATATTGACAACAACAGCGGAAAGCAAATACCGTTTTACGTTGAAACTCCGATTGCTGTTAACAAGGAGCTTATGGACGATACCGTCATAAAAGATGGTTTTCATTCCAGGGATGATGTCTACCGTAAAATAAATCCCTGAAATAATAAGATTGTACTATAAATTTTAAAAAAAATAATCTGAATGTCAATAATGACCTATCCATGTCACATAATTCGTGTATCGGGTTTTTAATACTCTATAGTAAAATAAATGAAATCGTTATAAAGCTCAATTAAGTTCATTCAAATTTTATTTGAATTGATTAACAGTTGATGCTGAATGTTTATTATTAAAAAAACTTTAAGGCATAATCAGTTTACGAGGTGATTTTTGGAGAAAAATTTAATTCTACAGATGAAATCGATCACAAAGTCATTTCCCGGTGTAAAAGCGCTTGAAGAAGTTGATATTTCAGTTGAGAACGGAGAAATCCATTTTATTGTCGGAGAGAACGGCGCCGGAAAATCAACTTTGATGAAAGTATTAAGCGGCATCTATCCATATGGTGATTACGACGGAGATATAATTTTTGACGGTCAAATAAAACATTTTCACGGAATCAAAGACTCAGTGCATGTAGGCATTGTTATTATTAATCAGGAACTGGAACTTTTTCCGAATCTCACGGTTTACGAAAACGTTTTTGTAGGCCACGAACAGCAGAAGAAATTTTCTTTGATGGACTGGGATAAAACTAAAAAAGAAGCAAAAAAGTATCTTGATATGGTCGGAATAAATGTCGATATCCACAGCCTTGTCGGTTCTCTAGGGGTCGGCAAGCAGCAATTAATTGAAATTGCAAAAGCATTAAGTCAAAATGTAAAACTTTTAATTTTAGATGAACCGACTGCGGCTCTAAATGAAGATGACAGCGAGAATTTATTAAAATTACTCGTTGACCTTAAAAAGCAGGGAATCACTTCAATCATGATCTCTCATAAATTAAAGGAAGTAGAAGCAGTCGCCGATTCAATCACGGTTTTACGGGACGGCAAAGCAGTTGCCAGAATGACCAAGGCCGAGATTAATGAACGCGAAATAATCAAAAATATGGTCGGCAGAGAAATCGATGATATTTTTCCTAAAAGACCTGAATATAAAGGCGGAGAAGTAGTACTGGAAACTGTTCACCTGAACGCGTTTGATTCTTCCATTAACCGGTACCTTGTTAATGATTCGAACATAAAAATCAGAAAGGGTGAAGTTGTCGGGATCGCGGGTTTGATGGGTGCGGGCAGAACAGAGCTCGCGCACAGTATATTCGGGAATCCCAAAAAATATAAAATTACCGGGGCCACAATAGTATTCGGAAAAGCCGTTAAACTCACATCGCCTAAAAAAGCCATCGCCCATGGTATCGCTTATGTTTCAGAAGACAGAAAAAAAGACGGATTAATTCTCGGAGAGACCATAAGCCAGAATATTACTATTTCTTCGCTTAAGAAAATATCAAGGATGGGCATTATTGATTTCTTCAAACAAAACAAGTATGCGGAACAGTATGTTAAAGACATAGATATTAAAACTCCGTCGATTTTACAGCAGGTTAAAAACCTGAGCGGCGGAAACCAGCAGAAGGTTCAGGTCGGCAAATGGCTGTTTGTAGAACCTAAAATATTAATTTTGGACGAACCGACGCGGGGTATCGATGTCGGTGCAAAATATGAAATATACACAATTATAAATAAGTTAGTGGCCCAGGGGATGAGTATTATGATTATTTCATCAGAATTACCTGAGATTTTGGGTATGTGCGACAGGGTTTACGTTATCTCTGAAGGTGTTCAAACTGCAGAATTTGACATAAAAGATGCAACCCCGGAAAAAATTATGGCGAGCGCAACCGTTTAGGAGAAATTATGATAGACGATAAAAATATTTTTGAAAAATTTACCTGGTCAGTATATAAATATTTCCTTACGCTGATTTCGATGCTGAGAACCAACATCAGAGATTACGGAATGTTTATAGCATTGATAGTAATATTTATTGTATTCGGTTTTATGACAGACGGTGTTTTCCTGGGACCGTTCAACTTCACAAACCTTCTGAATCAAACTGCTTATGTAGCTGTCCTTGCTGTCGGAATGACTCTCGTTATTGTCACAAGACAGATTGATTTATCTGTAGGTTATATCGGAGCTTTCCTCGGGGCCTATGTGGTTGTAGCTGTTGAGACAGGCGGCCAGTCAGTAATTGTCGCATTACTCGGCGCATTGGCAATAACCGTCGTTGTAGGCGCAATTAAAGGTTTCTTCATCGCAAAAGTGAAGGTCCCGTCTTTTGTAGTGACTCTTGCGGGAATGTTTATCTTCAAGGGCTTCCTGATGATTCAGACCGGCAACAGAACAATATCAACTACAAATCCTTTTTTTATAAAAGTCGGAACGGGTTATTTACCGACAGTAGAGCTCGGCGGCTATGATTTAGTTTCTATAATAGTCGGCGGAGTGATCCTTGTTGTCGCTTTCCTGTCGGGAATATTGCGGCGTAATAAAAACAGAAAGCTGAATATTCCAAGTGAAAAGATGGAACTGTTTATTACAAAATTACTTTTATTGACTGCTGTTATAGGCTACCTGACGTATGTATTCAGTGCCAATAAAGGTATCTCATACTTATTACTTATCACTGTAGGTGTAGTAGCAGTTTATTTCTTCATGACAACACAGACAACTTTAGGCCGAAGGATTTATGCTGTCGGAGGAAGTCCTGAAGCTGCGGAATTATCCGGAATAAATGTTGAACGCATTTTGATCATTGTATTTGTTTCGATGGGAATATTGGCAATGTTTTCCGGTGTAATGTATGTTTCCCGGCTGGAGAACGCTTCTCCAAAACACGGACCATTCTGGGAATTATACGCAATCGCGGCAGCCTTCATCGGCGGTACCAGCGCCAGCGGCGGTGTCGGCAAAGTTGTAAATGGTGTAGTCGGTGCAATTGTAATGATGTCGCTTAAAAACGGCATGGCCCTCGCGGGCATTGATGCCAATATAGAACCTATCATTTTGGGCGGAGTTTTACTGCTGGCGGTAGTTTTTGATATCTATACGAGAAATGTTAATCCTGTTGATTTAGTAGGAATACATTATGCAAAAAAACATTTTAAAAAGGAACTTGCTGCAGACAAGACTAACTTCGTAAAAGCAAGAGCCGAACTTAAGGCAGCTAAAAAAGCTAATCGGTCTGACCTCATTGAATTTGAATATAAATATACAAACGCACTGGGTGCTTATAATAAGATCAAAGACAAAATAAGAGGCAGCGTAGAGGCCGATTTTATTAAAGGATAAATCAGGAACCGGGAATATGAGTTCAGTATTCAGCAAGGATAACTGTGCTCTAAGTAATATATGTAAAAAATTGCAGAAAATTAAAAACCGTAAATTGAAATGTTTCACAGGAGGTAATTATGAAACGTTTTTTAGGTGCACTGCTGATTTTAGCAGTATTATCAGGACTCTTTTTCTCATGCAGCAAGAAAGAATCTTCCCAAATTAAAATTGGTGTTGTTCTGCCGGATGCTTCAGAAGAAAGATGGGCAAATCAGGATGGTGCTTTTTTTCAGAAAGATTTGGCAGCTTTAGGTTCAAATTACCCGTTTGAGATTTTATTCTCGGAAGGTGATGAAGCTAAAGAAAAACAAAACGTTGAAGCATTAATAGCCAAAGGCGCCAAGGTAATAATTATTACGGCGCAGGGTTCCGGTGCTTCTGCTGTTGCAGCTGCACATAGTGAAGGCGTGACTGTTATTGCGCATGACCGAATGGCAAAATCTTCCTCAGATGTTGCTGACTACTACACAACATTCAACAGCTGGAATGTTGGTAAAGCGATGGGTAAACATCTTGTGGACGCAGCAAAAGCAGAAGGATGTACTCCGTCCAATCCCGGCGACCTGGCAATTTTTGCGGGCCGAGTTGCTGACTGGCCGAATGCCACATACTTCTTCGGCGGAGCTTTTGAAGAACTTCAGCCGAACCTGAATATATTCAACATTGTGAACCAGGATGCAGATGCATTTAAAAGCCTCGCATTGTATACAGAAGCTACATTTAATGATGCTGCAAAAACTGCTTTGCAGAAAGCCATGCAGCCGATCGATACTGACTGGAACCCTGAAACTGCAGGAATTAAAGCTGCAGGTGTAGTTGCGCAGATTAAAAAGACTTCGGACAAAGTTTTCGTATTGGCTCCGAATGACGACACTTCAGCTGCAATTCGCCAGGAATTTGCTAAAATGGCAACTCCGTATGCCAAGTACTACACAACAGGTCAGGATGCTTCAAACGTTACTCTTGCCAGTCTTATGGGAGACACTGTTACCGGTAAGGGTACCCAGACCATGACAGTTTTTAAAGACGTTTCGAAACTGGTTAAAGATTCTGTTACAATCGCCAAGAACATCGTTGACGGAGTTGACGGATTGAAAGGTGTAACAAGCGGACCTTCTATTGACGGTGCCAAAACCGCTTATTCACCTATTGATACCCTGCTGGCATCAAAGCCCCAGTTGACTTATGACACAATTTTCAAATCAGGTTATAAGGACATGAATAATCCGGATTTTGCTGATATCGATTTCAGTCCCTATAAATAATAAAACTTAAAAAAATTGTAATAGGGAGCGTCTTATGAATAGGGCGCTCCTTTTTTATGTCAGTTGAATATCGTTCACGAAGTACGGCAGCATCACCAGCCTATTCAGGGGCCGGAACCTGTCACTTTATTTTATATTCCGAGGGGTTCATTCCCATCTTGTTTTTAAACAGCCTGGCCCAGTATTTCTCGTCGTTGTATCCTACTTCCATGCTTATATCGATCATGCGCAGATCCGTCTCTCTGATCAGCCGGGCTGATTCCCTGATGCGCAGGTCTGTTATATATTGATTGATAGTAGTCCCTGTTTCCTGTTTGAACAGCAGGCAGATATATGAAAGCGACAGGTAAACGTGATCTGCAATCTGCGCTACCGATATTTTTTCTTTGTAATTATTTTTGACAAACTTTTTAATCCGAACAATGGTTTCACTTTCAGTCTCCCGGCTTTCCTTCAGGCGGTTATGAATACATGTACATAACTCAACAAGGGTTTCGCGTGCGCCGTCGAGGGTCTGGGCATGCAGGATCCGGTTAAAATCGGTACATTTTTCAGTCAGGATCCCGCTGTCAAAATTAGTCATTTCGAGCATGCTTCCCATCAGCACTGCATATATCTGGGCGCAGATTCCCAGGCTGTAACCCATGTTGGCAGAGTCCTGTGTTTTCAGCCGATCCAGTAAATTATTGATTGAGGTTACTGCATAGTTGATATCACTGGCCTGCAGCAGGTCGGTTATCTTCTGAATTTCATGGTACGAGAAGGCCCCGTCCTGCTGCTGCGTGGCCCTGTCGGCCAGAAGTATGTGTCCCGGCCCTGCATAAAACCGCTGATGCATACGCTGTTCTGCGCTTCGGGCACTCTGGTGAAGGGCCTGCAGTGAATAAACCCACTGTCCGACCCCTATGGTGACTGAAATGCCGAGCTGCTGCAGAAGCGTGTCCTGAATTTCCTGCGCAATGTCCGAAATAACATTTTCCGGTGTCAGGTCCTGCTCGTCCAGAATGTCTTCGTTAAAACAGAGTATGCAGGAGTACTGCCGCTCCTGGGCTTCAATGCATAATCCGCTGCAGTGCCGGGCAATTATTTCAGAAATTTTATCGGACAGTGCAACTTCGAATAGCCCCTTTTTCAGGGCGGTGCCTGTACCGTAAAAATCCGAATCATCATCGATGTAAATAGAAAGAACCTCGTAAATCCCTTTCAGGGGTAATCCTGTTTCGAGCAGTGACAGACGTTCGCTAATGTACTTTTCATCAGTTATTTTACCGTTCAGTAATGATGTAAAAAACTTTGCTTTCAGCAGCGGCATGGCCTGCTGCAGTTTGATTTCGGTCCCCTTTAAAAAATCGTCCATTGAAATTTTAGTCTGAATGTCTTTAAGGGTTTTCCGGACGGTATTTTCGAGTTCCTCTATATCTACGGGTTTCAAAATATAGTCAACGACGCCGTTTTTAAACGCGCTTTTACAGTATTCGAGTTCCCAGTGTCCGGTGATGAATATCATTTTGCATTGCGGCAGCTTCTTTGAAATTATATTGGCTAATTCCACCCCGTCCATCTTCGGCATGACGATGTCGGACAGGATCAAATGTGGGTTGAAATGCAGGGCAGTTTCCAGCGCCTGCTTACCGTTGCGGGCTGTTTGAATATCGGTTATTCCAAGCTTGTGCCAGTCGACGCAGTTGGACAATCCATCAAGTATAATGCGATCATCTTCAGCAATCAGCATACGAAGCATTTAAATCCTCCCGACATCAACTCTGTACCACGGTTGTATATTCAACTATACTATCATACTGAAATGCGGAAATTCAACATAACAAGTCTGATGAAAATTTTAATGAACCCGTTGCGCAGAATTATAACGACATATAGTAACCGATCCTTTCGCACCAAAATGCTTATCATGGCATTTATCGTGAACCTTGCCGCAATTTCGTCATTTATCGCAGTTTATTATTACCAGGCTACCGGTATTCTGCGTGATGAAATAATTGCCAATAACCAGGGAGTCCTGCTTTCTCTGTCACGAGAGGTGAAGGATGATCTGAATGAAGCTGTTTCAGTCCTATACTGGATCCGCTATGATCGTACTGTGCTCGATGTTATAAGGCGGGACGGCGGAAGGTCGATGGAGGAAGAGCTGGCAGATATCGGCAGGGTTAGGAACATCCTTACCAATCTGACCCTGCGCCAGGTAAATATATATTTCAAACAGGATAGAATTTATACGAAAGAGGGAAGCAGGTTCGCTACATTGGCGGACGCTGCAAAGTTCCCCTGGTATCAAAACACGCGTTTAAGTGAGGGTGATATTTACTGGTCGAAGCCGTATAAAAATGAGTATGGTCAGTATCTTAACGTCGCTCTGGTGTCTGCCGCCCGTGCCATCATGGAACCGGACTCGGAAAATCTGCAGGCTGTTATCAGCGTCGATATCTACACGAGCATACTTTTTAAAAGAATTCTGATGCAGACAAGTGAGGATATCAGAGGACAGATCTTTATTATAAATGAAGAAGGCATAATTATCAGTGCAATTGATTCAAGCACTGTCGGAGAAAATATAAACAATATCCCTGATTTTTCATCTTATAAATATACGGCGGGCGGTGCTCAGTTTACCCCGCTGAGTGTTATCTTGACCCAGAAGATCTCGGACCCGGACTGGTATATTGTCGGGAGAGTACCGCTGAATAATTTTGCCAAAAAGAACAGTGAGATTTACCGTAAATTTATTATCAGCGCCGTTGTGCTTTTTGGTCTGCTCTTTTTATTCAATGCCCTTATTTCTACACGCTTTTCGCGCAGGCTGCATAAACTTCTTGACACCATACAGGACCCGGTTGAAGGAATTGACGACTGGGAAAAGTCCAGAGACGAGATAATGGTTCTGGGGCGGAAGTACGAAGTTATGGAAAACAGAAACCGGAGGATGGCCGGTGAAATTTACAACATCAGCCTGCAGAGGAAGGAAGCCCAGCTGTCGGCATTGCAGGCGCAGCTTAATCCGCATTTTTTGTATAACCAGCTCGATGCAATAAACTGGATGGCCCATGCCAACAGAACCGGAGATGTTGTCGAAGCGGTCCGTCTGCTTTCGAAGTTTTACCGCCAGGCCCTTTCAAAGGGAAAAGACGTGGTTACTGTCGACGAGGAAATAAAGCACCTGCAGTCATTTATGGATCTGCAGCGCATTCACTACGGTGATGATATCAAACTTGTAATTAAAAAAGCTGACGAGGTTGCCGACTGCCTTGTTCTGAAAATGCTGCTGCAGCCGCTGGTCGAAAATTCAATCATGCATGGGATACTGGAAAAAGACGAGCAGACAGGAACTGTAACAGTTGAGTTCAGGCGTTCGGAAAAACAATTAATTATTACGGTTATTGATGACGGCACAGGAATTCCGCCGGCTGTTCTGAAAAGGCTCAGGGATTCGGAAACTGCAAGCAGTACAAAAAGCGGCTACGGTTACAGAAACGTTGAGCATAGAATCAAGGCATATTTCGGTGAAGCATACGGTCTTGCCGCAGATAATCTTGCTGACGGCTGTATAATCACAATTAATTTACCTGTTCTGTTTTCAAGATCGGTTTGACTCCAATCTGTTCCGATAATTCAGGGTTCCCTGAATTAGACAATATTTTATGATTTTCATGTAAAAATAAAAAATATGTCCCCCCTAAATATGAATTTTATCTACCCAAGGCAAATTTAAACTCCGCTAATATCTTAATCAAAAGTAGATAATGTCCTTTAGAAAAGGATTACCTTGTTATTCATAATTTAAGGAGAAAACATGAATCCTGAAAAAAACAGCAGGCTGCGCGACCTGATTAATAAACCAGGCCTGGTTGTTGCACCCGGCTGTCACGACGGAGTCAGCGCACGGATTATTCAGAAATTGGGTTTTGATGTGGCCTATATGGGCGGCAATGGTACGATGGCAAGTCTTTTAGGCATGCCTGATATCGGACTTGGAACAGCTACCGAGATGGTTACCCGCGCGCATTACCTGGCCGAGTGTATAGATATTCCATTAATGTGCGATGCTGATACGGGCTACGGCAACCTGAATAATGTCTGGAGAACTGTCCGTGATTATGAATCTGCCGGAGTCAGCGGCATACACATCGAGGATCAGACGTCCCCTAAACGCTGCGGTGCCATGGAGGGTGTTACCGTCATTCCTGTTGAAGAGGTTTGTGAGAAAATCAAAATAGCAGCGAAGGCACGGCGTGATTCCAATTTCCTGATTATTGCCCGGACTGACTGCTTTAAAACTTTGGGTATTGATGAGGTTGTTCGCCGCTGTAAAGCGTTCCAGCAAGCCGGTGCGGATGTGCTGATGCCTGAGAATCTTCTAGAAAAAAAGGATCTGCTTAAGGTTACAACTTCTATCGACCATACGCCGGTTCTGTACGATGTATGTGAGTTTACCCGCGGTCAGATATACAGTAACCATGAGCTTCTGGAGATGGGTTTTAAAATCGTCATACATCCGCTTGCGTCAATATTAATGCACGCAAAAACCATGATGAACCTGTATAAGCAGTACAGGGACACAGGGTCTACGGCTGCACTTTTTGAACAGGATTTGTTTATGGACCGCCTAGAATACCAGGACCTTGTCGGATTTTCATACGAAATGGATATCCGCAGCCGGTTGGATTAATGGCTGAAGGAGCAGACTGACTATGGAATATAGAATACTTACCGGTACAGGTATCAAGGTTTCACGGATAGCATTGGGTTCGTCGACATTCGGTGATCAGCTTGATGAAAAAGCCTCATTTGAGATAATGAAAGCTGGCGTAGATGCCGGAATGAATATGATCGATACCGGTGATGTCTACTGCGGCGGCGAGAGTGAACGTATAATCGGTAAATTTGTCCAGGGGATGAGAGATAAAATCCTTATCGGTACAAAGGTGTTCCTTCCTACCGGCCAAGGCGTCAATGACGGAAGGTGCTCACGTTATCATATTATCAACGCGGTGGACGCCTCTTTGAAACGTCTGAAGACCAGTTACATTGACATCTATTTTATACATCACCCCGACAGGATTACCCCGATGGATGAAATACTTGAAGCGATGGACAACCTTGTCAGATCAGGCAAGGTCAGGTACACGGGCATCAGTAATCATTCCGCCTGGGAGTCCTGCGATATGGTCTGGACTGCAAAACAAAACCGGCTTATAGCTCCGGTCGTCGCCCAGAACGTTTTTAACCTGATAACCCGCGGACTTGAAGATGAAATGGCCCACTTCCTGCAAAAGTTCAAGATGGGGCTTATGATTTACAATCCGAATGCCGGCGGTCTGCTTACGGGCAAGCATACGAGGGACCATCTGGCTGAAAACACAAGGTTCGCCTCAAAGATGTACCAGGAACGCTATTGTACAGACCGAAACTTTGACGCGATTGATGAATTGACTTTAATAGCCAGCGAGGCTGGTATGCCGCTGATCGAATTATCCATCCGGTGGTGTCTGACTCACTCATTCATCGATTCGGTCCTGATGGGATATTCCAAAACCAGCCAGCTTGAACAGAATATTAAAATTGCTGAAAAAGGGCCGTTGTCTGAAGATATCATGGATGAATGCAGCAAAGTCTGGAATAAGCTGAAAGGAAGTTTGTTCGGATATTTTATTCCGCCTACCGGTGCTGTAGGTGTTAATTATACCGGAACTCTTAAATGAAAAAAATTTCGTTCACAAATCTGGAGGTGCATTGTTGAAGAAAATTCTGGATTATCTTGAAAAAGCAATAAAAATCATATCAGCCGTTCTGTTTGTCGGAATTATGATAATGATTATGCTGCAGGTGTTCACAAGGTATGTGCTGAACAGTTCCCTTTCATGGACTGAACAGGCAGCACGGGTGATGTTTATATGGATGATTTTGCTGTATGCGGGAGTCCTCGTAAGGAATGTCGCGAACCTCGGGTTCGATCTTGTTGTTGAAAAAATGCCTGCAGGATTAAAGGAAGGCTGCCTGTTTTTCGGTGAGTTCATGATTATCGCATTTGCTGTGTTCTGGGCTTTTCAGGGAACTAAGCTTTGCATGTCGTTGGCGCATTTTACACTCTCCGGAGTTAATTTGCCTTATAACGCCGTATACTCGGCACAGCCGGTCGGGGCCGCTTTGATTGCGATTTTCGGCACCGAAGTTCTGGTTAATCACCTGCGAAGACGAAGGGGCTTGGAGGCTAAATGATACTGTTTTTAATTTTAGGATTTTGTGTTCTGCTTGTATTGGGAATACCCGTAGCATACAGTATGGGTATATCGGCAACATTTGTAATAATGATGGACCCGAAACTGCTCAATACTATTATGGCACAGAAAATTTATACGTCGCTTGATTCCTTTTCATTTATTGCAATACCGCTTTTTATGATAGCAGGCGCACTTATGAATGCCACCGGAATTACGAAGAAGCTGATTCACGCGAGCCGATCAATAGTCGGTCATTTCAGCGGCGGGCTTGCACAGTCGACGGTTGTCACCGGCATGCTGATGGCTGGTGTTTCAGGTTCCTCGGTTGCGGACAGCTCCGCTATTGCCACTGTCATGGTGCCGTCTCTTGAAAAAGAGGGGTACGACAGGGGATTCGCATGCGCACTTGTGTCTTCAGCCGGATCGCTTGGTCCGATAATACCTCCGAGTATTATCATGATTGTATATTCGGGAGTTGTATCAATCTCAGTCGGTAAACTGTTTGTCGCCGGAATCGTGCCGGGCGTTCTGCTCGGTTTTGCGATGATTGGATACTCATACTTTTATGCCAGAAGGCATAAAATTCCGAAGACTGAATTCGCGGGTGTCAAAACGGCGGCGGTTTCGGTACTCGGCAGTCTTGGTGCGCTTATAATGCCTCTTATTATAATCGGCGGGATTGTTACCGGTATTGTGACGGCGACGGAATCGGGTATTCTTGCAATTATATACGGCATAGTCTACGGTTTTATTACCCGGTCGATAAACCTTGGGAAAATAAGGGACTGTATATTCGAAGCGGTAAAGAGCGCTGTGCAGCCGATGATAATTATTGCTTTTGCATCGCTGTTCGGTTATGTCCTGACATATTACGGACTGGCCAAGGTTATAAACAGCTTTATGATGTCATTCTCGCTAACCGGACCGGCTGTACTGATTATTATTTTCCTGATTATCTATATTGCCGGTATGTTCATCGAGTCTACAGCTATCCTGCTGGTTCTGGTCCCGGTGTTTGCGCCCCTGGTTCCTGTTTACGGCTTTGACCCGCTGCATTTTGCAATGGTCTGTATTGTATCGCTTGTACTCGGGGGTATTTCACCGCCGGTCGGAATCGTTATGTATGTTGTTTCCGGTGTGACGGGTACCGATTTAAAGAGAATTATAAAGAGCGTATGGCCGTTTGTATTCATTTTTTCAATCGGAGTAATGCTTATAATATTTTTCCCGAAAATTGTATTGTTTTTGCCGGGACTCCTGTATTAACTACCTGAGTCCAGAATACGGGTACCGGCAGCAGTATCTTTAGAAGATTGCATAGCCGTACCTGATAAATATGGTTTTAATTTCAACGTGTATATGTTGAAAAAAATATAAACGGAGGATGAATGAATGATTAGATTACGAGTGTTATCTATTGGTTTGGTACTGTGCCTGTTAGCCGGTGCAGTGAATGTTTGGGCTTCTGGCCAGAAAGAAGGAGCCGCGGGCAGTGATCAGACTTATTCACTGCGGTTCGCGTACACTCTTTCAAGTGAACATGATCTGGCCAAGTACTTCGAACAATTTGCAAAGGATGTATATGAGCGCACAAACGGCGGTCTGGAAATAACCACGTTTCCTGCAGGACAGCTTGGAACCCAGCCGGAGAACCTTGAGTCCGTTATGCTCGGTTCTCTCGACATGGCCTATGCCGACACTTCCATGCTGGTAACATATGTACCGCAGTACAGCCTGCTCAGCCTTCCCTGGCTTATAACTTCATTCGACATTGCCGATGAATTCTTTTACGAAAGCGGTATTGTCGACAAGATTGACGCTATGCTCAAAGAAAAAATGCATATGACAACCCTCGGCTGGACTTATCAGGGTTTCAGAAACTTCTGCACAACTATGCCTTTAAGAAACCTGGATGACTGTAAGAATGTGAAGCTGAGATCTCCTGAAATAGATCTGTACCTTGATACCTTCAGCCTGATGGGATTCAACCCTACTGTTGTAACATGGACCGAGGCCTATACCGCCATGCAGTCAGGCGTAGTCGACGGCGTTGATACGGTAAAGTCCGCGATCGACAGCTACGGTTTTATAAATCTTGGTAAATACGTATGGAACTCCAATCATATGTGTTCCAGCGTAGGTATTGTAATTAACAATGATGTTCTTGCAAAGCTTCCGAAGGAATATCAGGATATCCTCTTTTCAGCATGGGCAGATACAACCAAAGAAGCAAACCAGTACGCAAAGGACATGGACTCCAAGTACATTCAGATCTTTGAATCCCAGGGTGCGACTGTAACTGAAACCGATGATATTGCTGAAATCCACGATAAGTTCCATGACTATTGGTACAAGAATGCCGAAAAGAACGGGTATTCGGACCTTCTTGATGAACTCATGAAGATTGTAGTTTCCCACCAGTAAACCGCTGGATGGATTAATACAATATAGCTTAATTATAACTGCAGCAGGGCAATACCCTGCTGCTTTCATTACACAAGAGGATTTTTTATGAAGTTAGCTTATGGTCTTCCGCTGATCGACACCCTCGCTCTTGCCGATCTTGATAATTACCTGCAGATACTCAGCAGCATAGGGTATGAAGGTGCAGAACCCTCGGTCTGTTATGCTGCAGGCGTTCGAAGGGATGAAATAGCCGGGCTTCTGGAGCGCAGCGGCATGAAGATCTCCGGTCTCAGATCGGGCGGTGTATATGATGTGGGCGGGGTCCGGTTTTCAAGTCCTGATCCGGCAGCCAGGAAAAAGGCTGTTCAGATGATAAAGGACATAGCGGATTTATGTGCGTTTTTTGACTGCTCGCTGCTGCTCGGGCGTGTTCAGGGCTGGCTCGAGAAAGGCGAAGACCTGGACACTGCAAAAAAATACATCACCGAATGTATGCGCGAATGTTCCGATTATGCAGGTGAATCCGGGGTCTATATTTCGTATGAACCTATAAACCGGTTTGAAATGAACTACAATCACACAACAAAAGAAATGGTGAAATTCATAAACAACATCAACAGTGAAATCAGGAATGATGTCAGGCTGCTGATGGATGTTTACCATATGATGCTCGAAGACAACTCAATACCAGCAGCATTCGTTCGAAGCAGGGACCTTATTGGTCATGTGCATTTTTCCGACAGCAACCGAGGCGTTCCCGGAACAGGAACTATTGATTTTGCCGAGGCTGTAAAGGTCCTTGAAGCAATGGAATACAGGGGATGGATTGCCCTCGAGGTAGGCATGGAATTCTGTGACTACAGGGAAGGGGCTGCAGCCTCCTACAATTATTTGAAGCCCATGATTGATGCAGCTTTGGCGTCAAGGTAATTTTCGGTAATATGCTAAAACCTTTGTGGAACAGATTCTAATTAAGGGGATATTCGGAATGCAGAGAACACTTTTGGCGGGCCTTGATATTGGAACAACCGGTTCAAAGGCAATAATTTTTACTGATGCAGGCGAAGTATTGGGAAGCGCGTACAGGCATAACAGCTGTACCTATCCGGCACATAACTGGGTTGAACAGGATGCCGACAAGATCGTAGAAGATGCCGTGGCTGCAGTTAAAGAGGCTGTTGAGCTTTCGGGTGCGGCACCGGAAGAGATTATTTCTATTTCACTTTCCGCCCAGAGAAGCTGTTCCGTTTTTATTGATGAACACGGAGTCCCTCTGCGTCCGATGATTTCGTGGCAGGACAACCGTGGTATTGAAGAAGTTGAAGAGATCGCAGAAAAAATCGGTCGGGATGTTTTTTACAGTAAAACGGGTTTTCCGCTTTCAACCACATGGGTGCTTTCCAAGCTGCTCTGGGTAAGAAAGAATGAGCCTGAGATCTTCAGTAAAACAATGAAAGTTGTTCAGATGCATGACTATTTTCTGAAGGCATTAGGTGTCGACGATTACCTGGTCGACTTTAATGACGCGGGATTCTACGGTCTTTTCAATTCAAGAACCCGGATCTGGGATGGCGAGCTTATGTCGGCATTCGATGTTAAGCCGGAACTGCTGTCTGAACCACGGCCTTCAGGTACACGTGCGGGAACAGTTTCTGCCGCGGCTTCGGTGAGGACTGGTCTGTGCGAAGGTACAACAATTGCCGTAGGTGCCGGGGATCAGTCTGCAGGTTCGCTCGGCAGCGGAGTAATAAAACCGGGGCTTGTTGCAGTATCGCTCGGGACAGCCGGCGCAGTTACTGCGTTCAGCTCCGAATCAGTACGCGACCCCAAAGGGCGTAATATGGTTACCAACTGTACCGTACCTGATTTCTGGCTGGTGGAAGGCTTTCAAGCCGCCGCCGCAAGCGTCTATGAATGGTACAAGGATAAACTGGGCAGGGAAGAGGCCGCCGAAGCATCGGCTTCCGGCAGGGACGTTTTTGAGATCCTCAATGAAAAAGCCGGGAAATCAAAGCCCGGGGCGGAAGGCCTTATGCTTCTGCCGTATTTTGCGAGTGCCGGCACGCCAAGATACAATGCCGATGCGAGGGGAGTGCTGACCGGACTGACGCTTGCCCACGACACACGGCATCTGGTCAGGGCATTTATGGAAGGAATAACCCTTGATACATATGATATGCTGGTTTCTTTAAAGAAAGCCGGAACTCCTGCAGATGAGATAATTATTTTAGGCGGTCCGACAAAATCTGAACTTTGGAACCAGATACAGGCGGACATCTACGGATTGAAAGTTTCTACCCTGAAGGTTTCCGACGCAGCAGTAGTCGGTGCGGCTATTCTCGGCGGCCTTGCCGCGGGGGTATTTAATTCATTCGCGGAAGCAGTGGAAAAGATGGTCCGTAAAGGCAGGCAATATTATCCTGATGATGAAAATCACAAGATATATGAAAATCTTTACATGATATTTTGTGATGCATATGAAGCCCTGGATGAGAAGAATATCTTTTCAAGGCTTGCCGGAATTCAGAAAGGGAAAAATTAAATTTGTGCAGTCAAAATAGTCTCCGGGAGTTTCAGGTCCCGCAAATTTTCAACAGCTTCCTTAGGAGGTTTTATAAGAGTTTTATGGTATTTTTTTTACTCTCGCAGGAGAAATTAGTCAGTTCCTGTCATGTTGCTTAAACCTGCCGGACGAATGATTTTGCATCTATAAAGATTTTAATCTTTCCGGACGGGACTGAGTCCATTCGTATTGCCTGTCGCTAAACTCTCTGGTTAAACGTATCGGTAATGCTGATATGACAATGCAGTCCGCGGTTATTGCTAAATGTCACTTTTCCATTGAGCTGATGCTCACCGAGCGCAAATATTGTCTTTAACCCGAGGCTGGAAGTGTTTCTGAAATCGAAGTCTTCAGGAGTGCCTTTGCCGGTGTCGGAATAATATAATTCTATATTTCCATCCTCGCCCCTGCTGATAATGATGCTTATGCTTCCGGATTCGTCTTCGCTGAAGCCATGTTTAAAGGTGTTAGACATTAATTCATTAAGTATTAATCCGCAGGGAATTGCGGCATCTATCGTAACCGATACCGGTTCGATCTCTGTTGTGATAGAAATATTCCCTGAAGTATTACTGTGGCTCTTAAACAGTAATTCGGAAAGTTCCTGCAGATATTCCTGCAGTTTAATTTTAGAAAGATTTTTGGATTGATAGAGTTTCTGGTGAACCAGCGACATCGACTGGATCTTGTTATCAATATCCCTGACAATATGTTTTACTTCCTCATTCGGGGTATTTGCTCCATGCAACATTAACAGGGATGATATTACCTGCATGTTATTTTTGGTTCTATGATACAGTTCTCTCAGAAGGGTTTCCTTTTCCTGAAGAGAATGGGCAATTTGTTTCTTTGCCTGCTCACGCGCTGTGATATCGCTGTTGATTTCAACTGCCCCTTCGATCTGATTTTCAATTCCAAGAATAGGAATCGCCCAGTTCAGAATAAACCGATGAGAGCCGTCCAGGCATTCTATCTCCAGTTCTTCTTCGAAGGTACTCTCTCCGTGTGAGACAGCTTTTGTGAGGGCTGACTCATCTGGATGGATTTGTTCATCCGCAGCAATACGCCGTGCCTTTCTTTCAAAGGGGAAATCAGGTTTGGTATCGCCTGTTCCTGACCATATCTGACGTTTAGCAGTGTTTTCGTGGATTATTTCACCATGCCTGTCCGTTATCGATACCCCTACCGGCAGAATCTCAAGCACAGTCTTCCATAATCTTTCGCTCTTCTGAAGGTTTTTCTGCATACTGATTCGCTGATTCCTGTTCAGAAGCAGCCCGCCGATTAGAAGGGTTTCAACGGCGAACAGGATCAGGACGGTGATAATCTGTTTCCTGAACTGTTCCCATGCAGTGAATTCCCGGTACAGGAGTTCGCTTCCGGCCGGAAGCGTTTTTTCATCAATTCCCCATCGTCTGAGCTGCCGCCAGTCGAAGTAGAATGCACTGGTATCTTCTGAGTAGGTGGTAAATTCTGTCTGCTTTTTTCCGTTAAGGATATCGACGGCGGCAAGCGCGGATTTTCGCCCGACAAGGTAGGTGGAAGTTAAAAATCCCCCTGTCAGGCCGGTGCCGAAATGTGTCTGTGAAATACCAAAAACCGGGGCGTTGGCTTTCTCTGCAATCAGCGAAGCGGCTTCCTGGGGGCCGTAAACTGCGCCTTTTGCATCCATATGAAGGATGGAATAAATAATAATACTGTTTTTCGGCAGATTTGCAGTAAAGGTTAAAAGGTCCTCCATTCCGAGCTGATTTATATACTCGATCCGTACCTTTTCCCTGAAAGGTTTTAATTGGTTTTTTGCAACAGACATGTATTGTACGTCTACAGTACTTATTCCGCCCACAACAAGAACCATTTTTGTGTCCGGCAGCATTTTTAATGCAGCATCAAGTGTCGGTTCAAATTGCGGGCCTGACAGGATTCCGGTATAGTTCTCTGGGAATGTACGTTTTTCGATTAATGATTCGGAAACAAGCCCGAATACGACCGGGATCCCAGGAAAAATGTCATCACCGTACTGAAGCAGAAAATCAAGGGCCGGGGATGCATATGTTATAATTATGTCAATCCGGGTATTTTGATATTTTGTTTTATAGTATTCAGATAAATGCTGAAGATATGCGTAACCGGGGAATCTGCTTGTATCCATATGTTCTGTAAAAAAATCAGCCGAAACAGCTGTGTCGCTGATGAAGGCATTCTGGATGCCTTCAAAAAAAGGAACAAATCCCTTTGCTTCATTCTGATAGGAATGAAGCAGAAGAACATTGACCGGGGCCGGATTCGATTCTGATGCAGCATGAAAGGGGGATAAACAGAATAGTAGTAAAAGTATCAACCATCTTTGAGTCATAACAGTTCATTTATAATTATGGCTGAAAAATTTTCAAAGTCAAGTTTTGTACAAATTTGGATTGAACAAATTCGGACCGGTCAAAACCGCGCGATTAAACAGCTTTTCCGCAATGGTCTATCTTATCCTCGTATTCTGTGTTAGTCTGCAGCAGTAAAAATCAGGAGACTAATTTGCCTTATAAGATTATAACTCATGACGGAAAAGCCCACATGGACGAACTGCTGGGTTCCGCGCTGCTTGCCCTGCATCTGGAAGAGGAACCCGAAGACATTCAGCGGATCGATTCGCGTATTGCCGCGGACATGGTCCGTGAAGGAAATATTCCGGATAACACTTATTTTATTGACTGCGGTCTTGTTTATGACAGCAGCAGGAATCTTTACGATCATCACCAGGATGGGGACACCGACAGCGCTGCGCTGCTTATCTTCAACGAATTTTTCCCCCACCTTGCTGACTCGGATCTTCACCGTTACATGGAACTTGTTTCAAAGGTCGATACTAAGAGCCCTATGAGCCTGGATGATTTTGAGTTGCTCAGCGAGAGCAGGGAATACCTGACCTTCAGCCAGGGGATTCTTCTTAAGACATTTCAGGATGACCCGCTGCTGGTTACCAGGATTTTTATTGATGGGCTGGACGACAAGATCCGCTTTGAGCAGTTGAAGGCTGAAGCTGCGAAATGGCTCAATACGGAAGGCAATATTGAAGTCATCGGGGTGGGCGGTTTGAACGTCCTGCGGTACCTGGTCAAACCTCCTTCTGATCTCGTGTCTCCGCTGCGTTCAGCGATGGGCACTATAATAGATGAAAATGATGTTGCGGCGACCCTGTCGTTTGATGATAAACAACCCGGGGCTCTTACCCTGTACAGGACTGACTACGGGCATGACCTGGTGGATTTTTCAAGATGTGAACCTGCGGAAGTCCTCTTCAATCATCAGGGCGGATTTTTAATGAAATTCGTCCCAGCCGATGACGACGAATGGCTGAAGCTTGTTAAGCAAGCTGATTTAAACGGAAAATAGTTCACGGGTGGATTATCAATTATCCTGAGGCAGCTTTATTTTTATATCAAAGTCATTTAACAGATTCAGAACATCAGGAGCGGTGAAAACAGCCTTTCTGATATTGTTGTTTACGGGATTAATGCTGTATCCCTGAGCGCCTGAAAAGTTGCATTTTTCAAGGTTGCTGTTATGAAAAAGTGTTTCGCTAAAAACGGAGTCTGAAAAATCTGAACCAGACAGGTCTGATTCCTGAAAGAAACATTCGGTCAGTTCACATTTAGTAAAGGCGGTCCTCCTAAGTTTCATCTCTGTAAAATTGCAGCTGATTAGGCGGCTGCCGATGAATGAAATCTCAATAGCAAAGGGATTGGAATGGAGAAATGGGATTCCCATCAGTTTAGATTCAATGAAGACTACTTCTGAGAATTTTGTTCCGCTTACGTTTATGTTTGAAAGATTGCAGTCGATGAACTTACAGCTCTCGAATTCGGCATCAGAGAAATCCGCGTTTGAGAAATCTGTGCCTGAAAACTCAAGCTTATAGTATGATTCCCCCGGAATAATTGCTGGCGAAGCCGGTGCTTCTTCAAAGAGGTCTTTCTGCATGGCTCAGAATACCCGCACAAGCCGGATTGCTCAATCCCCTTTCCTCAAATGTAATTATAATTAAGATGCAGCTTTAATTCGTATTGCTGTACATTGCCTGCACCCTTTGACATTTAATCACAATTCTGTTTAAACTTGGCCTTCAGATAACTGTCCATTCGAAACTGATGATTTCGGATGTGTTCTGCAGCTAAAGTAATTATAAGGATTTAAGATGATAAACCTCTCTAATATAAGCATGGGCTACGGAGGCAGAACCCTGTTTTCCGGCTCCGATGTTCAGATAAACGCAGGAGATAAAATCGGGCTTGTCGGCCCCAATGGTTCCGGAAAGACCACCGTTTTCAGGATTATTTCCGGCGAAGAGGCTCCTGATCAGGGCGCTATGACTATTGAGCCCGGAAAGGTGATCGGCTATTTTTCACAGGATGTAGGCGAGATGAGCGGACGCAGTGCGCTCGAAGAAGCCGTCGCCGGGGCGGGGCGGGTGTATGAACTGAGTCTTATGCTTGCCGACCTTGAGCACCGGATGGCTGACCCCGACAGCGGCGGTCTTTCGGATGCCGAAATGGACAGGTACGGCGAGCTTCAGATGGAGTTTATGGATCTTGACGGCTACGAACTCGAAACAAGGGCCGAAACAGTCCTGGACGGGCTCGGCATAGGCACCGACCGCCGGGACCAGCCGGTAGAGAGTTTCAGCGGAGGATGGAAGATGCGGATTGCCCTTGCGCGGATTCTCCTGCTTAACCCGGACGTCCTGCTTATGGACGAACCGACGAACCACCTTGATGTCGAATCGATTGTCTGGCTTGAATCCTGGCTCAACTCATTCAAGGGGATTCTTATTATGACGAGCCATGACCGCGAGTTCATGACGCGGCTGTGCTCGAAAACGGTAGAGGTTTCAGCCGGAACAATAACTACCTATTCCGGGGACTACGATTTTTACCTTAAAGAGAGGGTAATCAGGCGTGAACAGCTTGTTGCGGCGCAGAAAAGGCAGCAGGCAATGCTTGCGAAGGAAGAAGAGTTTATCGCACGCTTCGCTGCCCGTGCTTCACATGCTGCTCAGGTGCAGTCGCGGATAAAAACCATCGAGAAGATCGAACGAATTGTGGTTCCTCCTGAGCAGAAGGTTATGAAATTCAGCTTCGACGATGTAAAACGCAGCGGCGACAAGGTCGTCGAGATTAATGACCT
>QKCC01000282.1 GCA_003245835.1 Spirochaetales bacterium | reverse complement strand
TTTAAAATGACAGATAACTCGTTATTAGACGAATAACGAGTTATATGTATACCGCATTTCCTCACTATATCATAGTTATGTATTCACCGTATAACTCCCCTCGTAATTCACCACCGATCCAGAGGGCTTTTTATTGCTTTTATGTCAAACCGGCTTACGTGGGTATATATTTCGGTTGTTTTGGAGCTTTTATGTCCGAGAAGCTCCTGGATGTACCTGAGGTCAACGCCGTCTTCGAGCAGGTGGGTTGCGAATGCGTGACGGAGGGCATGGATGCCGACGTCCTTTGTGATTCCGGCTTTTGAACAGGTTTGATAAAAAACTGCCTGGGCTGTTCTTATGTTCAGATGACTTCCCGGGTCGGCTCCCGGAAACACCCAGTCTTGAACCGTAACCTGCCGTCTGTACGAGCTGTAGAGTTCTGATGCTTTTCCGGAGAGCATTACAAAGCGGTCCTTTGCGCCTTTTGCTTTTCTTATGTGAATCATTTTTCGTGAAAAATCTATATCGCTTATTTTAAGGCTGACTGCTTCACTGACACGCATTCCGCATGAATATATAAGCGTCAGCAGGAATTTATGTTTGATGTTTTCGGGTGTCGACAGCAGTGTTTTAACTTCATCTCTGGAGAGTATGTCGGGGTACTTATGCTCTTTTTTCGGCAGCGGTATTTTATATGCGGGATTAAGGCGGGACAAAATCAGCCCGTGAGTATAAAAGCATTTCAGCGCGCTGACGCATTGAACGGCATAGCTTCTTGAACATCCTGCAATTGATTTGATTTTTTCAAGGTACAGGATTATATCTTCAGACCGGACGTCTTCAGGGGCAAGGCCGGTTCTTCTGAAAAACCATTCAATCTGGTTGGTATATGCTTCAACGGTTCGTGTGCTGTACTCTTTTAATTTCATGTACCTTACGGTTTTCTGCAATGCTGTCTGCAGGGTGTTTTGTGTAGTGATGGGTTCTTCAGTTTCAGGAGCATTGAAGCTGCCGAGTTTGTATATTTCAGCCAGGAACAACTGCAGGTTCGAATCAGAATCCCGGATTATCCAGACCTTCTTCTCCGGCGACCATTTTCTGCCGGGTACTTTTCTCATAGATGAAATCAGCTTGGGGTGCGGCGGGATTGAGATTTGCAGATAGTCGCGGTTCAATGCTTTGATTTTTATATTCATATTGTTATTGCAGTTAGTATGCCCCGCCCCGCATGGTTTGTCAAACAAATTGGGAGTCCCGGCAGCCCGGCTGAATTATATGAGCGTACCGCGTTAGCGGCCTGGAGGGCGCCGGAGGCGGTGGATTACAAGCGGCACCGCCGATTGTAATTTACGGGAGCGGAGCGGACCCCGGAATGACGCGACCCGGAAGACGTTGAGCGGTATTTTCGCTAAATGTCTTTCGGGGAACGCCCGGATTTGATATAATCGCAGCATGAAATACAGGAAAATTGGAAAAACGGGCGTTGAAGTCTCTGCTTTGGGGTTCGGGTGTATGAGGCTCCCGATGCTGCAGGGCGCTGAGAACAAGGTAGATGAAGATGAGGCTGTGAGGATGATAAGGCACGGCATCGACAGCGGTATTAACTACATCGATACGGCCTGGCCTTATCACGGCGGGCAGAGTGAAATTATTACCGGTAAGGCTTTGCTTGGCGGGTACAGGGAAAAGGTCCGGCTGGCCACGAAGCTGCCGTCATGGCTTGTAAACAGCCGTGAAGATATGGATACCTATCTGAACAAGCAGCTTGAGAAGCTTCAGACTGATCATATTGATTTTTATCTTCTGCATTCACTTAATGTCGATAACTGGAAGAGACTGAAAGACAATGATGTTTTCGATTTTGTTGAAAAGGCGCTTGCCGACGGAAGGATTAAACATATAGGATTTTCATTTCATGATGATCTGCCGCTTTTTAAAGAAATTGCAGACGCGTACGACTGGGCTTTCTGCCAGATTCAGTACAACTTCATGGACACTGAATACCAGGCGGGGCTTGAGGGTCTTGAGTATGCCGCGGACAGAGGAATCGGGATTGTCATAATGGAGCCGCTTCGCGGCGGAAGTTTTCTGAAGAATATTCCGGATGATATCGAGGCGATCTGGAAAAGCAGCGCCGAGGTAAAGTCTCCGGCTGATGCAGCCCTGCGTTTTGTCTGGAACCATCCAGGGGTAAGTACTGTGCTGAGCGGCATGACTACGATGCAGCAGCTTGAACAGAACCTGGTCTCGGCCGACAGGTCAGAAGCGGGAGGAATTTCAGAAGGCGAACTTGCTGTTATTGAAAAGATAAAAAAGACTTACCGGGAAAGGATTATTGCGGCCTGTACGAACTGCAAGTACTGTATGCCCTGCCCGTCCGGCGTCGATATTCCTGTCTGTCTGAATTTTCTGAACAACACGTCTGTATACAACAGTGTTGCCCATTTCAAAATGAGCTACACTATGTTTTTTGATGATGCAAAAAAGGCGTCGAACTGCATAGAGTGCGGTCAGTGTGAGGACGCATGTCCGCAGCATTTGAGCATTATCGAAGGACTGAAGCAGCTTGATTCGCTGATGAATGCCTGACCGCCTGCGGCTGTGGCTTAACTGAAACAGTCTGCAAGGTCTTTAACGGCCGGGGCTGTTTCGGAGCCTTAAATAAAAACATTCAGGTGATCCATTGCACGGGTCATCGAAACATAAATAAGGTTGCGGAGCATTTTTTCGTGCTCCGGACTTTCACCCGGGACTGCCGAT
>QKCC01000302.1 GCA_003245835.1 Spirochaetales bacterium | reverse complement strand
CTGAACATCGTCAATCTTTGTAACCTCATGCGTATAGAACTCCAGCAGAGAAAAATCCTCGTTAAGCAGCACCTGAACAATCAAATCATAGCGTCCTGTAACAACAGCAACGCTGTGAACGCCCCGCAGTCTGCTGAACTCTTCCCCTTTCTCGACAAGACGCATATTTTTAATTTTTACGCCGATTATCGCCGTCTGATGCCCCGGAATATTCTCCGGGTTTATGAGACCGCTTATATTCAGAACACCCTCTTCTACAAGTTTGTTGACCCTGGCACGGACGGTATTTTCAGTAATCG
Organism: Spirochaetales bacterium; assembly: GCA_003245835.1. Lineage (GTDB taxonomy): Bacteria > Spirochaetota > Spirochaetia > UBA9216 > UBA9216 > Thalassospirochaeta. The sequence goes on along the minus strand of QKCC01000302.1, from coordinate 2,444 downwards.
AAAGCTCGTCCGCAATCATCTTGAACGACTTTCTGCCGTCCCTCAGGTGTTTTATAATCTGGAGGTTTATATCGTCAAATTTCATTTTCCCGCTGCAAAATCCTTCATAAAATCTGCCAGAGCCTTGGCGCCCTCAATCGGCATTGAATTATACACCGAAGCGCGGCATCCGCCAACACTTCTATGACCTTTTAGTCCGACCATGCCTTCCGCGGTTGCTTTTTTGATAAATTCATTTTCAAGATTCTCGTCTTTCATTGTAAAAACAATATTCATCATAGAACGGTTTTCCAGCTGAACCGGACACTTGTAAAATCCTCCGCTTTGATCTATTGCTTCATAAACAAGAGCAGCCTTCTGTCTGTTTGTTTTTTCAACAGCCCCGAGCCCCCCGAGAGCTTTCATTCTTCTGAGTACGAGCATTGTTGCATAAATACTGAATACAGGCGGAGTGTTGTAGAGTGAATTCTTGTCTGCATGAATCGCATAATTGAGGTACGCGGTAAGATTATCGGAACTTCTTTCGAGGAGGTCTTCCCTTATGATCACAAGGGTAGCGCCGGCTGGTCCGAGATTTTTCTGTGCACCTGCATAGATCAGCCCGAACTTTTCAACGGGTATTGTCCGTGACAATATATCCGAAGACATGTCTGCTACCAGCGGAATACTTCCTGTATCAGGCCAGTTCTGCCACTGAAGCCCTCCGATTGTTTCATTCGAAGTAATATGAAGATACGAAGAGTCTCCGCTTGTTTTAACTGAAGACGGCAGCTCGGTATAATTATTTGCCTTTCCGTCATATACCGCTACAGCATTGCCCAGTTTGCAGGCATCTTTGTAGGCACTTACAGCCCAGGTACCGGATAATACATAATCTGCAGTTTTTGAACCGATCATCAGGTTAGCCGGAACCATTGTAAACTGAAGAGTCGCCCCTCCGCCCAGAAAAACAACCTTATAGTTATCAGGCAGGCCGAGAAGTTCACTGACAAGGCTGACTGCTTCATTATGTACTTCTTCATAATCTTTGCTTCGATGGCTTGTTTCAATAAGCGACATTCCAATGCCCTTATAATCAACCATGGTCTCTTTCAGCTCTTCAAGCACTTCAACCGGCAGCGTGGACGGTCCTGCATAAAAATTATATTTGCGCATAATCCCTCTCCAATATTCGTATCACTATTTATCTCATTTTTTTTAGTGTTTTACAACAGGTTTATTAATACCGGATTTTATTAGAATAGTTATTTTATGAAACTTCTTTTTTAATAAAAGGATAATTTATTCCCATAAAAAATGAATTTCTGTAAAAAAGGAACTATATTAAATTTAATTACATCAATAATTACAACTTAAATTAAAATTTTATACAAGAAACCGGAAAATTAAAATGAAATTACAGAATACTGTAAGAATGTTTTTTTCCAGGCTGCTTTTCATCATTTTCATGCTTTTCACCAGATTATCTACAATAACTGCTCAGGAATTATGGCTTTCAGGAGGCGCCGGCATCGGTTTAACGCCTGGAGATTTCTCAGGCGTCAGTCTACTAAATGTTGACGGCACTGTCGGATTGGGGCTGCGCGGGATTTTCAGCATAGATCTGCGTTCGGATATCGAAATAACTTATGCGGGATATATTCCTTCCGCCGCTGCTGCTGATCAGCTGTCATGGATACACGGCCTGCAGTTTGCTTTTTTATCAGGTTATGATTTTAGGCCCGGAAACTCCTTTATACTTACACCGCGTATCGGCATAGGCGAACAGCTGCTTTTTGCTGTTTCACCTTCCGAACCATCCCCCCGGTTCGGTACCCAGTTAATTGCACAGGCCGGCTTGAATGCAGATTACATTGTGAATGAAAACTGGACAGCCGGTGTGAATGGAGCCTACAAACTTTTTGCGGAACAAAATGAATTTTATCACGGCGCGGTGCTGAAACTGGTTTTCAGTTTTAAAACTGCAGAATTAAATAAAAAACCTGCAGACCTGCAGGAACCCGAAAAAGATGATACGCCGGCAGAACAAATAACTGCAGATATGCTCGTTCCATTACGCGGATTGAGTGACGTTCTGATCTACGAAAACGATAAGCGCACTACCATAATTCTTTTGAATTCATTTCCAGCAGACACGGCAGTTTTTACAGAAAAAGCCGGAAGCTACCTTGATGTAATCGGCGACTATATCAGTGAGACCGCGGCCGAAATGATTTCGTTCTACGGATATGTAGCCGATACTCAGGACGGCAATTCCGAATCGGACATAGAACTTTCGCATGCAAGGGCTGATGCGGTAAGAAACTGGCTTGAATTAAACGGATATTTGACTTCACAAAATACTGTCCATTCAGAAGGCCGGGGATGCAGCAGACCTATCGGCGACGATTCGACCGAAGAAGGCCGTGCACTTAACAGGCGTGTCGAAATAGTCATCGATAAAG
>QKCC01000079.1 GCA_003245835.1 Spirochaetales bacterium | reverse complement strand
GCGAAGAGCCGCGGAGTAATACGCGGCCTTACTCTCGGTCACGGACCTGCCCACGTTTTCAGGGCGATAATGGAAGGCGTCGTTTACGGAACCCAGGTCATTCTTCAAAAGATGGAGGAAGGCGGGGTGTTCATAGACGAGATTATTGTCTGCGGGGGGGCGACGCAGAGCGACTTATGGATGCAGATTCATGCTGATGTTACAGGCAAGCCGCTTACGATTCCGGAAGAACAGCAGGCTGTATCGCTCGGCTCGGCAATTGCCGCCGCAGTCGGAGCAGGTATATACCCGGATCTATGCAGCGGTGCAGACGCGATGGTCAGGATTGCCAAGGTTATTCAGCCTAATCCGGACAATACCGAACTGTACAAAGAGTATGTTCGTCAGTATATAACCACCTATGAAAATCTGAAAGATGAATCAGCAAGACTGGTCGATACCCTTGAATAGAATATCGGTATTATAGAAGGTCCGCGAATGGACGACTGGGATTACAGAAAATTCTATCAGCTCGCTGAAGTTGCTGAAATGTACTTCATCAAGAAGATGCAGCAGGCCGAGATCGCTGTAAAACTGAATGTCTCACGCTCCCTGGTGTCGAGGATGATCTCTGAAGCACAGGAAAGGGGTGTGGTTTCAATATCTATAAATCATTTTTTTAAACGGTCTGAAGAGCTCGAGAACGAATTGTGTTCGCGCTTTGGAATTGAAACAGCCGGGGTGCTTGTACTTCCGGGTGAGATGCCTGATGAAGATATCAGAAAGCAGCTCGGGCGGCTTACGGCAGATCTTGTTTATGAAGAACTCTCGGAGGGATCGATACTCGGTATTACATTCGGTACAAGCCTTAAAGATGCCGTTGCCGCGCTCTCGTACAAATCACCAAAATATATCAGCTGTGTACAGCTGGCCGGGTCTATGGGTGCGGCCGAATCGGCTTTCGACGCACATGAACTTGTTCACCTGCTGTCCTCGGCGTGGAGCTGCGGCTCGGTTTTTCTTCATGCTCCGCTGATGGTCAACAGTGAAGAAATCAGAAGGCATCTTTTTGAAAACCGCAGCAACAGCCTTAATGCGGAAATGTGCCGGAAAATGAATGTTGCGATTGTAGGTTTAAGCTCATACGATATAAAAAGCAGGCCGGCATTGTTTACAGGCGGGCATGTTACTGCTGAAGAATTGGCCGGAATGCGCAATCATGGTATTATCGGAGATGTGGGTACTTTCAGCATCAACGCCGAAGGACATTTTGTCGATGTCAAATCGATGACGAAAATGATTGGTCTCGACGAAAAGGGCTGGAAGAAAGTTGATTCACGTTATGGACTTGCATTCGGAGAGGCAAAAGTGAATATAATCCGGGCGGCATTGTCCGGCGGCTGGCTGAACAGGTTTGTTACAGATGAGCAGACAGCCAAACTGATACTTGGAAACGGATCGCTGTGAGACTTCAGAGTTATATAGAATTTTCCCATGGCGGATTTATTTAAGGAGTAAAAAATGAACAGGAAAGTTGGTTTAATGGGCGCGGGCATCATCGCCACCGGGGTCGGCAGAACGCTGATCGCCAACGGCTATGAGGTAAGCTGTTACAACAGGACTAAAGCGAATGCCGCAGATCTGATAGCGGCAGGGGCTGTCTATTGTGCTTCTCCGGCCGAAGCTGCAGCCGGCGCGGATATTGTTATCAGCGCGGTATGGAACAAAGAGGCGTTTGATCATATTATGCTTGGCGAAAAGGGGCTGTATGCCAATGCTGCGGCCGGCCAGATCTTTCTGGATATGAGCACCCAGCTGCCGGATACTGCAGTTGCTGCGGCTGCCGAATTTTCGAAGAAAGGCGCTTATTTTCTGGATTCGCCTATTCACGGTTCAAAGGATGAAGCCAATTCCGGAGGCCTGTGGATCATGGTCGGCGGCGATAAGGCTGTATATGATAAAGCACTTGATCTTCTTAAAGTTCTCGGAGAGACCATTCACTATATGGGCGGTACTGGAAAGGGCTACGCTTCGAAGCTCTGTGGAAACCACCTTGTTTCGACGATTGTAGCCGCGGTCTGTGAATCGATCGTACTTGCCGCAAAGGCGGGCGTTGACCCCGAAGAGATTTTGAAAGTATGGCAGGAATCCGATTTCAGATCTCCTGTAGTCGGGGGTGTGGGCGGATCAACCATCAGCAGGAATTTTGACGTTTCGTTTCATCTGAGGACGATGGTCAAGGATACCGAGCTTATCCGGAACTTTTCAGAATCCCTTAATGTTCCGGTTTTTCTATCGAATATAGTTCATGAGGTGAACAAGGTCGGCCTGAATATGGGTTTCGGAGACGAAAACGCTTCGGCAGTAGTAAAGGTGTTTGAACACATGGCCGGCGCCGAAGTAAAGAAAGTAAAATAAGCAGAGAACTGTGTTGAAAGAAGATAAAATCCTATTATATTTTTTCCCGCTGCTGTTTCTGTTGTTTACGGCAGCGGGGGTATATTACAATGGAGTACATTCCTTCGCTGATTTTTTTGTGCTCCAGCTGAAACCCGCAAGGCTTATAAACGACTTTTTTATCACCGCCGGACCGGGCGGTGCGCTGATCAACTCGGCGGCGGTCGGGCTGATAGGGTATCTGTTGATAGTCATAACCCGTACCAGCCTGTCCGGGCCGACCTTCGCTGCAATTCTGACCATGATGGGGTTTGGATTATTCGGGAAGACTCCGCTTAATATCATTCCGGTGATAGCCGGAGTCTACCTT
>QKCC01000058.1 GCA_003245835.1 Spirochaetales bacterium | reverse complement strand
CGTTTCGCTGTTCTCAAGCGCCATCAGTCCGGTTCCGATCAGCCTTACTGAAGTGGAGCCGTTCCACCTTGAATCGAGCAGCGACAGGCTGTGGCGGTAGATTTCTTCAGCGGAGTGGATGAAATGGTTTAATGTCTTCTGGGCGGTTGTGCTTGAAAAATCAGAGAACCTGAGCTTGAGACAGACCGTCTTGCTTTTTTTATTCTCTTTCATTGCCCTGAACATTACATGATGAGAGAGCTCCAGCAGAACGCGTTCTAGAACGTCACGGTCGTTTATATCCTGCTGAAATGTGGTTTCATTGCTGATTGAATTGCTTCTTGCCTCGGTGTCGTACATTCCAATATCAATACCCCTGCATGCCCGGAAAAGAAAGGAACCGGCGGCCTGGCCGAAAATGGTTTTCAGGTTGTTTTCACTGAACCTGCGAAGTTCTCTGACTGATGTAATATTGGCATCCGTCAGGCGCTCAAGTGTTTTTTTTCCAAGTCCCCATATATCCTTCAGGTCAAGTTTATCAAGGAAATCAAGCTCTTCACCTCTTCTTACAATGTACAGGCCGTCTGGTTTACCGAAATCCGATGCAAGTTTTGCAAGGTAACGCGTTTCAGCTGCACCGATCGATATGGTAAGCCCCGCAGAGTCTTTGACCGCTTTCTTTATGAGCATACCGGTTTCTTCGATCGTACCGAAGAGCCTGTCTGTTCCGGTCATATTTAAAAAGGCCTCATCTATCGATATCTGGCATATGTCGGGAGTGAACCCGGAAAACAGTTTCATAATCCCGGATGAAACTTCCTGGTAGAGTTTCATCCGTACAGGCAGGAAGACCGCCTTCGGACAGAGCCGCTGTGCTATGGAGACAGGCATCGCTGAATGAATCCCGAACTTTCTTGCCTCATACGAGCATGCTGAAACAACGCCGCGTTTACCAGGCTCGGCACCGATTACAACCGGCTTGCCTGCCAGCTCCGGATATTCCCGCTGTTCGACAGCGGCATAGAATGCGTCGAGATCAACATGAAATATCCTGGGGCTGAAACTGCTCTTACTCATCTGCACTGTAGCGGTTAATAACGGTTCTTGAATGGATAAGCAAATAGTTTCCGTATCCGGCGTTTACAGTATGCGAGTCTTCAGGATAACCGGCTTCAATCGTAAAATTTATCGGAACGTCCCTGTTCAGTGTCAGCGAGAAATCAAGCGGTACAGCAGGGTTCCTTCCTGTGTAGACTTCAAGCTCATTTTTTGTCGGCAGCCATTCAGCGGGCAGACTGCTGTCGAAAAGAATAATCGGCGTATCGGAATTCATAGTGATTTTTACAGTCTTGGGCGGCTTCATGAATCCGAGCGAGGCGTGGATAATTTTCCGGTTCAGAAAAGCGCTTGAGGAAACGACTATGTTTATATTTTCATCCTCTTCGGACTCAGCGACTATTTCGGAACTGAGTTTATCTTTGATATCACTGCTCAGAATTACAGGACTGTCAAACATCAGCTCGCGCTTTTCGGATTCTTCATCGTAAACCTCAAGTACGTGTACAGGCTGCGGATTCGACTCGTTAAAGGGCGAGTACAGAAATATCGAGACAAACAATCCCGCTGAAACAGCTGCCAGAACTACCGGAAGAAAACGCGTAATTTTTTTTGAAACGGGCGAAAGCAGATCAAGCCGTATCGTTGCCAATATATACGGCAGCAGAACAACCGCTATTATTAAATCGCCCTGCACAGGCGAAACAGTAATGAGCCGGATTACAGTAAATGACGGAAGAGAAAATATCTCCATCAGGCTGAAAAAAATCCATGCTGTAGAAATAATCAGCATGAACAGCTTGATCAGCGGCTTTCGAAAAACCGTAAAAAGAAAAATGAAGCATAACGGCCAGAGCGCAAAGAACGAAAGAGACAGGTCGATCCAGCTAAGGATAAACAGCGCAATTACAAGAAAGAATATTGCTGAGATTGAATAAAAACTGCCGCGTTTTGAAAACGGGAGCCTTGAAAAAAGTTTGAACACAATCGAATAAAACAGCAGAGAAACTGAAATTTTAAACAGGAAAATCGTGAGTGGATTGTATTTCCACATTTCAGGAAATTTAAGCCGGTTAAGAACGAACGAAATAAGCAGGCTTGCCGCTGACAGAAGAATGAAAATAAAAAGGTACAGCAGCATCAGGTTCCAGAAATTTCTAACCAGCGTCTGCATATACCAGCCGAAGTGTTTACGTCTGATGATGGGGAAGATCATCAGCAGCGTCAGTATGATAATGTAGACAAGCAGGTAAGTCTGCTCGCTGAAACCGAAAAGGTAGTGACTGTCCCAGTCCGCTGGAATCCCGTTCTGAAAATCCGCTATAAGGCTGCCGTAAAAGGCGAGCAGCCGGTCACTGTCTATTATGGAGGATAGGTCGTCACCCGCGGTTTTATTCTCTGAAAGCTGTATTGCGGGGTAGCCTTCTTTTAAATAATCGGTAATCCGGCTTTCTGTACCGGCCGAGGACAGCCGGAAAAGGATTGATTCGGTATTTGAATGGGTATAGCTTATGCCCGAATTTTTTAATGATGAAGCTGTCGATTTAAAAAGATAATACGGGCTGCTGTAACCCTCAGCACCGGATACTATACGGAATGATTCCGGGTTACCGGCGAAATTGAGATAAATAAAGGCTGCCGGATTTTCAGGATAATACTGTTCAAGGAATTTTCGGGTGCCCGGATTATTATCAGGATTCTGTTCGGCCCCGAG
>QKCC01000260.1 GCA_003245835.1 Spirochaetales bacterium | reverse complement strand
GGGAACGCAAATGGACGCGGGAGACTGTTAAAACGCTATGAACGGAATTCCGGTTATAAAGCGGTATGCCCGGGCTCTTTATGAAGCCGGGAAAGATGCGGGTGAGCTTGACAGCATCCGCGGCGATATTGCGTTTATAGACAGGCTGATGCATGAGGGTCCCGAGATAAAACGGTTCTGTCTTGAATCGCATAATAACCGCACAAAGGAATTTGATTTTATCAGGACTGCGTTCTCTCCGTATATCAGCCCGTTTACAGCCAGGATGATTGAAGCCCTATGTGAAAACAACAGGCTGTCTGCTGTTCCTTATATTCCTGCGGCATTCCGTGAGCAGGAAGATGCGGCTAAAGGAATAGAGGCAGTGGAAATTGAGTCGGCGAACGAGCTGACAGATGAAAGCCTTAGTCAGATTGAAAGCAGGATGCAGCAGAGGCTCGGCGTGAAGATCCGGACAAAGGTCAGAATCAATCCGGTTTTAATCGGCGGTGTACGGATCACATGGTCGAACCGGACAATTGATATGTCCCTGAGAGGCCGTCTGAACGCAATGAAAAAACTGCTAAAATGATTCGGCTGACGAGCTGTCAGGTAAAACGTGAACAGGAAACTATATGAGTGATAATATAAAAACATCCGAAATACTGGATATTCTAAAGAGTAAAATTTCCGGGTTCGCACCTCAGTCTGATGAGGTCGAAGTCGGAAGAGTTATTCAGACCGGAGACGGAATTGCCCAGATATGGGGGCTTGATAACATCCTTTCCGGAGAACTTGTCGAAATAGATACTGAAAACGGAAAAGTTGTCCACGGAATGGTAATGAACCTTGAGGAAGAAACTGTCGGTGTAATACTGTTTTCAGATTACGAGCTCGTAACAGAGGGCTGTACCGTCAGGCGGACTGAAAGCGTCGCTGAGGTTCCTGTCGGTGAAGAGCTTCTTGGAAGGGTTGTCGACCCGCTGGGGATGCCGCTGGACGGGCTCGGCCCGATAAATACCGAACGGCGGAACAGGGTTGAGGTTAAAGGTCCGGGAATTGTTAAGCGGCAGAATGTTTCCGAACCGCTGCAGACGGGTATAAAGGCAATCGATGCCATGATTCCCATCGGACGCGGGCAGCGCGAGCTGATCATCGGCGACAGGCGTACCGGTAAAACCACGATAGCGGTAGATACAATAATTAATCAGAGAAAAACCGAAGGCGCCGACAAGGTCTACTGCATATATGTTGCTATCGGGCAGAAAAGGTCGTCTGTCGTACAGATGGTTGAAACCCTGCGGAAGCACGGCGTGCTGTCGCAGACTATCATAGTTGCGGCTACCGCTTCGGACCCAGCTTCGCTTCAGTACCTTGCCCCCTATGCTGCAACAGCTATGGCTGAATATTTTCGTGACAACGGCATGCATGCCCTGATTATATATGATGATTTGACCAAGCACTCCCAGGCGTACCGGGAACTGTCGCTTCTTATGAGGCGTTCACCCGGCCGTGAAGCCTACCCCGGAGATATCTTTTATCTTCATTCAAGGCTGCTTGAGCGGGCCGCGAAGATGAGTGATGAATACGGTTCCGGCTCTCTTACGGCGCTTCCAATCGTCGAGACCCAGGAAGGCGATGTATCCGCATATATACCCACTAATATAATCTCGATTACCGACGGTCAGATTTTTCTTGAAGCCAACCTTTTTAACTCCGGGCTTCGGCCTGCCATCAATGTCGGTATCTCTGTATCGAGGGTCGGCGGTGACGCCCAGCTGAAGGCAATGAAACAGACGGCAAGTTCGCTCCGGATAGATCTTGCCCAGTTCCGTGAGCTTGCCGCTTTCATGCAGTTTTCTTCGGACCTTGACGCCTCCACAAAGCAGCAGCTGAGCCGCGGAGAGAGGCTGACTGAAATTCTGAAGCAGCACCAGTATGCCCCCATCGATGTTTTCAAACAGATAATGATATTGAAGGCCGGTATAACCGGCAGGCTCGACAAGTATAAAACAGAGAAACTCCTGATTTACCAGGACCAGCTGTTTGAATTTCTCGATTCAAAAGCGGCTGATTTTATGGCTGATTTTAAAAAGGCAAAGGCATTTACACCTGAAATCGAGGAAGCCGCAGTGAAGGTTTTCAGTGATTTCGAGGCCGGCTTCCGTCCGGACTCGGTGGAAGCCGGTATTGATTCAGGCTACACGCTGAACCTTTCGATGGCATTGAGCCAGAGAACCTCGCGGATAAGCCGCGATATGTTCAAGCTTGTTGAAAGGCTTACAGCAAGGGAGCTTGCTTCACCTTCTCTAGAAACCGAAATCGAAGAAATTATGACCGGCAAGGACGTGAATGAAACAGACCGTTTTGAAGAACTGATCTCGTCCTGTAAGATAATCGATTACGATAAGAATAAATCGCTGAAGGCGCTTTTTGAAAAAGCGGCAAAGGAACTTGAATCCGATACTATGGACCGGAAGCAGATCAATCAGAAACTGATTGAACGCGAACAGTCCAGCTCGACGGCATTGAGCCCGTTCTTCGCTATTCCGCATATTGTTGTGGATGAAAAGGATAAATTTGATCTGCTCATAGTCAGGTCACGGAAGGGGATTACTTTCAACGATGACAAGAAAAGCGTTCATTCGATTTTCTTCCTTGCGGGGTCAATCGATCAGCGGCATTTTCATCTTGTAGTAATCTCGTCGCTCGCGCAGATTGTTCAGGACCCCGGTTTTGAGTCAGGCTGGATGGACGCAAAGAATCCCGCCGCGCTGCGTGAGCTGCTTCTGAAGATTCAGCGAAGTAAAAAGAAGAAAGACAGGACCAATGAGTAATATCCGGGACCTTGGGCACAAGATAAGCTCTCTGCAGAATATGCAGAAAGTGACCCGCGCCATGAACATGATCTCTTCGATCAAGCTGAGAAAACTATTCGGGTTTCAGGCGTCGCTCGAGCTGTTCAGCAGCAGAACCTCCGCGATTCAGTCTGATATAGCCGGCGCGCTGGCCGGTCTCAGTCATCCGGTGGTCAGCGGGTATGATGAGCTGAAAAAAATCCACATCATCATGTTTACAGCGGACAAGGGGCTCTGCGGAACCCACAACAGTTCAGTTCAAAAGGCTGTCGAGAAATTTATTCAGGAGCAGCAGTCTGCCGGAATCGAGGTGGAAATTACATCGATCGGCCGGAAAGGTACGAATTTCTGCCGAAGAAAGGGGTGGGAGCCGTACAAGGTTTCGGAAATTGGCGAGCGGGTTTTCACCAAGAAGGAACTGTTCTCACTTGCTGAGGATCTGTTCGGCAGGTTTATCGACGGAACCGTACAGAAGATTTACGCCGTCGGCAATATATTCTACTCTGCGCTCCAGCAGGAAACCTCGATTCAGCAGCTTCTGCCGTTTCTTCCGGCCGCCGACAACGCAGCAGCCGACATGCAGTTTGAACCTGACGGTGAGAGCCTTGCCGCATCCGCTGGTTTGCTGTTTATGAAATACCGCCTGCATGCCCTGCTGCTGAATTCGCTGCTTAGTGAATACTCCGCCCGAATGACGGCAATGGACAATGCAACCAACAACTCGGAAGATTTGATAAATAAATATGTCACAATGCAGAATCACGCACGGCAGGCGACAATTACAAATGAACTGATAGAGATTGTTTCCGGTAAGGAAGCGCTAAAGGGATAAGTTATGCAGAATAATAAACATGTTGGGAAAATCATCCAGATTCTGGGACCGGTAATAGACGTCCGCTTTGAGGCGGGGACTCTGCCGGAGATATACACAAAGCTGACAGTTACCAACCCGTCCATCAGCGACAAGGAAAATAATCTTGTGCTCGAGGTTGTTCAGCATATAGGCGACAATACCGTGCGGAGCATCGCTATGGACTCATCCGACGGCCTGCAGCGCGGAATAGATGTTCTTGATACAGGGGAACAGATTACGGTTCCGGTCGGTTCCGGAACCCTCGGCAGAATCATGAACGTAACCGGGCAGCCTGTTGATGAGCAGGGCCCGATCGAAGCGGAAAAATCGTACCCCATCCATCGTCCGGCACCGAAATACGAAGAATTGAATACCTCTGATGAAATACTGGTAACCGGAATAAAGGTCGTAGACCTGCTTGCGCCGTATATGAAAGGCGGCAAGATTGGGCTTTTCGGCGGCGCAGGAGTAGGCAAGACCGTCCTTATTATGGAGCTGATCAATAATATTGCCAAGGTCCACGGCGGTAATTCCGTTTTCTGCGGAGTAGGGGAGAGGACCCGGGAAGGGACCCAGCTTTTCGGAGAAATGCAGGAGTCGGGTGTTATTGACCGAACTTCGCTGATTTTCGGACAGATGAACGAACCGCCGGGAGCAAGAGCGCGTGTTGCACTTTCAGCACTTAGTGTAGCTGAATATTTCAGGGAGGAAGAGCAGAAGGATGTTCTACTTTTTATAGATAATATTTTCCGTTTTGTTCAGGCTGGCGCCGAGGTTTCGGCCCTGCTTGGAAGAATTCCGTCCGCTGTAGGCTACCAGCCGACACTGGCTTCGGAACTCGGTGACCTTCAGGAGCGAATTACATCGACAAGGCAGGGATCGATTACCTCTGTCCAGGCGGTTTATGTTCCGGCTGACGACTATACCGACCCCGCGCCGGCCACTACGTTTACACATCTCGATGCAACCACGAACCTCAGCCGTGCTATTGTTGAGATTGGAATCTACCCGGCTGTTGATCCGCTTGCTTCATCTTCAAGAATGCTTGCTGAGGATATTGTCGGCAAGCGGCATTACCAGACTGCGCGCAGGGTGCAGGAAACTCTTCAGGTTTATAAAAACCTGCAGGATATAATCGCCATCATGGGACTTGATGAGCTTTCCGATGAGGACCGCAAGACTGTGGAGCGGGCGCGTAAGATACAGAAGTTCCTGTCTCAGCCCTTTCATGTTGCGGAGCACTTCACGGGAATGCAGGGCGTCTTCGTTCCTCTTGAAGACACAATCAGATCCTTTGAAGAGATTATCGACGGAAAGCACGATGATCTGCCTGAACAGGCTTTCTATATGGTCGGAACAGTTGAAGACGCGCGGAAGAAGGCCGGTAAGCTGTGACCAGGTTCAATCTAGTGATTTCAGCGGTTGCAAAAATTGTATATTCAGGCGCCGCAGAATACTGCGGGGTTACTACGCTCTCTGGTTCAATCGGTTTCAAGGCGAACCATGAAGCCTTTACGGGAGTTTTACAGCCGGATTCGGAGGTCGAGTACATCGATAAAAACGGTGATTCTAAGAAGGTTGCCGTGCTTGACGGTATTATTTCGTTTAAAAATAACAGCTGTACGGTTACAGTCAGCCTTTCGGACGGAGCCTGAATATTATATAAGAAGAGCCTCAAAAAACCAGCAGTGGTTGATTGAGGCTCCTGCATTATTAAGCGGCTGAGTTTTTACAAATCCTGCTCTTTAGTTCCTGCTATCGGTGATATAAAAATCTTAATCAGATCCCTGTTTTCCTGAAGCATGATAAGGGCTTCTTCAAGTCTCTCGAGGGGCATGATTTTTGAGAACAGCGGTTCCGGTTTGATTCGTCCGTTAGACAGCAGCGTGATTGAGTCCGTCCAGTCTTCTCCGTATCCGGCGCATGAACTTGATATCTTTTTCTCACTCAGCACAAAGTCGGCCATCTTCAGCGGAAGAATGTCATCGGGACCGCAAATTCCAAAGGCTGCAAGCACCCCGCCGGGGCGGAGCATTTCCATAGCCTGTTCGTAGGTTTTTGGATTTCCGACCGCCTCTACAACGCAGTCCGCACCGCGTCCGCCTGTCAGCTCTTTTACACGTGCAACAGGGTCCGGATAATCTTCAAGGCAGATTGTGATGTCCGCGCCCATTTCTTCGGCGATTCTGAGTCTGTCCCTGTTGCGGCCTATGACCATTACAGGCGCGGCACCGCGGGTTTTTGCTGCCGCAGCATGAAGGCTTCCGAGTCCCGACCCGAGAATGGCAACGCTGCTTCCAACCGGAAAATTCATCGCTTTGAGTGAGTGGATAACGCATGATGTCGGTTCTATAAACGCACCCTGAAGCAGGCTCATGTTCTCAGGTATGTGATGACAGAGCTTCCATGAGGCTGCCACGTACTCGGCAAAGGTTCCGTCCATGTGGATTCCGAGCTGCTTGAACTCGGGGCAGAGAAGGGTTTCGCCCTTTTTGCAGTAATAGCAGTGCCCGCAGCCGATGTTGATGTCGGCAGTCACCCGGTCGCCGACTTTGAGCCCGATAACATTGGCTCCTGCTTCCGCAACTGTTCCGGAGAATTCATGACCGGCGATCATCGGAAGATTTTCTGCGGAATACTTTCCCGTATAAATACTCCAGTCCGTTCCGCAGATTCCTGTATATTCCACCTTGATCAGAACCTGATCGTCGTTTATCTGTGGGATCGGAACTTCTTTGATTGATATCTTTTTAACCGCTTCAAATACAGCGGCCCTCATTGTTCCTTTCATATTCAATACTCCTGTTTATCTTAATGGAAGAGTGCGTCGTTTCTTCCCTCGTAGGGTTTGTTTATTACCAATGGTTTGAGATAAGCTATTGTCTTGGTAATGCCGTCTTCTCGGCTCATTGTTACGTCTTCGTGCTCATAGCTCATTACGTAATCATAGCCAATCATCGAGAGTTCAGTCATGACTTTTTTCCAGGGTACGGAACCCCATCCGGGAATTCTGAACCTGAACCCGCGACCGAGCCTCTGCCAGTCTCCCTGGGGAATCACGCCTGAATTCTTCACGTTGTGACTTACTACCTCGCCGTCTTTTGCGTGAACGTGGTAGATCCGTCCCGCAAGCTTGTCGATGAAGTTTTCTACATCGATACCCAGATAGATAAGGTTTGCCGGATCGAAGTTGAAACCCCAGGCTTTATGTCCGTTCACAAGTTCAACCGATCTCAGTGCGGTATCCACGTCGTACACAAGCTGGTTTGGATGGGGTTCGTGGGCGAATTTGACTCCGTATTCACTGAACTTGTCGAGAATTTTTCCCCAGCGATCTGCGAATTCCTGTTCCATTTCGGCCCATCCGGAAGAATACGGAAACGGGAAGAAGCGTCCGAAGTTTTCGCATCCGATAAATCCGCAGACTACGGGGACTTCAAGCGCATTTGCGGCCTGGGCTGTTTTCAGCATGCGCTCTGTACCATATGCTATTCTTTCTTCTTTTGTACCGGGGTGAATCCATTCGGTATCTTTTCCGTAAGGTCCCAGTACAAGGAGTGACTCCGTATGATTGCTGAGTGCTGATATAGTCAGCCCGTAACCGGAAACCATCTTTTTTATTTCTGCGGCGTTCAGGTTTTCCAGGCTTATATGAGTGTTTCCGTCCCTGAATGCCGGGATCTCAACTGCTTCGTATCCATATTCAGCCGCCTTTCTGCAGACGTCTTCAAGTGATTCGTCGAGGTAGGTTGCGGTGAATAACCCTATCTTCATATTATATCTCCTCTGTAGTTGTTTTGTAAAATGATATAACAACAATAGTCAGGTGTCAATTAAAAAAGTACAAATACTAATACAAATAGTTATTTAACCACTCAAATATGCTCGAAAACTGACAATTTGTATTATAAATTTAAAAATATGTTGACATATGGTATGTCTGGGACTAATATGTAGTAACAAATAAGCATAAAGGTGCAAAAATGACAGACAAAACAGGAAAGCTTGGTCCTGAAAAACTGGCAAGGATGATCGATATCAGTGCAGTTCAGGCTTTTCACGGTAAAAAAGAAATCGACGAACTGATTGAATACGCAATTGAGTACAACTTTATCTCGGTTCATACGCTGCCTTCGTGGACTTCGTATCTGAGTGAAAGGTTGATGAATTATCCCGATATTCTGGTAGGAGCACCCGTGGGATTTCCATCGGGCGGAGCCAGGACAGAGGTTAAACTGAAAGAGGCTGAATATCTGCTCGCAGACGGCGTTCAGGAAATGGATATGGTCCTGAACATCGGCAAGCTGCGGTCCGGGGATGATGACTACGTCCGCACCGAGCTTAAGAAGGTACGCTCTCTTACGAGGGGAACTCCGCTGAAGGTCATTCTTGAAGTTCATCACCTGAGTATCGATGAAATAAAAAGGGCTTGTGAAATATGTATTGAAGAGGAAGCCGATTTCGTAAAAACGGGAACCGGGTGGACTCCTACCGGGGCAACGGTCGATATAGTCAGGCTGATCAAGGATTTTGTCGGCGATTCCATCAAAATAAAGGCTTCCGGCGGAATCAGAGACCTGGAAACCATGACGACCATGTATGAAATAGGTGTAGCTCGTTTCGGAATAAATGTGAATACATCAATAGAAATCATTAAAAAAGCCGGAGGCCTCGGGTGATCCTGTCTTTTGACCTCGGAACGGGAGGAGCAAAGGTCTGTATTTATACAGATGAAGGCGATCTTCATTCAAAGACTTTTAAATCCTATGATACCGCCTATCCCTCTGAAGGCTTTCATGTTCAAAACCCTGATGATTGGTGGGCTGCGGTAAAAGCCGGAGCCGCCGAACTGACTTCGGCTGATTCTGAGGCAAGGTCGAGCATACATTCTATCGCGATCTCAGGTCACAGCCTTGCTGTTGTACCTCTCGATTCAGAAGGCCGGCTGCTTTTTCATGATATTCCTATCTGGTCGGACACTCGGACCGGTGTGCAGACCGGGCAGTTCTTCAATAAGGTTTATCGGGAGAACTGGTATAAAAACACCGGAAACGGTTTTACACCCGAGTGCTACTCTCTTTTCAAGATCATGTGGTACAGGGACAACAAACCGGCGGAATTTTCCAGGATC
This sequence comes from Spirochaetales bacterium, assembly GCA_003245835.1. GTDB lineage: Bacteria > Spirochaetota > Spirochaetia > UBA9216 > UBA9216 > Thalassospirochaeta. Next base: position 1,661 of record QKCC01000260.1, on the reverse strand, counting down.
AAAACCATTCTGGGTTCGAAAGATTATATCAACTACCTTCTGACGGGCAATATTGCGACGGATTATTCATATGCTTCCGGAAGCGGGGCTTACAGCCTGGAACACCGGGAGTATATCAGCAGCTATTTTGATGCAGCCGGCATCGATTCTTCAATGCTGCCTGTCCCGGGAGCGTCACATGAACTGATCGGCAGACTGCTGCCTGGGGTTGCAGATCAACTGGGACTGCGGTCTGATGTCGGAGTATACTGCGGCGGTGTGGATAATTCATGTATGGCGCTCGGTGCGCGGAATACTTCCGACGGACAGGCTTACCTGTCGCTCGGTTCATCCGCCTGGATTGCGGTCTCTTCGGTAAAGCCGCTGATCGATACCGATGTTAAACCATTTATTTTCGATCATGTTATACCCGGTATGTATACATCCGCCACGTCAATTTTTTCCGCAGGAAGTTCACTGAACTGGTTCAGGCGAAATATCGCGTTCGGACTTGAGGCCCGGGCTGCTGCTGAGAAAAGGGACATCTACGATCTTATTACCGAAGCTGCCGCCGCAAGCTGTATCGGGGCTAACGGAGTCTTTTTCAATCCCACCTTGGCCGGAGCACCGGAGGCGAGTGAGTTTTCAAATATAACAGGCGCCTTTATGAATATAAGGCTCGGAAGTACATTCAATGATCTCTGCCGTGCTGTTCTTGAAGGCATCACCTACGAATTGAGCGCGATGTGGAGCAGACTGAATGAAATGTGCAGCCTGTCGGATGAAGTCGTGATTGTAGGCGGAGGCAGTAAAAGCGCATTCTGGAGGCAGATGTTCGCTGATGTTTTCAGCTGTAATTTCAACCGTATAAGTACAGATCAGGATGCAGCTGCCCTGGGCGCAGCTGCCATAGCAGCCGTCGGTTCGGGTACCTGGAAGGACTTCTCGGAAATTAACAGCGTCATAAAGGATCTCGAAACCGTTTTTCCTGACGGTATAGCCGCCGGTGAATACAGGGAATATTACGGACGATATTCCGCAACCCGGAAAATGCTGTCCGGAATTGGAGCAGTTCTGAATGAGTAACGCAGCAAGATCCATGCTTATGCATCATCTAAGTATATGCACACCGGAACCGGAATCCAGGGTCGAAGAATTTTACACAGAAGTAATGGGGTTTCAAAAAATCAGATCAGTGCGGAACGGAAAGGACCTGCTTCTTTATTTCAGGCTGGGTGATGAGCTGCTGCTTGAGGTTATTATTGATCCCGATTCCGCGCCTTACATTCCGGACGGAAATTCGGACGGCGGCTTCGCGCATTTTGCGTTTGTCGTAGAAACCATCGGACCCTGGCTCGAAGCTGTTCAGACTCATGAACTGGAAATAACCTACGGGCCGGAGTTAATTCCCGCTCTTAAAATCAATACATTTTTATTCAGGGACCCATTCGGAGCTGTCTGGGAACTGATGGAGGAAACGGAATGAGCTATAAAGAAACTCTCCTGAAACCAATCAAAATAGGAAACAGAACTGCACGAAACAGGTTTTTCATACAGGCGATGGAGTGCAACGACGAGGACGAAAACGGGAACCCGTCGAAGCAGACCTACGACCGCTACAAAAAGCTGATGGAAGGCCGCGCCGGGCTCGTCTCGCTCGAGGCGATAACCGTAACGAAGGA
>QKCC01000116.1 GCA_003245835.1 Spirochaetales bacterium | reverse complement strand
ACGAATTTTATTGCAGGCGCATCGATTGCAGGCGGCGGCATAGTACTCGGAATAATTTCGGCAATACTGTTTACCAGCGATGAAAAGGGCAGTGAGCGGGCGGCTGGTTCAGGTCCGGTTCTCGGGGCCGCCGTTATTCCGGCTCACGGTGCAGTAACATTGTCATTCAGGCTGAGGTAGGCGGAGAGCTGTTATGAAAAGCTATATTTTTATTTCCCTTATATCCTTCATCGCATTGGTCTCTGCTGCATGTTTTCTTGTTCCCGGCGATCCGCTGCAGAGAGACAACCCGGCGGATCCGGTATATACAGCAAGGGAGATTACGGCCTTCAGCTTTACTGCCGCTCTGAACACAGCGCTCGACGAAGACGTAACCGGCATTATCTCAGATACAGATATTACCCTGACTGTGCCGTACGGAACTGATGTTACCGCGCTTATAGCGACTGTTACAGTGTCCGGTAAATCATTGACGGTAGGCAGTGTGCCGCAGGAAAGCGGAATCACATCGAACGATTTTACCGGGCCAGTGACCTACACGGTGACAGCCGCGAACGGTTTAACCTGGGACTATACGGTATCTGTCTCCACGTCGAGGATATTATCAAGCTCCTTTTCAGTTGTATACCAGAATCCTGTAAACGGAAATGTTGCCTTTAGTGAAGATGCCGATAACCAGATTTTCGAGACTGTTGCCGGAGAATCAAGAACGCTGCAGTTTATAATCAGGAATTACAGTGAAGACTATACAATTGTACTTTCGGATACAAGTCCGGTCACTTTCACCGGGGCGGACGCAGGAAATTTTAAAGTAACAGCCGTACCCCCTTCCGAGATCCTCCCGAATGGTTATGTCGGGTTCGAGGCAGAGTACACGCCGGATTCTTTCGGCAATCACGAGGCAGTATTGAATATACAAATTTCAGAACCGTCTCCGGAAACAATGCTGTACAGTTTATGGAGTACGGGAGTACTTGCAATCGGAGACCTGGGTTTTGAAGTTGACATGTACGCGGATGCAGATAATGTTTTCATAACCTATACCGAAAATAACACATCGGTTATCAGTAACACGGTATTGTTCAACCGTTCTGAGGATTCAGGACAAACCTTCACTCTTAATCCTGCTGCTGAAGCTGCCTCCGGCCAGAATGCAGGCATGCAGTCCATGACAGTATCCGGAACAACATGCTACCTTGCGTATTATTGGGGTAATTTTATAAAATCCTCCGACCTCGGTAATACCTGGCCGGATACTTCTGTGCGCACATTTCAATCCGGAGAGGACCCGCGTCCATATTCCATTTACGCGGATGGAATAGCTGTTTCAGTCGCATACTACAGCCGGATGAATGCCAGGCTGGAATTCGCGCATTCGGCAGACGACGGTGATACCTGGTCGACACAGGTAGTCGATAATACTACTTCGTCCGATGTCGGCGATTATTGTGCTCTTGCCGGCGAAGGTTCATCGCTGTATATCTTCTATTATGATGATGTAAACAAAAATATCATGATGGCTTCCTCCGATGACGGCGGGCTAACCTGGCCGGGTGAAAACATCCGTGTTGTAGACGGCATGGAATATAATACTCTAACGATTACGGACTGCATCTCCGCACTTGTATGGAACGGAAATGTCTACGTTCTGTATGGTGATGACTTATCTACCTATATTGCATGGTCCTCTGACGGAGGCGGTACCTGGCTGCCGGAAAACAGACGAACCATCGGTAGCGCGTCCGATCTGGTAAAAATCGCAGGCTCAGACTCGAGGCTGTTTGTGGTTTTTACAGATTCCAGTTCCGGAAAACTCAAACTGATATGGTCGGATGATGGCGGAGCAACATGGCCGGAAGAAAACTATTCACAACCAGACGTAAGAAATCCAGTCGGAACAGACCTTGGTTTTGCACTCTCGGGAAACAACATGTATCTGCTGTATACCAAGTATTTTTCTTCCGGTTCGCGGGCAATAATTTTCCGACGTTCTGTTGATAACGGGGCAACCTGGAAATAAGCGGGCAGAAGACATGTAATCTTCGGTGCAGGTTAAATTGATTGTTATTCGTTTTACCGAGTCCGGGTGGTTGTTACTTCTTCAGTAAACATAACTATGACTGAAGCTGCTTCCCGTATCCGTTTTTTATGTTATACCGGCTGAATCATCCTGACGCAGCAGAGCGAGATTATATACTCCCAGCTTTTAATTTTTTGGGAGTATATTTATTATAATAACGCAGAATACGCTGCAAAAATTTTTTAACCAGAAAGTCTCTGTCCTAATCTTTGATTGTATAAACGTTGAGCGCCTCGGACATTGCTTTCTCGGTTAATTCCTGGCCAATACCCGGCAGATCCGGAACTTCATAATAACCGTTTACAGGCATGTAATCGTGTACGCATAATTCCCGCATTCCTTTTTTCAATGCGCCTTCATGCAGTTCATGAATAAGGAAATTCGGAATTACCGCTTCTACCTGCAGTGAGGCCGCAGTTGCTATGGGTCCGCCGCAGATGTGCAGCTGAACACCGCAGTCATATGTATTTGCCATGTCACAGATTTTCTTTGTTTCAGTTATTCCGCCGGTTATGCACAGATCCGGCTGAATTACCTGTATTGCTCTTTTTTCCAGAAAATCCCTGAATCCCCATCGGGTATAGATTCGCTCCCCGCTTGCAATAGGAATGTTTACACTGTTATGAATTTCGAGCATGGAAACAGCATTTAACGGATGGACCGGTTCTTCATAATAATAGATATTTAAATCCTCTAAAGCCTGCCCTAACTGAATAGCAGTAATTGTGTCGGTGAATGAATGCAGCTCGATGATGATATCCATATCTGGTCCACCGGCTTCTCTCATTGCTGCGGTTCTGTTGTAGGCTGTCTCAATCATTTTGTTTGAGAGTTTTCCGCGCATTTTCCAGTCCGGGTTGGTAGCTTCACGAGCCCACTTTCCCTCATCTGTAACACCTATTGGATCTACTTTGATTGCTGTGTAGCCTTCAGCCATGGCTTTGCGTGTCGCTTCAGCGTACTGTTCGGGTTCGGTCAGGAATCTATGTTCATCGCCCCAGTCGAACTGCAGCTGGCTTGCATAAGTTCTTATCTTTTCGTTGGTTTTCCCTCCGAGCAGTTCATATACCGGAACTCCAAGCGCTTTTCCTTTTATGTCCCAGAGGGCGGTATCTATTGCGCTTATACCTGCATTGATAACGGTTCCGCCGCCCATGCCCCAGAATGTTGTCCGGAATATATGTTCCCATATGGCTTCGATCTTCATCGGGTCCATTCCGATAAGCAATGCACCGAAATCTCTTGCAATACCTACACCTGCATAATGAGCCTTGCCGTATGACAGCCCGACTTCACCGAACCCGGAAATCCCTTTATCTGTATTAATTCTTACACAGATAACGCCTCCCATTACATTCGGGTTTAGTTCAAAAACATCTATACTTGTAATTTTCATCTAAGTATTTTCCTTTGTCGTTTCCTGTAAATAGAGATAGCTAAAATATTGCTGTTAGGTAGGTAGGTTGTTATACAAGTATGGTAAGGCATAATGTGCTCTTTGTCAACACTTATAATTTTTCTGTGAAGCTGAGTAGTAATAATTTTCTAAATAAACTGCATATGCCGCTTCGATACTTTTATTCAGACAGCTTTCTGTAATACTGGAATGACCTGACTCTGGCTTCCATCTCGGCATCAATGCATTTCTGAATATTTTTTTCCTTGATGCCTTCGAGTATTGTTTTGTGAAATTTCAGCACAAGCTCGTAAGAACCGGATGTTTTTACAGAATGCTGAACATTCTGCGCAGTAGCTTCATTGAAAGTATGATGGATCGCATCGTAAAGCATGGACATTAAAAGGTTATCCGAAAGTTCGCAGACTGTCTGATGGAATTGGGAGTCGAGGTAGTTAAACTTTTCGACATTCTCATCAGCCGCAGCAGCTTCCATCTGGTAATAAATTCTCTCCAGCTTTTCAGATTCAGCCTTGAAAGTAGGTTTTTCGAAAGCAAGACGGATGCTTCCAATCTGAAGAATCATCCGGAAATCATTTATTTCATTATAATCCTTTGTGAGAATTTTCGAGTTATACAGTTCGGTAAAATAATTCCGCATACTGAAATCTCTGACAAAAGTTCCTTCTCCCACCAGTGTTTCTGTTAATCCAAGAACATTAGTCTTTTGAATTGCCATCCGCAGAGACATCCGGCTTACTCCGAGGGTCTCGGCTAATTCTGTTTCTGAGGGTATTTTCGAGTTTGCAGCCCACTTGCCTGAAAGGATTTGTTCAGTGATATAATCGAATATTTTATCAGTTAAATTTGATTTTATAATTTTACTCAAAATGCCGGCTCCTTTTACTTCTCAAAAAATTGTAAAGTTAGTAGACTGTAATACAAGTATAATTGCAGAAAAATCGTCAAATTGCAAGGCAAAGTGTATTTTGGAAAATAATCAAAAATAAATTGACATATCCGGGAAGTATGATATTATTTGATAGGTAGTTAGGTTGTTATACAGGTATACAGATTGGTTGTCAGGCATATTGAAAAATCATGCTGCAACATATTTTCACAATTAAGGCAAATCACAAGGAGATCGGGTAATGAAGCTAAACAGAAAAATAATAGTATTTTGCATAATCGGATTATTGGCAATATTTTCAGCTGCGAGCTGTGCAAAAAGCGGCGAAGCAGCGGATGCGAAGGTTCAGGATAATAATGTAGAAAAGACAGTTAAACTCAGGCTTTCATCGAATGTTACCAAAAAAGAACTGGATGAAGATAAAACTGCGATGGCAAAAGGTCTGAATGCATGGATTAATACGGTGCAGACAGAATCAAACGGTACCATCGAAATTAATCTTTTCACAGATGCTCAGCTTGCATCAAAAGCCGATCAGATAGTAAACGGAATACAGACCGGCGGCTTTGAAGTCGCTCATTTTGCAACCGGCAACTGGGCAGAATATACTGATGCATTTGCCGAATTGAACGTTCCTTATCTGTATTCAGGGTTTGAAAGTGTTCATGCGGTTATGGACAGTCAGGTCGGGCAGGCAATGATGGATAAACTCGAAGCGGATGTCTCCGGAATTAAGGCTCTCAGTTATATTGATATCGGATTCAGACATGTAACAAATTCAAGAAGACCGATCAAATCACCCGCAGATATGAAGGGTTTAAAAATCAGAACTATGAACGACAAACTGCAGATAGCAGCTATGGAAGCATTGGGAGCGACAGTTACTCCTATGCCCTTTGCGGAATTATACAGCGCGCTTCAGCAGGGCCTTGTAGATGCTGAGGAAAATCCTCTTTCCACCATCTACAGCAATAAACTTTATGAAGTTCAGAAATATACAACTTTAACCAAGCACACATATACCTCTACTTTCATGTTTATGAACAAGAAAGTTTACGATGGTCTTTCCGAAGGACAGAAAGCTGCCGTGGCAGCTGCAAACAAGGCTTGTACTGATGCCAGCCGTGTGGCCGCAGCAAATACTGAGTCAGAATACGCTCAGTTGCTTCGGGACAAAGGTGTCGAGATCTATGAACCTAATCTGAACGAGATGAAAGCATTCCGGGCTGCGGCGTCAAAAGCCTGGGCTGATGCGGAAAAACTGATGGGTTCAGACAGGTACAATGTATTGCTGAAGACTGTGGAAGACTCTGAGAAATAGCAGATATTTTATATACCATTTAAGAGTGTGCATTAAGGTCCGGTATGCCGGCAGCCGATTGCATGCTCTTACATTTAGTGAAGGATTTTATTTATGAACAATAAACAATCTAACTTCAGGTTATGGAAATTTATTACCAATATCGATAAATATCTTGGCGCATTATTATTTATCTTCATCATGCTTCTGTTGAGCGTTCAGGTAATAAGCAGATATGTGTTCAAGCATTCCATAACATGGACTGAAGAGCTAGGCATAATAATGTTTTTATGGATGACATATCTGGGAATTTCCAGTGCTGTTACATACAGAAAACATTTACGAATAGATGCGCTGCTGAATGTAGTTCCTTTTAAGACAAAAAAAATCATGCTGATCATAAGCGATATAATATTCATCGGATTTAACACTTATATAGTTTTTCCGTTCCTGAATATCATAGAGGGCCTAGGTAATTCTTCATCGCCCATTCTGGATTTTCCTAAAAGGTTAAGTTATGGTTTTATTCCGCTGATGCTGACTATTTCAAGTATGAAACTGATCTATGATATCTACCGGCTGGTTAACGAACAGGAAAAGAATATCGGGGCATCTGTACCTGCGATAAATTTCGAAGAACTTGAAAAAGAGCAGGGAGGTACTAACTAATGTCAGTTGCAATTATGTTTATTTTAATGTTCGTGTTGTTTGCAATAGGCGTTCCTATCGGAGTCAGCCTTATATTGCCGACATTTGTTTTACTGCTGATGGATCCCATCACATCACCGGAGTTCATTTCTCAGACTCTATATACCGGTACTGCTTCGTTTACGATGATTGCCCTTCCGTTTTTTATGATCTGCGGTAACATCATGGACATCGGCGGAATATCAAAACGGCTTGTAAATGTTGCCAATTCACTGATTGGAAATGTAACAGGCAGTCTCGGCATGGTTGCTATTCTTTCATGTATGTTCTTCGGTGCTGTTTCTGGTTCAGCGGTTGCAACAGTAGCTGCTATTGGAATAATAATGATTCCCGAGATGGTAAGGAACGGTTATGACAAGCATTACGCAACAGGCTTGTGTGCTGTAGCCGGCGGACTGGGTATTATAGTTCCCCCGAGTTATCCAATGGTTATTTACGGAATCACCAACAATGAATCTATTGGGGACCTCTTTATTGCAGGAATTATTCCGGCTCTTGTTGTCGGTCTTCTATTGATGATTGTTAATTATTTATATGCAAAAAAACACGGTCTGAAGGGCGTACACAAGATCTCGGTTAAAAAGGCGGCAAAAGCCGTGTGGCATGCAAAACTGGCTCTTCTTATGCCGATCATTATTCTCGGCGGTATCTATGCCGGTATTTTCACTGCCACTGAGGCTGCTGTTGTCGCAACAGTTTACGGAATTGTTGTAGGCGTCTTTGTTTATAAGGAAGTTACATGGGCCGGGTTGTGGAAAATGTTTATGGACACAACCACCTTCAACGGCGGCATGATGCTGACAGTTGCACCGGCTGCCGCGCTGGGAACTATCTTTGCGTATCTGGGTGTAACGAAAACCATTACCGCATTCTTTCTGGGTATTTCCACAAGTCCGGGTGTTATTCTTCTGCTGATATTCGGAATACTGTTCCTTATCGGTATGTTTGTTCAGACTACTCCGGCTATTGTTATTTTCTCGCCTGTGCTTCTTGCTGTCGCGAACTCGGTCGGAATAAGTACCCTTCATTTCGGAGTTATAATGATTCTTGCGCTGTCAATCGCATTTGTCACTCCGCCTGTATGCGCGAACATCTTTGTTGCGCAGACAATGACAGGTCTTTCGTCGGAGAGAATTATCAAAGCTGCACTTCCGTTTGTCGCAACAATGATTGTGGCGCTCATCATTATCGGCTTCTCGCCGTGGATGTCGGAATTCCTGGTGGCAGCCCTTAAATAGTCTGTCAGGTGTGCTGAAATAATTTGCCGGTAACGGACTGATTCTCAGCTTCACCTGATTATCCAAACCTGTGCTCTTTTACGAGTATAAAAACCAAATCCACACTTATCTGAATATTCATAACTTGAATTGAAGTTTGAGTAATGTTCAGATGAGGCCTGGATGTCAGGAGCTTTTATGTTAAACGATAAAGCCAGGGAAGTCTTTAATAAACTTGATTTAGAGATTCCTGCAGTAGCCATAAAATATCTTCCGGTTAAACCCGAAAAGATTAAATACAGTGAAAAGAAACTGGCTTTCTGCCAGTTTGTGAAGGAATGCCAGGACACCGGTGAACAATTTTATATAACCAAAGAAAATGACACCTGCTACGGCCAGATGATACTCGGTATGATACCTAAACCTCCGATAACCGCATCCGGTCAGGCCGGTCTGGATTTTGAGATGTATAAAACCGCATCCGCGTGTATGAAGCTGTATCAGCAGCTGCCGGTACTCGAGCCGAATGCAACGAATGCAGTTGTTTTTTCACCCGTCAGCATCTGCGACTTTGATCCGGATCTAATCGTCGTATTCGCCGGTATCGAAAAAGCGGACATCATAATGCGGGCGACTAGTTATATTTCCGGTGATTTCTGGGAGTCCAAATCTACACCGGTTTTAAGCTGTGGCTGGATGTATGCGTATCCGCTGATTTCTGGAAAGGTTAATCATATTACAACCGGGTTTTACCATGGTTTAAAACGCCGAAAGGCTTTTGCGGCCGGCTTGAGGATGATTTCTATCCCGTATAATAAGATTGATGAAGTCGTAACCGCGCTGAGTGAAATGCCGTGGACTGCAATTGCATTCAGAGAAGATGAAGAAAGCAAAAAAGAGCTGGCAAAGCGGATCGAACATTGGGGTGAAATGGCCGAGGAAATGAATTGCGAAGTCCATCTTCACTGAGATTCGGGGTTTAGTATGAGTGAAAGATTAAGAATCAGAGAATCTGTACCTGATTTTTCATTGACTGTACCCGGCGGTACACTCAGATTATCGGAGCTTATGGCTGGAGAACCGATATTTTTGATTTTTCACAGGTTTTACGGATGTATCCTAAGCCAGTATATTCTCAGTGTTATACAGGCTGATTATCACCTTATTAAGGATGAAGATGTCAAATTGGCAGTTGTGCTGCAGTCCGGCAGGGAAGAGCTTGAGTCTCTGCCGGAGATACAGCAGCTGGATTTTACGGTTGTCTGTGACATTGAAAAACAGCTGTTCGACTATTTTGATGTTTTTCCTGCTGCGTCACGTGAGAAGTGCGACGCCGGCATTACTATGACGACCCTGGCTTTGGCTAAAGAGCTGGGGTTCAAACACGGGACAGACAGCGGAGACCCTCTTCAACTGCCTGCAGTGCTGCTGCTTGATGCTGATCGGGTCCTGCGATATGCGTATTATTCGGAAAATGCCGGTGATTTGCCGGCCATGGAAGAATTAGTCAGTATTTATAAACAGGGAATTAAGCAAAACAGTTTCTGAAATTATTTTCAGGTGTTCAGGCTGGTAAGCTTTAACCGGTTAACGTACCGCATTCAAATCAGCCCGTTTTCAAGAAAGCTGAAGTAGCCTGTTTCTGAAATTATCAGGTGGTCGAGCAGGCTGATTCCGAGGATGTCGCCCGCGCTCTTTATTCTTTCGGTCAGTTCGATGTCTTCACGGCTCGGGTCGGTCTTTCCGCTCGGGTGGTTATGGGCGCAGATGATTCCCGCGGCGGACCTTGCAACCGGTTCCGAGAATACCTCGCGCGGATGAACAAGTGTCCGGTTTAGAGTACCGATTGAAACCACGTTGACCGAGAGCACCTCATGCGCGCCGTTCAGCGATATCCGCAAGAAATGCTCCTTCCTGCTTGAGGAATAATTGAAAAGCAGCGGTACCGCATCGGACGGAGATTTTATCTGTCTGGTCAACGGCGCCATCCTCCGCCTGGCAAATTCAAGGGCTGCAGACAGCTGTGCCGCTTTAGCCGCGCCGAGTCCTTCGATGTCGCAGAAAAGGGACGGATCAATTATTTCGACCGGGTTGCGCTGGTACAGTTCGAGCACCGCCTCGGACAGTTTCATTACGTCGTTGCCCTTCGAGCCTGAGCCGAGCATTACCGCAAGCAGCTGCTGGTCGCTCAGGTATTCAGGACCGTGTTCAAACAGCAGTTCACGGGGGCGTTCCGATTTAGGCAGGGCGTTTATAGACCCGCAGTAATTAGCCTTTTTCATACTGTCTATTAACCGGAATTATCAGGGGCAATTCATCGGGATGGCACTGATAATTCGCTATGACAATCGGAATTTGATTTTACTCGGTATCCCAGATTTTAACGAGTTTCGGCGGAATAAAGGCGGGCCTGCCTTTATTCATGTCGTAGAAAGCCCCGCGCTGGATTCCCACGGCATGAATACTATCGCCGCAGACAATTTCAAACTGGAATTCCCAACGCATTTTTTCCAGTTTTGTGACCCAGCTTCTGCCTGTCGGCTGATCGTGGATTGTCAGCGGGATTTTATAGTCTACTTCCGTATGCATAAGTATAGGTGAAATACCGGTCTCGATCATCTCTGAGTATGGGTAGTATTTGTCCAGGAAATCCATACGCAGATCTTCAAAATACCTTACATATACAATGTTACTGACAATACCCATTACATCGATATCGTAGCCGTTAATCCTTATTTCTCTTTCGATTCCTAATTTTCTGACTGGTTTTTCAATTGTTGTTTCCATGAACAGATTTTAACTGTACCAGCGGCTGATTGCAAGCGGGAAGGGGACGGCTAAAGGTTGCCGATAATATATAAAATTTTATAGATATAA
>QKCC01000258.1 GCA_003245835.1 Spirochaetales bacterium | reverse complement strand
AATGCCGCAGGCAGGCGTGCCGCGGATCTTAAAAAGGAGGGCTTGAATGGCTAACAAGGCGCTTAAAACATTTATTACCCCTCTTGGAAAAGAGAACCCTGTATTCGTACAGATTCTGGGTATCTGTTCAACCCTGGCGGTTACCAACAAGCTCGAGAATACCATAGTCATGGTATTGGGGCTGATATTTACAACCACCCTTTCGTCGTTTACTTTTTCGATACTTAGAAAAATTATCCCGTCAAGAATAAGGATGATGGTTGAGACGCTCATAATAGCAACATTCGTAATAATCGTAGATATTATACTTAAGGCATTCCTGCCTGAGATCTGGCAGCAGCTTGGGCCCTATGTCGGGCTTATTATTACGAACTGCATAGTAATGGGCCGGCTTGAGGCTTTTGCGGCAAGTAATCCTCCGGGCCTCAGCCTTATTGACGGACTGTCATCCGGTGTCGGGTACGCCTACGTCTTAATGGTAATCGCGTTTTTTCGCGAACTTCTCGGTTCAGGTACAATTTTCGGAATGCAGGTTTTCGGTGACTGGTGGAGCAACTGGGCGATAATGATAATGCCTCCGGGTGCTTTCTTTATGCTCGCTATCTTTATCTGGGTAGTGAAGGGGAGGATAAAAGAATGAATGGACAACTGATGCCCGCCGCAATATTTTTCGGCGCTATTTTCACAGGAAATATCCTTCTGTCGAACTACCTCGGGATGTGTTCGTTTCTGTCAGTTTCGAAAGAAATTAAAACCTCAAACGGGCTCGGGGCTGCGGTAATTTTCGTTATGGCGGTTACTACGCTTCTTAACTGGATTGTGTATCACTACCTGCTTATTCCGCTCGGCCTGGAATACCTGCGGTTTATTGTTTTTATCGTCGTTATAGCCGCATTTGTGCAGCTTGTCGAAATGATAATTGAACGCATCAGCGAGGGGCTCTATGCCGCACTTGGTATATTCCTTCCGCTGATAACCGTAAACTGTGCGATCCTTGGAGTCAGCCTGTTCATGGTAATAAGAAGCTATTCGCTTGTTTCTTCGTTCTTCTACGGTCTCGGAAGCGGCATAGGATGGTACCTGGCAATCATCGCCATGGCCGGAATAAGGAAAAAACTTACCGGCGCCAATATTCCGAAGGGGCTCGAGGGACCCGGAATAACGCTTATCATCGCCGGAATGATGGCGCTTGCGTTTATGGGTTTTTCCGGAATGATTAATATAAGTTAGGAGGCTCCGGTGTTTTCTATTACTGCATTACTTATCAGCATCGGGGCAATTACAGCCCTGACAATTGTACTTTCAATAATTCTGGTTGTGGCTGACGCCTTCATTGCCAATTACGGCGAATGCAAGGTAACGGTCAACGATAAAAAAGAACTCGTCGTGAAGGGCGGTCGGTCGCTTCTCTCTACGCTGATGGCTGAAGAAATATTTATTCCGTCAGCCTGCGGAGGCCGCGGTTCCTGCGGCTTGTGCAAGGTCCGCGTCGAGAGCGGTGCCGGACAGTACCTGCCGACCGAACTGCCCTGGATAAGCAAGGAAGAGCAGGCCGAGAATGTCAGGCTGTCCTGTCAGCTCAAGGTAAAGTCCGATATGAGCATCAGGATTCCAGAGGAATTATTCAGTGTCAGACAGTTCAGGACGAAGGTTGAGAGCATAAAGGACCTGACCCACGATATAAAGGAAGTCCGGTTCAAACTGCTTGCTCCGGATAATATCGAGTATAAGGCCGGGCAGTTTGTTCAGATACTTGTTCCGGAATACAAGCTCAGTGATGAGCAGGTTTTTCGGGCATATTCCATGTCGTCGGTCCCGTCCGACAAGAATGTAGTAGAGCTTGAGATCCGGCTTGTTCCCGAGGGAATCTGTACCACCTGGGTACACCAGTTCCTGAAGGAAGGCGATGAGGTAACGATCAACGGACCCTACGGAGACTTCTTTCTCAGAGATACACAGAGGGATGTTATCTGTATAGCCGGCGGGTCGGGAAACGCCCCGATAAAATCGATCCTGCTCGACATGGCCGAAAAGGGCAACCAGCGGAAAGTCAGTTATTTTTACGGGGCACGCGGTATAAAAGACCTTGTTCTGCCTGATGAAATGGCGGCTATTTCTGAACGCCTGCCCAACTACAAATATATACCCGTGCTTTCTAATCCCGATGAGGGGGACTCATGGAAGGGTGAGACCGGTTTTGTTACCGATGCAGTCGGCAGATACCTCAAATCCGGTGATAATGTTGAGGCTTACCTCTGCGGCAGCCCCGGTATGATTGACGCCTGTATAAAGGTTCTTACGGAGAAAGGTGTTCCGGAGGAGCTGATTTTTTATGATAAATTCGCCTGATCTGTAGGAGGAATGATAAAAGCAGCTTGAAGGTATTGCGTACCTTTTGCTGTTTTATCATTTTGAAGTCTGAAAGCGGCTCTTTCAAACTTCTCCTTTTCGAATTGCCATCCATGGCAGAAATCCATTACTGGAGGTTAAAATGAAAGAAAATCCTGCATTACATAAGGTAATTGAAAATATGAAACCGGGCGTTATTTCTCTGCACGGTTTTATGGGTAAGGATTCACGTTCACTTGATGCAATCATAGAGCACGATGCGGCTGAACTTGACCGGCTCGGTGTTAATGCTATCGTGATAGCGATTAAACTTGAGGAAATCAGGGATACTGCGCTGAAGGGCCTTGGAAATTTCGTCAATCTTGGTGACGGATTTCTGGTTAAAGCCGACTCAATCAGGGGGAAGCTTCCCTGTCCGTTCGATCATCCCGGACTTTTCAGGAAAACGGTCATTACTATTCAGGACAGGGAAGACGGGTCTGAATTTTGCTATACCGATCTCGGTATCCATATGATCAGGGAACATGGATTTTTTCAGGGTAAAGGAAGTCCTTTCAGAATAGAACCCGTAAAAATCGCTAAAATACTTAAAAAAATATAGTATAAGCACTGATAAAAAAAAATTGTTGCGATTAATGCAACATAATGGCTGTAAAATAGTCTGAAATATGACAACAAAAAGTGACAACAAGCATAACAGGCTTCAGCAGCTGACAATAATGCTAAAAACACACCCGGAAGGTCTGCGCAGGGCAGAGATTGCGCGCAGACTCGGTGTTCACCGTTCCACAGTAGGCCGGTATATTGATCAGCTCAGTCTCCGGCTTCCGCTCTGGGAAAAGAACAGCCTGATAGGGCTCGAGAGCGACAGCAGGCCTAACAATAAAATGAATTTCAGTCCCACCGAAGGCACATTCATGTTGTCTCTGATTAAGCTGTACCAGCAGGAAATAAATATAAAGAATCCGCATGCGTCTTCGGTAATGAGGAAGCTTTCGGAAGCTTATAAAGATACTTCCCCGATACTTTCAACGAGTTTTCTTGAAGCTGCCGAAACGCTCGATGTAGAAGAATCTACCTACTCGAAGGGCTATGTAGAATATTTTGAAAAGCTTTCACGTGCATGGCTGAATAATTCTTCAGCAGGAATTTCGTATCTGCATAAATCCACGGGCGAGAGCTGTACGTCGCTGTTTGAGCCGCGTAAATTCTTCACTGTAAAAGACGGTATTGATAAATCGGTCCTGGCTGTGCAGGGGATCTGCAGGCGGACCGGGGGGTTGTGTTATCTGAATGTTGCCGACTTTGCTGCTATAGTTTACCCTGTTACAAAAATAGATATTGAAAACGGTTATCAGCATCTTTTCTGTCCCATATCTGAATACGCACTCTGCAGCAGGCCGCTCATCAACGAGGCTCGTGTTGATGAACTGAATATTCAGGAGTCCAACCACCGTATAAAGAACAGCCTGTTTATGACAGCCGGACTTATAGATATTACTTTCTCTGATATTGAGGACGATGATCTGAAATTCAGGGTCAGAAACCTTCAGAGCCGGGTGGATGCAATCGCACTGATTCATGAGCAGCTGGCCCAGGCCCCCGGCAGTGATTCGGTCAATCTTTACGAGTTCATAAATGATCTTGTACTGAAGGCAATAAAAATTGTATCTGTTGATCATGAAGAAGTTAAGAAGCGGATAAAGATTGATAATATTGCGCTTCGCTCATCAAAGGCTTTGCCTCTGGGAATGATCATTGCGGAACTTATTACCAACAGTTTCAAGCACTCCGCGGGTGAGGGGCCTCCGTCTGTAAATATCGGCATCACAGGAGTCAACGGGGTGATCACGCTGCGCTACAGCGACGGCGGCAGCGGCTTCAGACTCGGCGCTGAAGGAGATACCTGCGGGTCGGATATTATCAGAAATTTCTGCAGGCAGCTTGAGTGTACGGTATCATACAAAAAAAATATTTTTGTGCTTGAATTCCCCAAATAGACTTCTTAACTTAAGATAATGACTAACAAGGCGGCAGACCTTCTCAATGACTATTACCAGCGGTACCACAAGCCGGAATACATAGATCCGGATCCCCTGCTTTTTCCCCGCAGGTTCAGCAGCAGCCCTGATATCGAGGCTTCGGCCTTTATTGCCGCATCGTTCGCTCTGGGCAGGGTGAACCTGATTCTAAAATTTCTCGAAAGTATATTTAATGTGCTTGGTTCTCCTGCAGAAGGGCTTACAAAACGATCAGAAGATGAGCTTGCCGGTTTATTTGCGGGATTCAAATACAGGTTTTATTCGGAAGCCGATATAATTCATTTTATGCAGGGTCTAAGGAGAATCTATCTCGAATACGGAAGCATTGAGACCTGCTTTATGCTTGGGTATGAAAAGGCCGGAAGCGGTGATTTCCCGGAGCTTCCTGTCCTTGCCGGGCTCACTGCGGTTGCCGATGCTGTAAACCGCGGGGGGAGTCCCCGGAATGTGGTTTCGAACCCCAGGAGCGGCAGCGCGTGCAAGCGCCTTTTCCTTTTTCTGCGCTGGGTTGTCAGAAATGACAGCATAGACCCGGGTTTCTGGAATCTGCCTGAATCCGAGCTGATAATTCCTCTCGATACTCATGTAATGCGGGTCAGCAGTTATCTCGGCCTTACTGAAAGAAAGTCCGCGGATTTTAAAACAGCGGTTGAGATAACGGAAGGACTCAAATTAATTGACAAAGAGGATCCCGTAAGATATGATTTTAGTATGTCCCGAATAGGAATCCATCCGGCTCTGGATTATTCAGAACTGGAAAACTATAAGGAGTAAAAAGATGGCTGCGAAAAAAGAGATTTACAAATGTAACCTCTGCGGTAATATTGTGGAGTTGGTTCATGTAGGAGGCGGAGAGCTTGTCTGCTGCGGCCAGCCAATGGAATTGATGGTAGAGAAGTCAGCTGATTCATCAGTTGAAAAGCACGTTCCGGTTGTCGAAAAAATCGACGGTGGATACAAGGTAACTGTCGGCAGCACCCTGCATCCTATGACGGAAGAACACTATATTCAGTGGATTGAACTGAATTTCGACGGCAGTACCTGCAAGAAATTTCTGTCTCCCGGCGACCAGCCGATAGCGGAATTTCTCTGCGGTCATCATAAAACTGTAACAGCCCGTGAATATTGTAATATCCACGGTTTGTGGAAAGCTTAATATATTCAAGGAGAACAATTATGACGAAATATGTATGCGACGTCTGCGGTTATGTGTATGACCCGGAAGAAGGTGATCCGGATAACGGTGTAGATCCGGGAACAGCTTTTGCTGATCTTCCGGAAGATTGGGTATGTCCGCTCTGCGGCGCTTCTAAAGACGATTTTTCTCCTGAAGATTAATCGTGCGGGTATCGGATTACAGCCCTTACTGCGCTGTGATCCGATAATCTTTCCTCTATAACCCTGTAATCCAGAAATTCCAGTTCATCAGAAATCAGAATCCAGTCGAGTCTCCTGTTTCCCGGAAAATGCGTGCCGAGGTTATTCGCCCCGGGTTTCCATGCTTTCAGATTAAGTTCGCCGCAGATCAGATTTAAGGCGGATCGAGCATTGACGCCGCAGTTGAAATCGCCGGCAATTACTATCGGGTAATTGACTTCCTTCAGGTATTCAATCATTATTCTTGCCTGAACCCGCCGCATTGCCGGCAGAAACGGACCAAGGTGTACCGAAACCACGCAAACATGCTGTTCCGGATTTTCCGATACCTTGAAAATCCCGATAGTGAACCCCTTGGGAAGGATGAAAGGCCTTGCCTTAAATGTATATGATTCCGCATGCGCGTAGGGGAAGTCGCTCAGAATTGCCGTGCCGTAGCTGAGCGCCGCAGTTTCGACGTTTTTTGTCCAGATCCCGTGCGGGCAGCCGGAACTTTCGGCAAGGTGTTCAATCAGATCGAGTCCGCCGTTCCAGAATCCCGGTCCGTCGACTTCCTGCAGTGCTGTTATATCAACATGCTCTCTTTTGATTGTTCCGGCTACGGTATCGGCATTACGGCTTATTCCGCTGCGGCCCTGAAGGATTTGATGCATGCCCGTTCCCCTGCCGTGCCCCAGGTTCAGCGTCATTACCGAAAAAGCATTGTTCTCGTAATGCGGTTTATGGTTTGGAATATTTTGTTCAAAAAAGTATGAGACTGGAATAGCTGCCACCTGTCCTGAAATCAGGAACGGAAGCGAAAGGACTGTGAGGATAATGACTATACCGATGATAAGAAATGGAATAATAACTCTTCTCCTGTCTGTCATTTTTCTATTAATAATCTAATACTTTATTTTTCCCATATCAAACAATCAATAAAATAAATATACTCAGCAGCGATGAAAAAAAGCACCGCAATCATCTATAATTTCGCAGCAATACTCTGCTGGTCCGTCAGCCCGATAATGATCCGTTCGGTCAGCGGTTATTTTTCTGTTTCCTTTCAGAACTTTTTCAGGTTTGCTGTTTCTATAGTAATTCTATGGATTTTTACACTGGCTGCAGCCGGCCGCACCCGTACCATATCGTCAATACGCGGAATCCGGCGTCCTGTCAGGCGTTTGCCGCTTATTGCTCTTGCGAATTTTTCGCATCAGTTTTTTCTTATCAAGGGTGTGTACCTGCTGCTTCCGGGGCTTGTTACAATAATCGAAGAATCGACAGTGATCTTCGCTGCGGTACTCGCATTTATCTTTATTCCCGAAGAGCGTTCTGTTATCAGGCAGCCCCGGCTCATCGTCGGAATGCTGATTGCTGTTGCCGGCGTGTTGCTGACTGCTCTGCCGGAAGTTGTTTCCCGCGGAAGCAGCCCTCAAGCTTTCCCGGCGGCTGGGGTAATGTGTATTATCATCAGTTCCTTTTCGTGGGCCCTGTTCAGTCTTCTTATTCGTCTGTGGCTGCCTGATACTCCAGCGCCTGTAACATCGAGTCTGATTTTTACCCTTGTAATTCCATTTTTTATCGTGAGTATGCTGTTCGAGGGCAGTGTGGCCGCCCCTGTCGCTTCATCGGTTCCTGCTTCCGCCTGGATTCAGTTAGGTGTGTCCGGTGTTATCGGAATCGGCCTAGGCTATTCTTTCTACTACCAGGCTATCAAGGGGTTGGGCGTTACAATGACATCAAGTCTCGGTCTTGGAATTCCGCTTGTGACCATGCTGATTTCTTTTATAGTGTTCGGTG
Organism: Spirochaetales bacterium; assembly: GCA_003245835.1. Classification (GTDB taxonomy): domain Bacteria; phylum Spirochaetota; class Spirochaetia; order UBA9216; family UBA9216; genus Thalassospirochaeta. The sequence goes on along the minus strand of QKCC01000258.1, from coordinate 28,256 downwards.
AGAGGCTGCTTCCGGTTCAGGCTGCGGGAACTGCCGCGCTGCTGGCGGGAAGTTTTATGCTGATCAGGACCCGGTTCGACTGAGAAAATCTTTTACTTCGGCAGCCTTAGATTCGGCTGTTTCAAATCCTTGCATATAGAGCGCCGAAAGCCTGCTTACATCATTCTCGGTTCTGCTGACATTCATAGTGGTCTCGGGCCTTAGCAGCAGGCATCTTCCGTTATTTTCTGCCGCTTCACAGTATTCAACCGCTTCGTTATATTCTGTATGCCGGTTTTCGAAGCGGGCCGTCATATTCGGCCATTTTCTGTAAACGGCCTTTATGACCGGGGTAAGCCCGGAAGGAGTCTTGCGATATCCGGCCTCACGTGTAAGGATCACGATTGATTTAGCGCAGCCGTCGCTGATCGCCTTTTTAAGCGGTATCGAATCCGATAATCCTCCGTCAAGGCAGGGGCGCCCGCTGATTTTCACAGCCGGAGAGAGCAGCGGCAGGCTGTTCGAACCGGTGAGCACCTTCAGCATGAATTCCCTGCGGTCTACCGAATTTCTTTCAATATAAACAGGCTGCCCTGACTCGCAGTCGGTTAGAACGGTATAAAAGAGCGAGGGTGAAGATTCAAAGGTTTCGTAATCAAAGGGTATCAGTCTGTTGGGATAGGTGTCGAACAGCAGCTTCACATCGAGGAAATTCCCCTGTGTGATAATATGCTTCGGGCTGAAGTATTTGAATTCTGCGACCCTGTCGACGAAGATACGGCGGTTCCTGCCCTGCTGACGGGCTACATAGCTGGCGCCGTTGCTGGCTCCGGCCGAGACCCCGTAAACCGAATCGAAATGGATGTTATTCTTCAGAAACGAATCAAGCACTCCGGCTGTGAACGCCCCCCGCATTCCGCCGCCTTCAAGTATCAGTCCTGTCATTCAGTAATCTTTATGGCGCCTGACACAGTGCTTATCTCGAGCTCTGTTCCCCCGCTGCCTATGACTCCCCGTATTGTGTTTTGTTTTGTCTCAGTCACTGAAACCGGAAGATCCGTGCTTACTGATCCGCTGACCGAATGAAGGTTGACATCGGCGTTAAGATCGGAGGGAACTTCGAGTTTTATTCTTCCCGAAACCGATTTTATTCTTATCTTACCAGAATCCGGAGCTTTTTCAAGCTTCCCGTCAATACGGCCCGATGTTGTCGATGCTGAAACGCTGCTGCCGGATGATATGAATGTGATAGTTCCGCTGACACTGGATATCTCAAGATCGCCAGCCGCATCGGTGCTGACCGTGCCTGATGTAGAACTCAGGTGCTGCCTGACACCCGGCGCCGCCCCTTCTATTTTTATGCGTCCGCTGACTGAATGCGCTTCGATTGATTCGATATTTTTCGGAACCTTCAGGAAGAACTCGACCGAGCCGAAACTGCCCGGGGCCTTGGGGTAAACGGCTTTAATTGATAATCCGGAACCTGTATCGTCAATCTCAACTTCAGGCGGTTTTCCGGGGCCCCGTTTAATGTATTCAAGCTGCGCGTAATCATTGTTCCAGCCTTCGATATCTATAAGACCGGACACATTTCCTATTACGACTGAATCCGGGGATGTTTTGGTTGTATAGGTACCTGAATCATCTCCTTCGCCGACAGCAGTTCCGTCAGGACTGTTCCATTCGCCGTCAAGATATGAGGCCGGTTTATAGAAGGGTTTTCCGACGAACAGCGTGTAGACTGCGAATGAGATTATGCAGACGACAATGAAAGTGCCTGCAATATTGACCGCATCGATAAATGATCTTTTCATTTTTATTTGCGGGGATTCCGCTCTTCATCATCCATCATATCAAGTTCGCGTTCAATCATCCTTTCTTCAAAAAGACTGCCCTTGAAAGCGTAAACCTGAAAAAAATGGGAGACTATTCCGATTCCCCAGCCCAGTGCCGCCCACAGCCACCACTGGTAACCGCCCCAGGTCATGTTATTCACGATTGCCAGAAAAGCGATTACAATGATGTATGTAATCAGATGTCTGAGAAAATCAATCTTGGCCTTCGCCCTTTTCCTTGCGATATTATATTTTTCGTCCCTATCCATAAACAGTTCCTCCAATCCGTCTTTCCAATATAACACGGGGATGTTTTCAAAGTGTTACTTTTTGGGTAAAATTCGGTGTTATGGAAGAGTTGAATAATGAAATTGAATATATGCGGTCCTTCATTGAATCCGGGTCGGCAGTGATAGACGGGATTGCATCATCCAATAATTCCCGTAATGATGTTCAGCCGCAGGTCGAACCGGAAACCGGAAGGTTTCTTGAGCTGATGGTAAGGCTTGTCAATGCAAAGAGGGTGCTTGAACTCGGCACAAGCAACGGTTCGTCGGCGCTTTGGATTCTGAAAGCGCTGGAACATACCGGCGGACACCTGGTTACGGTAGATTCAAAGGAACGCCTGCATGAAGAAGCGCTTAAGAATTTCAGGACTGCCGGCTACAGTAATGTTGATGCAGTCTTCGGCGACGCGGCTGAAGTTGCGGCGAACCTTGAGCCCGGTTTCGACATTATTTTCCAGGACTGCGGCAAGTATCTGTACCCGCAGCTTTTTGATAAAACAGTTGCGCTGCTCCGGCGCGGCGGGCTCCTTATTGCCGATGATACGCTTTTCAGCCTGAACAGCGGGGTAAGGCCCAATCTGGGTAGATTTACGGATGAATACAACAGAATCGCGTTCGGAAGCAGTGACCTTCTGACATCGATTATTCCGCTCGGACATGGATTAACAGTAAGTTTTAAATTATAATAACAGTATGAAAGAGTTGAGAGATAAAAAAGCGTTTATATGCGATATGGACGGGGTTATATACCACGGAAACAAACTTCTTCCGGGCGTAAAGGAATTTGTAAGCTGGCTCAGAGAAGAGGATAAAAAATTCCTTTTTCTAACGAATGGAAGCCAGAGGTCCCCGCTTGAACTGCAGCAGAAGCTGTCCCGCCTCGGGGTTGAGGTCGAGAAGGAGCATTTCTACACGAGCGCTCTTGCCACCGCCGCGTTTCTTGCACAGCAGCAGCCGGGCGGTTCTGTCTTTGTAATCGGAGAAGCGGGGCTGATAAACGCACTCTACAACGCCGGACTGACAATGAACGATGTCAATCCTGATTATGTAGTTGTCGGCGAATCCAAGACATACAATATGGACATGCTCGAACATGCAGTTAACCTTGTTCTTCAAGGCGCAAAACTGATCGGCACAAACCCGGATTTGACGGGCCCGATTGAAAACGGTATATCACCGGCGACCGGCGCACTGATGGCGCCGATTGAACTCGCAACAGGCAACAAGGCATATTATGTCGGCAAGCCCAATCCGCTGATGATGCGGTCGGCGCTGAGGAAGCTTGAATCGCGCAGAGAAGATACCGTCATAGTCGGCGACCGGATGGACACCGATATAATTTCGGGGATCGAATCCGAGATTGAGACCGTACTGGTTCTGAGCGGCGTTACGGATGAAAAAGAGATGCGGAGGTTTGCCTACCGACCCGGCTACATTCTGAACGGGGTCGGTGATATTCCCGGTGCAACAAGACCTTCAAACGCGAAAGAAAAATCCATGGAAAAAGACGGAACAGCAGAGTGATTCTGAACTACCGTGTATTCGGAGAAGACCGCCGCCCGGCGGTCTTTTTTCTGCACGGGCTTTTAGGCAATGCCGATAACTGGACTTCGACCTGCCGCGAAATAGCAGCGTACGGGTTCCACTGTATTGCCGTCGATCAGCGCAATCACGGCAGTTCCCCCCATTGTGCGGAGATGAGCTACCCGCTGATGGCGGAAGACCTGGCTGGGCTTGCCGACCGGCTTTCCATTAGAGAATTCAGCCTTGTCGGCCATTCAATGGGCGGCAAGACGGCCATGGAGACGGCTTTAAGGTACCCTGACCGGGTCAGCAAGCTGATTGCAGCCGACATGGCCCCCGTCAGATATGAGCCTGTTTTTGAAAAATATATAAAATCTTTAAAATTGATTGACTTGTCCCGAATTGAAAAAAGGTCGGATGCGGAGCGTGAGCTCGAAAAGAATGTTCCGGACCGGACTCTCAGGCTGTTTTTTCTGACCAATCTCAGGCGTGCCGAAAACGATTCATACGAATGGAGGATTAACCTTGACGGCATAATAAACAGCTTCGATAATATTTCGGCAGCGGTTGAAGGCGGCCGCAGGTTTACCGGGCCGGCGCTTTTTATCAGGGGTTCTGAATCAGATTATGTTAAAGACGGGTATCTCGGAATAATCGGTGATATGTTTTCTTCCTATGAACTGCTCACGCTTGAAGGCGCAGGTCACTGGATTCATGCGGACCGGCCGGAGCTGTTCCGTGCCGCCGTAATTGAATTTCTTGCCGGTTCTTAATCCCTCTTCAGAACGTATGATATTGCTGCCGACAGAAGCCTTCTGATTTCAGAATTTTTAAAGGTTTCCGGACTGTGACCCGGGGTGACGCAGCAGACTCTTCCGTCGCCGTGCTCTCTTGTCCACACTGCAGGAACCGGTCCGCCATCTTCCGCTTCGGCGGTCATCTGCAGCACTGAATCTTCTGAGATTTCCAGTTTGAGCAGTTCGTCCTTTACAGCGAAAGCCGGGAAATTAGAAAACCCCTTGAAGGCCGCGGATGAAGGGCGCAGCGTGCAGTCTGTAATCCGGCTGCTGCTTATGAACTCCGCCCCGATCAGTGAACGGTAAACATGGTTCTGCCTGAACGATGCGGAAGCTGAATGCAGAATCAGAAGTCCGCCGCCGCGTTTTATATATTTTTTCAGGGATTTTTCAATTTTCTCGGACAGCTGAGTATCAGGTTCGCTGAAGTAAAAAATAACGGCGTCGTAGGCGGCCAGAAGCTCCGCTGAAGATTCAGCCAGCTTTGATGCTTGATGAACCCGGATGTATCGTATTTCACGAAGATATTTTTTTAATTGTTTTATTGCCTGTATCGGCGGTTCCTTGAGCCCGTTCGCGACAAGCAGGATATCACTCATTATCGAAGTTTCTCCCAACACGGTTCCGGGTGAATTTCCCGCCGCATCATCTGTAAAATACGCTGAAAGCCGGTCGGCGTGAGAATACCATTTTTCACTTTATAGGTGAATGGCTGCCGCATGCTATTGAGGTTTTTTTGTTAAAAAAGTACAGAGCTGTATGACTGTGAAGAACAGGCTGCCGGCTATAATCATTCCAGAATAAAATCATTTTGAATACAAAAAATCTTTACTGACAATACTGGCGCTGTTACTATTTAATATATGTAGATACTAACCGGCAAACCTTGTTCCGGCACCAGGTCTGTCCGGAAAGGCTGCAGTATTTCTGAGGAGGAAAAATGGCTTATCAGGATCAATACAATGAATGTGAATGGGTCGATTTCGGGATTCTTGAGAATTTTATGAAGGACTGCCTCGTTAAAAGCGGGGTTCCGGAGGCTGATGCTCAGATAGTTTCCGAAATACTGATTGAATCCGACAAGCGCGGAATCGATTCTCATGGAATCGGCAGGCTGAAGCCTATATATATCGACCGGATCGACTGGGGTATCCTGAGTCCCGAAACAAAAATCGATGTTGTGAAGGAAACCCCGACTACAGCCGTGCTTGACGGAAACAACGGTATGGGGCATGTCGTCTCAAAGTACGCAATGCAGATGGCAATCGACAAGGCGTCTGAAAACGGTCTTGGAATGGTAACGGTCAGGAATTCCACCCATTACGGGATTGCCGGTTATTATGCGCTGATGGCCTGCAATGCCGGAATGATCGGCATCACAGGGACCAATGCGAGGCCTTCGATTGCTCCGACCTTCGGTGTCGAGAATATGCTCGGAACCAATCCCCTGACAGTCGGTTTTCCGACCGATGAGGATTTTCCGTTCGTGCTCGACTGCGCCACATCGGTCACACAGCGCGGAAAAATAGAGCTGTACAGCAGGCTCGGGAAGGATCTTCCCCCGGGCTGGGTTATCGGACGTGAGGGTACAACCCGGACGGATACCGACCAGGTCCTTGTTGATTTAACAAAGGGCAAAGCTGCCCTGGCGCCCGTCGGCGGACTTGGCGAAGAGACCGGGGGGTACAAGGGCTTCGGCTATGCAACTGTAGTTGAGGTCCTGTCGGCGGCGCTCCAGGGCGGATCCTTTCTCAAATCGCTTAACGGCTTCGACGAAGACGGTAAGAGGATTCCGTATCCGCTGGGTCACTTTTTTATAGCCATCAATATCGACGCATTTCTAGGTCTTGACCTGTTTAAAAAAATTGCCGGAGCAATCATGCGCGATCTGCGTAATTCCGAAAAAGCCCCCGGAGCCGAGAGGATCTATACTGCCGGTGAGAAAGAATGGGAGGCATGGCAGTACCGTAAAGTACACGGATGCCCCGTGCCGGTTGTTCTGCAGAAGCAGATGACTGAAATGAAGGCCCGCTGGAAGCTGAACTACACATTCCCCTGGGAGTAGCCTGCAGGGTATAAAAAAGCCCGTCCGCACATGCTGACGGGCTCCTGTAACCTATCCGGTGATTTGTTCTATTATCCTGTTCAGGATCTGCATCAGCCCGCCGTAGTCTTCAGGGTTCTTTCTGTTTGAATAATACAGCATCAGTCCTGTGAGCTGAAACCTCAGGCTGTCGAGGATGCTGCCGCGCTCGGATGCCGATATGGCGCCTTCCTGTTCAAGAAGCGCCAGCCCGGGGTTGCATGACGGAACAATGGAATTATATATCGTATCAGCAATATCCTTCCTGTTTCCGACAGCTCCGATCCTTTCAAGAAAGAAGAGTTCAAAAATCCCGGGATACTGAACGAAATAGTTGACCCATGCAGTGATCCCCGCTTTTAGTTTTTCTGCGCCGCCGGACTCGCCGGCAATCCGGGCAGCAGTAAGTTCATCAATTTCTGCCTGAAAATCCGTTACGCATTCAAAAATAAGCGACGGCAGGTCATCAAAATAATTGTAGAGGGTTGCATAGGAATATCCGGCCCTCTCAGCAATATTCCGTGCGCTTGCCACTTTCAGCCCTTCGCCCCTGAGGATCTCTTTGGCTGCTTCCTTAAAATAATCTTTCATTCTCTGCTGCTGAATTTCAGTTGCGCTCATATACTTTCTCCTTTTAAAGGTGATAATCAACGTTGTTTAAAATATTAACAGTGTTAACTATATTATCATTGTTAAATTAGAATGTTTCGGTTATTTTGTCAATAGGATGTGAATATTGATGTTGGTAATATCTGTCAGGATGCTTTAAAATGTATTCAGTGAATCGGGCAATTTAAAAAGGAGTATGGATTATGAATTTCAAATTAATGCATCCTGCCCAGCAGATTGTAATGATAATGGAACGCATCTATGGTTACGGTATGACTACTACATCCGGCGGAAACCTTTCCATTATGGATGAAGACGGCAATATGTGGATTTCGCCTGCCGGCGTAGACAAGGGCAGTCTTACCATGAAGGACATTGTATGTGTCAGGCCGGACGGCACAACAATAGGTATCCACAAGCCTTCAAGTGAATTCCCGTTTCACAGGCTTATCTACAAAGCCCGGCCTGATTTGAAATCCATTGTTCACGCACACCCGCCGGCACTTGTTGCGTTCAGTATAGTCCGGAAGATACCCGAGACAAGTCTTATTCCTAATATTCAGCTTGTGTGCGGAGGAGTCGGTATAGCAGAATACGGGCTTCCCGGCAGTACCGAGCTGGGCGAAAAGATCGCCGGAGTGTTTAAAAAGGGATTAAATACGGTAATACTTGAAAATCACGGCATAGCTGTCGGCGGAGAGTCCCTGTTCAAGGCATTCATGGCTTTTGAAACCCTCGATTTCTGTGCGCGTCTCGAGATTGATGCCAGGCGTATCGGCAGGCTGCGTACACTGAGCAGTGAATCGATAGAAATTTCCAAAAACAAGAATAACCCGGAAATGAAGGATTTTACCGTAAAAAGCTACAGCCCGCGGGAGCGTGAGATCCGCCGTGAAATGTGCCTTCTCATACACAGGGCATATAACCAGAAGCTTTTTACCAGTACACAGGGAACATTCTCACAGAAGATCGACGATCATTCTTTCGTAATAACGCCATACGGAGTGGACAGGAAGTATATAGCCGAGGAGGATCTTGTAAGAATTACAGGCGGCGAAAAGGAAGAGGGTAAAACACCGAGCCGCTCTGTTCTTCTGCACCAGGAAATATACAGGCAGCATTCGCATGTGGATTCTATTATCATAGCTCATCCGCCCAACATCATGGCTTTTGCAGTTACCGACGAGATTTTTGACTCACGGACTATTCCCGAAAGCTATATAATGCTGCGCAGCATCCCGAAGCTTCCGTACGGTTCGAATATTCTGAACCAAGAAGATACGGCATCAAGATTCAAACCTGATACTCCGATTATCATGCTGGAAAACGACTGTGTGATAGTCACAGGAAACAGCCTGCTTAACGCTTTCGACCGGCTTGAGGTACTTGAATACAGCGCAAAAGCCGTCATAGCTTCAAGAAGCCTCGGCGACCTTGTCGAAATTTCCGGGCAGCATATAGATGCTTTGAAGGTTGCCTTCAAGCTTCCCTGAGCTGATCGGAGGGTCCCGGAACGAATATCACTCCTGTGCTGCATCCTTGGAGCCCTTCAGTTATTTACCTTGACTATGGCAACTTAAAAATGTTATTTTTGTCCAAATCTATTAATATAAGGATGGTTTGTTGATGAACGTACTTACGGGTAGTTTGCCCATAATGCAGTTGTTCGGCGGCAGCGGCGGTGGCTCAATGTCCACTACTATTGTCACATTCGGACTTGTAATCGCGATCTTTTATTTTCTGATTATCAGACCGCAGAACAAGAAACAGAAGAAGACAAAGGATATGCTCTCTGCTCTTAAAAAAGGTGACAGGGTTCAGTCTATCGGCGGGATTCGCGGTGTTGTACACAATGTCAGTGATGATTCAGTTGTGGTGAAGGTTGACGATAATACAAAGCTCGAATTCGCCAAGAGTGCCATTGGTGATGTTCTTGAAGTCAGTGCCGAACCGAAGAAAGTCGAAAAAGCTTCTGAGAGTGAAGAAAGCGAAACAGAATAACCAGTCGATTGTAATTCGATACTTAAAATAATCCATATTCGGAGATATCCAATGAACAAACGTGGCAGATTATTAGTTGTCCTTGTGGTTGTGATTGTCTGCGGAGTTTTTTTGTGGCCTACCTATAATTGGTACTTCAATGTACCGCAGGATATGAAAGACCTCTCAGCCGCATCACGGGAACAGATTAGAGAATACTCAGTAACAATGGCGGAAACCGACCTTGAAGAACTTCAGTCGCTTGCCGTCAAGGAACCTGAATCAATCATTTCTGCAAAATATGATTTTTTAATTGATTACGCAAAAGAGCAGTACAAGATAGAAGGAAAAAGCGTTCCTGCAAAATGGACAGTAAAAGATGTTCTGGCTACGTTCAATAACAGGGACAAGGCTCTCAGGACTATTGAGAATTACTACGCCGAACTTCTTCTCGGATACAAGGATGATCGCGAAAATGTCCTTCAGCTCGGACTTGACCTTTCGGGCGGTATGAGCATCCTCCTCGAGGCTGATATGGAGAGTCTTGCAAAAAGGCTTCAGCATACACCCACTGCGGACGAGCAGTCTGCAGCGGTCAGCCAGGCGATTGAGATCCTCAATAACCGTATCGATAAGTTCGGTGTAACCGAGCCCCAGATTCGAAAGCAGGGTGATACCGAGATAGCGATTGAGATTCCAGGTGCTGCAGACCCGGACAGGGTTAACACATTCCTTAAAGGAAAGGGAAGTCTCAATTTTCATATCGTAAACGATGAAGCTACTTCGGCATGGAACGCCTACAAGGATCAGAATGCCGGCAAGCTGCTGGATGACGATGGTCATCCTTTAAATCCTGATGTAATTGACGCCGGACTTGTTGTCAGGGGATTTTATTCCAAGGATTCATACGGTGTCGATCAGTACCAGAGAGACCTTGTTATCTATGAAGAACCCGGTCTTGACGGAGTTCACATTGTGAATGCGCAGGTCGGTTCAGACTCTGTAACCGGTCGTCCGGTAATTAACTTTACCCTCGACAGGGAAGGCGGAGAGATCTTCTACCAGCTGACTTCAGCCCATGTAGGCGAGACTCTCGCTATTGTACTTGACGATAAGGTGAAAGCCGGAGCAAGAATTTCAGAAGCAATCAGGGAAAGCGTAAGGATGTCCGGATTCGAACGTCAGGAAGCCAATGACCTGGCTCTTGTACTCAGAACCGCGGCAATGCCCGTTGACCTGAATGTTGTCAACCAGCAGTCAGTCGGAGCGGCGCTCGGTGAAGACTCTATCCAGGAAGGTATCAAGGCCATAACTATTGGATTTATCCTTGTTATAGCATTTATGCTCCTGTATTACCTTGGTGCAGGTTTTGTAGCTGACCTTGCCCTGGTTCTGAACCTTTTTATTATTACTGCCATTCTTTCAGCATTGAACCTGACGCTTACTCTTACAAGTATTGCCGGTCTGATTCTTACCGTAGGTATGGCTGTAGACGCCAACGTAATTATCTTTGAGCGAATCAAGGAAGAGTACAAGCTCGGCAAATCTGTAGAAGCTTCCGTTAAGGCCGGTTTCAGTAAGGCTTTCTGGACGGTAATGGACGCCAACCTTACAACTCTTATTGCGGCATTGTTCCTTTCACAGATTGGAAGCGGACCTGTTCAGGGTTTTGCATATACGCTGGCTGTAGGTATAGTTTCATCAATGTTCACAGCTCTTTTCGTTTCAAGACTGTTGTTCGACTTCGCTACACAGCAGCTTCATATTAAGAAGCTGAGTCTTGGCTGGAGGGTGAAATAATGAAGAGAGTTATAAACTTTACTAAAATACGATATCTGATGATGGCGATCTCTGCTGTGGTTATTATCGGCGGTTTTGTCGGTACCATTCTGCAGGGCGGCCTGAATTACGGTATCGATTTCCGGCCCGGTTTAAGTCAGAGAGTTCAGATTGCTCCCGTTGCGATGGAAGTTTCCTATACAGGTACTGAAGAAACAAGGTTTAATATCCTTAACGGCAGTGTCTCGATAGATATTTTTACTCAGGACGGAAAAACGAAATCCTATTCGTATGCGCTCAGTGATTACACGACTGTTTCGCAGCTGGTGAGCGCAATGTCGGAAATTCCCGGCCTGTCTATCAACACCGCTGCAGGCAGCGCTCCTGTTGAAAAGCTGCTGTCACTCGCATACCTTGTGGACCTGAGTACAGATTCTGCAATAGTGAATTACTCAAACGAAGGCTCGGGAAGTGAAATCGGTATCGATGAGGTAAGATCTGTACTGTCAGCTGTAGGCGACCCCCAGATTCAGGTTGTCGGAAACTCGGATGCCCAGGAATACCTGATACGTCTTGAAGACGACGGTACAAGCAAGTTCAGTGATACTGCTTCTGCGAAAATAATAGAACTGCTGGATAACAAATACGGCACCGGTTCGGTTATCGTGAAGCGTTCTGATTATGTCGGACCCCGGTTCTCTGCGGACCTCGGAAAGTCTGTTATCCTGCTGGTCGGTCTCGCGCTTGCACTGATTCTGCTTTATATCTGGATCAGGTTTGAGCTTGCATTTGCAGTTTCTGCAATTATTGCGCTCGCGCACGACGTTGCCATCATGATCGGCTTCATCGGTCTTACCCAGATGGAATTTGTAACCGCCACGGTTGCAGCTGTTCTCACAATTGTAGGTTACTCACTGAACGATACAATCGTTGTTTTCGACCGAATCCGTGAGAACCGTCAGCTGATGAGAGACGCTGATTTGAAAACTGTAATCAACACAAGTATTACCCAGTCGCTCAGCAGAACTATTATTACTTCGCTGACGACGCTGCTTGCTGTTCTTGCAATTTACATATTTGCAACCGGGCAGATTAAAGACTTCGCACTTGCAATGATTGTCGGTGTAGTAGTCGGTACTTACTCATCCATCTTTATCGCATCACCTGTACTTCTCGGCTGGGTCAACTCAAGAAGAAAGCGGAAGCTTTCAAAAGACAATCTGAAATACGGCGGAGCAGCTGTTGCCAGAAAGGTCGAAGAGAAGACTGAAGGAAAATCAGAGGCTGCAGCTTCAGGCAATGTCCTCGAAATACCTTCGATCGAACGCAAGAAGAAAGGCAAAAGACAAAAGAAATAAGTCAGTCAGACTTTTATATGGTCCTTCGGAGCAATGCTTCGAAGGACTTTTTTTAGTATGGCTACTGTGGACACTCGGTGGCCAGGGTATAATGTAGTTCATACGGGCAATGCGGTGGAGGATGAAAATACTTTTAAATTTTATCAATTTAAAATTTTGCTTTTCATTATAACTTTTACTAAACTTGTATAATTAGAAGAAATTTATACATGGTCAGAGTGACCACTATCGTATGGGTTCTCATTCTGCAGAAAATGGGACATGTTTTGATTTGTAATCGGGAATAGGGTAAATTTTGAATGATGAAAAATAATATATTTTTGTTATTTAGTAGTGCATTATTAAAATCAAAGTATTCTCGTCCCAGGAATTGGGAAAATCAAGGTGTCACAATACTGCTTTCAATTTATATAATACTTATATTAACTTACATCGCAGGAGTTTTTAAGGCTCCTGCACAAGTCGTGAAGCCTCTTTTGATTTGTTTACCTGTTCTACTCGCAGGATATATAATAACAAGAAATATAAATCATAAAGTTGGGGGCCTCATTCTTATAGGTACCCTCTATATTACCTCTTCATTAATAATTTTTGTTTTTGATACTGACGGAATATTTAACTACCTTTCATTTGCATGGGTTCTTACAACTGTTTTTATAGCCACACTTTTTTTAAATACAAAGCAGGTAGTTGTTTTAACCATTTTAGAGAACGTGTTCATAATTTTCATATTCGTATTCACAGCATATGTAACTGTTGTTCAATTTACATCCTGGTATTTCTTTAATATTTTTTTCTGTCTGGTTAATATCGCAATCAGAATAATCATTGATTATTATAGAAACGAACTTGAACAGCAAAATCAGAATCTTGAGGATAAAGTCAGGAAAAGAACCAAACATATAAAGCAGAATCTGAAAGAAAAAAACATACTCATTAGGGAACTGTATCATCGGACAAATAATAATTTACAGCTTATAAGTTCACTTTTGCATATTCAACTTGATCCTTTAAATGTTTCCAAAGAGGAAAAAGAGACTCTTCTTAAAATCTATTCTCAGATTAACACTATGTCGCTTGTTCACAACAGGCTTTATTCTTCAGGGGATTTACGATTCATATCGTTAAGAAATTATTTTAATGATATATATGAACATATGCTGGATATTCTTAAAGCAGATAGAAGCAGCTTTAAAATAGAAATGCAAGTTGAAGATCATAGGATTCCATTGGAACTTTCAATATCGCTGGGACTGATATTGAATGAAGTACTGATGAATATTTATTTGAGTATATCTTCAGAGAATAGTTTACTAAAACTTCAGTTAATTGCAAAACTCCAGAAGGATGATATCCTTGAAATCAATATTAATGATGAGCAAAATAAAACTGATTATAAATTACCAGGAATTGTAAATAATACTGTCGGTTTCAACCTTGTTAATTTACTTGTGTCCAAACAGCTTAAGGGTACTTTTGATTTAAATGATACTGATGATGCCATATCAATAAAAATAACAGTTCCATTTGAAAAAATTGAATTTGACGATCGTCAGCACACGCATTCGGTATTTTAGTAAATAAATCATGATGCAACAATATATATGCTTCGCTCCATTATAGAAAATAGCTATATCTTCAAAGACCTTTGGTAAAGACCATTTTGGGAAGTACCGATTCCTGTCCATTACTTACCCGCATGAAACCGCCAGCTATAAAATAAGGTTTATGATATGAAATGGAGTTCATCGCTGAACGCTCCAAGGTTCCGATACTATCATCTCCAAACGGGTCTGTAATAGCAGGATGAGCAGCAACCTTATCTCTGTATATATACACTTATTCCATTACTATTCTATTTAAAGATCCCAGATAGAGATATTTGGGGCATTATTTTGTCGTGATAAGATTGAATGCGCTATTTATTCCTTTTTGCCAATTGTACCAGAAGTCAAATTCTCAAGTTTATAAAATGGCAGCCAAGATCCATTATCCAACCCCATACCGTGGTTCTGCCTATGTTGCTAAAGTGATTTGGTAAGGTATATTATTCATTGCTTTTAGATAAATAAGTTTGTATTTGATTTTACTCTTATTTGCTATTATGCTTGTTAAATATAGAAAACATCAATTGTTATCATCAGCTTCAGTGTAAAAAAATAATAGTAGGATAATGCTATGAAAAAGCTATTTATCATTATGCCTATTGTTCTTGCAGTTGTATTAATTCTTATATTAATCTGGGCATATTCACTCAAATCAAAAGTTAGTAATTTAGATAGGCAGTTGAGCTTGGTAAATTCAGAACAATTAAAAATAGATCCCAAAATAGAAGAACTCCTTATGAGCTTCAAATCTGCGTTTGAATCAGGGGATTATAATTCGGTTAAGGCGCTTTTCACTGAAGATGGTGTAATGACAACAGCTCAAAATATACATTATGCAATATACAATAGAGCATATGGGACTTTATCAGAAAAGGTTGACGAAAAAGAATTTTACCGATTGGCTATTATACATGCCGGAGAAGAGATGACTATACTTGGGGATCCTTTGGTTATAGGAGATAATACAATTGCTTTTTCTTGGCAATGGGGTGATGGTTGGGTAAGCGGAAGTACAATACTGCATCTTCGTGATGGTAAAATTGTAATAGCAATTTTTAATCCTTCCCAAGCGGCTATTCCTCCGGGCGGATTAGAATAGAGATATTGCAATGGTTCCACTTATGTTTGTTTAAGTTTCTAGAGGGGGGCAGTATTTTGGAGAGAGTCTGCCTAAATCATGATGTTTTTAATCATAATTTAGTAGAGTTAAAAAAGATTCCGTGAGATAATAAAATCTCTATATACGATATTCTGGTCTGGATAAGAACCCGCATCTTTGCAGGAATTAAGAAGGAGATAAAAATGCCCAAATCGATCAAACCTATTATTCTTGGTTTTAGTATTTCAGCAATGCTGCTGTTTATTACCGGATGCCCTGAACCTCCAGCTAATCTTGTTGAAGCACCAACTACTCTGACGTATTCAACCTCCTCTGCATTATATTACGTCGGTGAAGCAATTACGGCAAATTCACCTACAGTAGATCAGGCTTGTGATGATTGGAGTGTCAGTCCGGACCTGCCTGTAGGCTTATCAATAGATGCTGCAACCGGAACTATCTCCGGGACTCCTGTAAATCAGCAGATAGAGGTACTGGAATATACAGTCACAGCTGCTAACGAATCAGGTTCAACTACTGCTGCTATCAGCCTTCGAATATTTGGAAATATCAGTTTAAGTACAAACCAGGATGCATCTTTGGTGATAGGTAAATCGGATTTTACGACCTCAACATCCGGATGTACGGAAACTGAGACAGGAGGTCGAAATGGCAATCCGGTTGTTGCGGAAGGAAAGCTGTTTCTGCCTGATCAGTATAATAGTCGTGTGCTGGGATACAATACAATACCGGTTTCTAACGGTGCCGCAGCTGATTTTGTTCTTGGACAGCAGGTTTTTGATTCCGGTTCCAATTTGTCCATTTCCGCAAACTCTCTGAACTATCCGGTAAGTGTCGCCTACAATGGAACGGCCTTCTTTGTGGTAGATAGTGATAACCTTCGAGTTCTTCAATACAATACCCTTCCTACGGCAACATTTACAGCAGCTGATATTGCCGTCGGTATGCCGAATCTTGTCACTGATGCGGCTGCTGATCCTCAAAGTGCTTCAACATTAAGCTATCCAATGGGTGTTTTTGCAACACAAGGCAAATTGATCGTTGCCGATACAGAAAATAATAGAGTCCTGATCTGGAATAGTATTCCAACGGTTAGCGGCGCTGCAGCCGATATTGTACTTGGACAGCAGGATTTTGCCAGTATAAGCACTAATGGCGGCCTTGGGGTTGGGGCTCCGACTGCGCAGACATTTTATTTTCCTTCTGATGTCTGGAGCAACGGCCAAAACCTGATTGTTGCGGATACCGGCAATAACCGGGTTCTAATATGGACTACTTTTCCAACCCAGAACGGGCAGAGTGCTGATGTCGTTCTTGGCCAGGCTGACATGACAAGTGCTGATGCAAATTTGACAAGTGCGGGTATGAATAATCCACATGCCTTAACTTCAAACGGAACACAGCTGTTTGTTTGTGATACTTTTAACAACAGGGTTTTAGTCTGGAACGCTATTCCGACAGTAAACGGTACTGCCGCAGATGCGGTATTAGGACAGGCTGATTTTACAGCCAATGTATCTGCAACTGACGTAAACCGGTTCCCAAATCCTTCAGGAATACATGCGTATAACAATCAGCTGTTCGTTGTTGCTGATACCCGTTGCTTGGTTTTCAACGGCCAGTAGTAAACAAAATAATGTAGCTTTTGATTTATAGTGTGGTCTTCTCTTTCGCAATGGGGATTATACACACTATAAATCTTTAATATTTTTAAACTTCTCTTTTATACCGGTTTAACAAAATTACGACCACGCATCAAATTCTCTACAGTTATACCAGAGGTTCCCCTTAGATGTTGGTTTAACATTTGTGACGGGTGAGCAGCCTCAATGAAATTATCGGCTGTTGTTTTAACTTGAGGTGATTTGTTGAATGATTACTATTCTTAACTGAGTCACATACAAGAATTGGAATTGTGCAGCGTATAGAGATTCTCCATTAACAATCATATCATGCTGATTATACATGGGCTAATTGTTTTATTCAGTCTTTACCAATAGGACTTCCTCAATAGCCCTTACTATAATATCCTTCGAAAAGGCTCCCACGGCATTCCGGGGGGGGCCGTTAACAGGAATAAATAAAGTTGTCGGCACATTTTTAACCTGGAGGAAACTGGTCAGTTCAGCATTTTCATCCGTATCAATGCTGTAGAACAAAACGGAATCGCTATAAACGGGAAGAATATCCTTCAGAGTAGAAATCATCTCCTGACATGGCCCGCACCAGCTTGTAGTGAAGACAAGAATGGCGGGTTTATTACCAGGGTAATTCCATACAGGATCTTCGTAATTAAAGATTTCTTTTTTGAAGGAATCTGTCGTCAATGATTGTATTCCATTTTCCTGAGCGTAAAGGGCAGTCGTAAAAATAATTTTACATAAAACCAAACCTGCAAGTATAACTCTTCTCATTCTGAACTCCATATTCTGCTGGGGTTATAAGAGAATTCAGGTTAGCTTTATTTTGTATATACTGTCAACCAAATAAACGAGCTCTGACAACCCCGGGCCGGTTCAGCCAGAGTCTCGTCTTTGTTGGTCTAAGTTTTTGAGAGGGGAGCGGGAGCTTCTTAAACAATAATTTTTAAGCAGTGTAGAAATCCATGATATAGTTAGTCACCTATGACTTTGATGAAGAATTATCGTTATCCGGGACTGATGAAGCACTTGGTTTTGTGATAGACGAAGCAGAGCTTAATCCCCTGATTATCGCATTTCGTCTTAATAAGTGGTTCAATTTCAGTAATATCGAAACAAACTCCAATTCATTGGATTTTAACGATTTGACTGTTACTACCGGAACCTCAGGAGACGAAATCAGGCTGGATGAAAATGTTCAGGCAAGTCTCAGCCGGCAGGTTCGAGAAGTAATAAAAGATAACATTAAGGATTCGGCGGATTACGGCAAGGATAGTGACAATAACGGTGAACTTGAGAGCGATGAGGATGATGATCCGGATTCAGCTGACTCAGATGATTGATTGGATGTTGAAGGTAAAGAGGGAGACTTGTGAGATCTCCCTTTTTGCTTTGCTTTTGAAAGAATTGCTGATTTAAAAAATATTAAACTTGCTTCCGATTCAAAATAGTTCATATCTGAAGTCAATTTCTCCTTGCTATATTATGCTGATGGAAATGTCGAAATGAGGCCTGCCTATCTTTATACCAGTGGTTCCGCTTATGTTGCTGAAATGTTTCTGCAGAGTCGGCAAAAAAAAGGATGTCCATCTTATGGACATCCCCTGTGCTGTTTTATTTAAACCGGATTGAATACTCTATCGGTTTATCGAGCAGAAGTATCCTTATCAGCGGGGTTTTAAATGTTACTGAATTTCCTTTTGCGGTCCCGCCTGTCTGGCTGATCAGTTTGCCGTTGATATTGATGGTTGTTGTGATCATCGCATTTTTAATCAAATCACCGCCGCCGTCGCCGAGTGCGTATTCCATCATTTCAAGGTATTCGTCTTCAGAGAGCCCCTGGTTTTCGAGCGGGCCGAAAGTCATGAACAGAGGTTCTTCAATCACCGGGAAAAGCGGGGCAATATCGGTGAAATTATCGATATCGATATAGATTCTGATTTCCTTTTCTGCCCCGAATTCTTTGAAAGTGATTATTTTCTTATTCAGGCTGGATTCAGTTTCGGCTATCAATTTTTCGATATCATCAAAGCTTATTTCAGCTGATATTTTTTTATTGTCATCATTCCTGATGGATTTAACCTTGATTCCGGGGTTCTCTTCCATACTCTTTTTTATGTCATCTGTATTAAAAAGAGGTGCGCCAGCTTCTGCTCCGGTGAGTTCTGCAAGGCTCTGAAGGTAGAATACCAGCGATTCATCCAGCGTGGTTACTGTAGAAGCTGTACCCGATCCGTCGGCAGACAAATTCACCTCATTCTGTACAGAGCATGATGCAAAAAAAAGTACAGCTGCGGTAAGCAGTAGAAGGGGTAAAAATCGGGATGTTCGTATCATTGTAGTTTTCATGAAGTAGAATGTAATACTTTTACACTCAAATTTCAACGTATAAAAATTTGTGTATTCAGCTGTTTGCGGTGCTTTTTTTTATTCCGCTTTACAAAGGCGGCGGTTTGTTCTTATAATCTCTAAACATTACTTTCGGAGGAGCTTATGGCTGTAAATATTAAAGGACGATCGTTTTTGACCCTGAAGGATTTTTCGCGGGATGAAATTAACTACCTGCTTGATCTGTCGCTGGATCTCAAGAGAAAGAAAAGAGCCGGTATACGGGGTAATTTACTCGATCGCAAGAATATCTGCCTTATTTTTGAAAAGACCTCCACAAGGACAAGATGTGCGTTTGAAACTGCTGCGTTTGATGAAGGCGGATGCGTTACTTTTCTGACAAATTCCCAGATGGGAAAAAAGGAATCAATTGAAGATACGGCCAAAGTGCTTGGCCGTTTTTACGACGGGATCGAGTTTCGCGGATTCGAACAGTCTACCGTAGATGCGCTCGCCGAATTTTCCGGGGTCCCCGTCTGGAACGGCCTGACTGATCTTTATCATCCGACCCAGGTTCTGGCTGATTTTATGACAATTATGGAGAACACCCCTAAGCCGCTCAGTCAGTGCAAGCTGGTTTTTGCGGGTGATGCCAGAAATAACGTTGCAAACTCGCTAATGATAGGCGCGGCCAAGCTTGGTATGGATTTTACCGCAATTGCACCGAAGGAATTGTATCCGGACGAGGCTCTTGTTTCAGAAATGCGTGCTCTTGCTGCTGAAAGCGGGGCAAAGATTGAAATTACAAGCGATATTGCCGCAGGTGTAAAGGGCGCTGATGCCGTCTATACCGATGTCTGGGTTTCGATGGGAGAAGAAGATAAATTCGAGGAACGTATCAAGCTTTTAGAACCCTACCGCGTGAATATGAAAATGATTGAAGCCGCAGGCAACCCTGAAGTGATTTTTCTGCACTGCCTTCCGTCATTTCACGATACAGAAACTTCGGTAGGAGTAGAAATCCAGGAAAAATACGGTATTTCAGAGATGGAAGTATCCGATGAAGTATTCAGAAGCCGGTATTCAAAAGTTTTTGATGAGGCTGAAAACCGGATGCACACAATCAAGGCCGTGATGGTTGCTACTATCGGAAATCTCTAAAAAGGGAAGCCGTTAAATAAAAAAGCCGCATTTTACTGCGGCTTTTTTATTTTCGCGGCTGTCAGAGAACCTTCAGGCAGTCCTCGATAATATTTAGAGCTGTATCGATTTCCTTTTTTCCTACAATCAGCGGCGGTGCGAGCCTGATGCTTGACGGACCTGCTCCGAGCAGCAGCAGTCCCCGTTCAAAAGCAGCCTGTATAAGGTTGTCCCGAAGTTCTTTCGCAGGCTTTTTTCCGTCGGGTTCAACGAACTCGATTCCGACCATCAGTCCTAGTCCGCGGATGTCGCCTATGCAGCTGTATTTTTTCTGCAGGTTTTTAAGCTGTTCTTTCATGTATTCGCCCATTACAGCCGCGTTCTCGACTAACTTTTCTTCGTCCAGAACCTTCAGGACGGCTTTTGCAGCTTCCATAATAACCGGGCCGCCGTTGAGCGTTCCTTCATGAGCCCCCGGGTCCCAGTCCATGATTTCTGCCTTGGATATTGCCGCTCCGGCAGGCAGTCCGTGCGCAAAAGCCTTTGATATCGTTATTACATCGGGTTCAAGATCGAAATGTTCACAGGCAAACATCTTTCCCGTTCTGCCGAAGCCTGTCTGAACCTCATCAACTATCAGAATAATTTCATGCTTATCGCATATTTTTCTGAGTTCCGTGAAGAACTCTTTCGGCGGAACTATGTATCCGCCTGATCCCTGAACGGCTTCGAGGATTATAAAGCTCACCTCATCCGGCGGAATTATCTTCTTGAAGATTATATCGGTCATATAGTTCATGCATTCCATTCCGCATGAAGGATACTCCCTGTTGAACATGCATCTGAAGCAGTAAGGGTACGGAGTGAACTGCCCGATAGGATACATCGGGGCGAAGCCGCGCCTTCCCACTACGTTTGTTGTGGTAAAGCTTATTGCTCCCATTGTGCGGCCGTGAAAACCATTAATATACCCGATGCCGTACGGCCTTCGGTTGTGGGCTTTGGCCAGTTTTATAGCTGTATCGACCGATTCGCTTCCGCTGTTGGTGTAAAAGATCTTTTTCGCAAAGTTTCCCGGAGTCCGGGCGCAGATCTGTTCTGCGTAATCAACCTGCGGAGGGGAGTAGTAATCAAGACTGTTGACGAAAATCAGTTTATCAAGCTGTTTCTTTATAGCTTCCACAACAGCCGGATGTCTGTGGCCAAGGGCCGTTACTGCAATTCCGGACCCGAAGTCCATAAAAACGTTTCCGTCGGGATCCTCGATGTACATGCCCTCGGCATTTTCTCCAACCAGGGGCGCGCTGCGGGTCAGAGACCCGGACAATATTTTCTCGTCACGTTCAATCAACCGCCTGGCATTCGGGCCCGGGGGAGGTGTTTTAATTACAGGACCAGTATAGGGCATGAAGACACTCCTGAATAATGAATCTTTTAGGCTTGCTGAAATACACGTGGTCTGACCGCCTGACTTTAAAGCTTATGAGGGATTTCATCTAAAGTCAAGTTATTTATTTAAAACGGAAGTATAAGGTTGTATTTTATTGGTAATCAAAGATAAATCTGCAAAATTTTCTTATAAAGTCTTTAATTATTTGACAAATATGAAAAGCAGAGATAACATGGATGGAGTGGTCAGACCACGAGGTGTGTTACATTGTTTCAACAGGTAGAAAATAAAAAATATTATATGCAGATAGTCGATCAGATACGAAAACTGATCGAGGACGGCAATTTAAAGGTCGGCGACAAGCTTCCTCCAGAGCGGGAACTGTGTCAGCAGTTCGGCACCAGCCGGGCGAGTATGCGTGAAGCTTTCAGTGTACTGGAAACTCTCGGTATGATTGAGAGCAGAAGCGGTCAGGGAAACTTTATCAGGGCAGACGCTTCGCAGGTTTCCATTGACGGGGAATTTGTAAAAGCGCTTCTGATGGATCATGATCCGTTTGAGATATATGAAACCAGGCTGGAAGTTGAGCCGAGCATGGCTGCTTTCGCAGCGCTGAGAGCGACTCCTGAAGAGAAAGAAGAACTAAAGCGCCAGGTTGAGCTTCTTAACCGAATCGGCGACAAACTTGAAGGCGACTACGCTTTCTTCGAAGAATACATGGAAGAAGACCGCAGACTTCATCTGTTTGTAGGCAGGGCGGCACACAATAAAGTGCTTTTTATTGTGTTTTCCGCTGTAAACCTGATGATGAAGGAAGAGCACTGGAAGAAGGTTAAAAGCAAGGGGGTCCTGAAGCCCGGCAACCTTCAGGCTTACAAATCTGAGCACTGTCAAATTTGCGACGCAATATGCGAGGGCCGTGCCGAGGATGCAAGACTTTATATGCGCAAGCATATTCTCGATATCAGAGAGGATTTGTTTGACAAATAATTAAGATTCAATTTACTAGTTTTCGGAGGCAATATGAAATTACGTATGGGCGTTGACACCGGGGGGACTTTCACCGATTGTGTCGTTATTGACGAAAACGGGGCTGTTCACAGTTTTAAAGAGCTGTCTACACCGAAAGACCCCTCAATTGGACTTTACAACGTAATTAAGAAAGCCGCCGGTTTTTTCGGGATGGAACTCAGCGACTTTCTTGGCGAACTGGATTTCTTTGCACACGGCACAACCGTAGCGACCAATACCCTGCTTACGGGTACAGGCGCCGTTACCGGGCTGATACTTACGAAGGGTTTCCGCGATACTATAGAAATGCGCCGTGCCCACAAGGACAACATCTGGGACCTTTTCCTTCCTGTTCCTCCTCCGCTTGTTCCGAGATTTTTAAGGGTAGGCGTCGATGAGCGGGTTGATTATCAGGGAAAGGTCGTAAAAGAGCTGAATGAAGACGATGTCCGTGAGGCCTGCAGGATTTTTAAACAGAATTCTGTTAAAGCGGTAGCCGTATGCACGCTCTTTTCCTTTCTTAATGATTCGCATGAAAAACGGATACGTGAAATCCTGCTTGAAGAAATGCCGGACGCATTTATTTCGGTTTCCTCCGAAGTCCTTCCCCAGATACGTGAATATGAAAGATCTTCAACAACTGCGGCAAACGCGTATGTCGGTCCGAAGCTTACCGTTTACCTTGAGACGCTCGAACAGAGGCTTAAAAAAGACGGGTTGAGCCGGGCTTTTTACGTTACAGCTTCAAACGGCGGCGTTATGACAGCCGATACTGCAATCCGGCACGCATCAGCAACGCTGCTGTCGGGTCCTGCAGCCGGTGCCGTCGGGGCAATGTATTTTGCGGACCTTCTTGACCGCAGAAACCTGATCCTGATGGATATGGGCGGAACATCATTCGATGTAACTCTTATTCATGACGCGGGAGTTACGCTGAGTACCGAGGGTGAGATAGCCGGATACCGCGTTGCTAAACCGATGATTGATATCCATACCATCGGCGCCGGCGGCGGTTCCATTGCCTGGCTTGATTCGGGCGGAATGCTCAAGGTCGGTCCGGCTTCAGCCGGATCAGACCCCGGTCCAGTGTGCTATATGCTCGGCGGCGAAGAACCGACGGTAACCGACGCCAACCTGCTGCTGGGCTACCTTAATAAGGACTATTTCCTGGGCGGAGAAATGCAGGTTGATGCGGATGCCGCTGAAAAAATGCTTAAAAAGAAAATTTCCGACCATCTCGGGATAGATGTCCATGAGGCGGCGCACGGCGTTTTTACAATCATCAGCCAGAACATGGCGGACGCGGCGAAGGTTGTATCTGTTCAGAAAGGGTACGATCCGAGAGAGTTCACCCTCGTCAGTGCAGGCGGTGCCTGCTCGATACACGCATGCCGGATTGCCGAAGAACTCGGCGCTACGTCGGTTATAGTTCCGAAGGCTGCAAGCGTTTTCTGCGCCCTCGGCATGCTTGAATCCGATATCAAACTCGACAATGTTAAAACCTACAACGCGCTTATTCCCGGCATAGACCTTGCTGATTTCAACAGCGTAATTGTCGAGGTCGAGAAAAAAGCCCTCAAGGAACTGCTTCAGGAGGGCGTTGAAAAAGAGCGTGCAACCCTGTTGCGGCATCTTGATATGAGATACCTTGGACAGCACCATGAGGTCACGGTCGATATTCCTTCGGGATGTAAAATCGAAGAGAAGCACCTTGCTGAAATAGCCGAGAACTTTCATAAAGCACATGAGCAGCTTTATACATACTCAACGCCCGAGAATCCGCTTGAGATTATGGGCCTTCGTGTAACAGCTGTCGGTTCAGTCGATAAAGCTGAAGTCGCTGCGCTGAATGAAAATCCCGGCTCGACAAAGGGTAAGCCCTCGCCTGACACTGCGTTCAAGAATAAACGAAAAGCATGGTTCCCGGAGGAAGAAGGCGGCGGCGGTTTCATCGATGTCGATGTATATGACCGAAGCCTGCTTGTTACCGGTCATGAAATTGCAGGTCCTGCTATCATAGAAGAACGGATTACAACCGTGATTGTTCATCCGGGTTGGATGCTGAGTGTGGATCAATACGGAAACATAATCATGGAGGCCGAATAATGGGTATTGGAGCTGGCAGAAAGAAGGAATTCGAAGGCGCGGTAGACCCGATAACCCTATCGGTCATATATAACCGCCTTCTGACTATAAATGAAGAAATGGGAATAACGATGATAAATACATCGATTTCCCCGATTTTTGCCGAGGCGCATGATTTTTCATGCGCCATATGCGACTGGGAAAACCGCATTGTCGCCCAGATTGACGGGGTACCGTCCCATACAGCCTCTGCAATGGAATCCGTTAAGGCCGTGAGCGCCTATTTCGGGGACGACATTAACGACGGGGACGTATTCGTGCTTAATGATCCTTACTCCGGGGGAACGCACCTTCCGGACCTGACGATTATGAAACCGATATACTACAACGGTGAACTTCAGTTTATAGCAATCAACCGTGCTCACCACGGCGATGTCGGCGGTATTGACCCCGGTTCGTACTGCCCGTCAGCTACTGAACTCTTTCATGAGGGAATCAGGATTCCGCCGCTTCGGATCTACCGGGACAACAAACCGATTATGGACGTCGTCGATATGATCCGTTCGAACACCAGAATGCCGGACGAGCTCTGGGTCGATACCAAGGCTATGGTTGCATCATGCCGGGTTGCCGAGAAGCGTATAAAGGAACTCCTTGATAAGTATGGTGTTCCTATGACACGAAGCACGATCGTTGAGATTCACCAGTACGCCGAAAGACGGATGAGAAAGGAACTCGAATCCCTCAAAGACGGCACATACGTTGGCGAGACCTACCTCGACAACGACGGTCACAGCGATAAACCGATTAAAATCAAGGTATCCATCACTATAAAGGGCGACGAAGCATTTGTTGATTTTGACGGCACCGACGACCAGGTTACCGGCTTCATCAATTCGCCGATAGCGAATACAGCGACCTGTGTTTACGTAGCTTTTCTGACGACGGTTACGACACCCGACATCCCCCATAACGAGGGAGTTTACAGGCCGATTCATATTACAGCCCGCGAAGGCTGCATAGTAAACGCACAGTTTCCCGCGGCGGTCGTATCATGTACGCTCGATACCGCCTGCGCGATTCTCGAGGCCTGCTGGAAGGCCCTTGCGCAGGTGCTTCCCGACCGTGTACCGGCCGGATGGAACAGGTGGAACGGCCCGGCGATCTCCGGAATTGACTCACGCAGCAACAATTTCTACGTAATGTTCGCTTTCAACGGTTTCGGCGGTGCCGGGGGTATGTCGGGTATGGACGGCCGGCATTACATCGGCGACGGTATCGACCTCGGCGGCCTTATTGCGCCGAACATCGAAACGAACGAGACCGATTACCCCCATATTACCGAGTTTAATGAATTTACAACCGACAGCTGCGGGGCCGGAAAGTTCCGCGGGGGCTGCGGTGCGGGTTACCGGATTAAGATGTACGACGAAGAACCCAACCTTGTAATGTTCGGCGACGGACGTGATAACCCTCCGTACGGACTGTTCGGGGGTAAGGAGGGCAGCCCGAATATGGCGTGGCTGAACCAGGGGCTTTCGAACGAGCGCCTGCTTAAATCGAAAGAGGCGGTAAACCTGACATCCGGTGAAACCTATACCTGTTATCCGTCCGGAGGAGGCGGCTGGGGAGATCCTGCTGAACGTGATCCGGAACTTGTGCGGCTGGACGCCCGCAACGGGATAATCAGCCTTGAAAGCGCTGAAAAAACATACAAGGTAGTTCTGGAAGGGGATTTGCTCGAAGTAAATAAAGCCGCTACGGCGGAATTGAGGAAGTAATATGGCCGGGTGAAAATCCGGTTCTTAAAATAAAGAATATTTTTCGGAGGGTGCATGGAAATTAAGAAGATAGCTGTACTGGGATCCGGTAACGGAGGCTTCATGAGCGCTGCAGATTTTGCGCTGCAGGGTTATGAAGTTGCTATTTACTCCAGGAATGACGAGAAGGTTGCGGGAGTACGAAAACACGGCGGAATTGATATCCTCGATATAGACTCCAAACCTACAGGCCGGAAAGCGAAGATCGCATGCGCCACCTCCGATATTCAGGAAGCTTTAAAAGGCGCTCAGGTTATACTTAACCCGGTTCCTATTTTTGCAAGCGAGTTTTATGCGCAGCAGTGTGCGCCCTATGTTGAAGAGGGGCAGGTGTTCGTCAGTCTCGGCAAGGGCGGGGCGTCGCTTATTTGGGCCAAGGTGTTCAAGGAAAAAGGCGTCGACAAAAAGGTTTACCTTGCCGATACGAATACGCTTCCGTACGGTGCGTCAAGAATAGACGACCATTCGGTTCGGCTCGAAAACAGAACGCAGAACCTTCTTGCCGCCTGTTTTCCCGGTAAAGATATAGATTTTGTCGGCAGTGTTCTTGAACAGATTTACACGCCCGACAACTATGATATCCGATATGGGCAGAATGCCATAGATTCGATCCTGGTTGATTACAATGCTATAACCCATACCCCGCCGATGATCTGCAATGCCGGAAGGATTGAATCGGGTGACCCGGATTTTCATCTTTTCGGAAAGGCCGAGAACACACCGGCTGTAGTCAGGATGATTGAGCGGATTGACCGCGAGCGCATGGCTATAGGCGAGGCCCTGGGCCTCAAGCAATACACTCTTGAAGAAGAGATCCTGATGGTCAAATGGAACCCGAACGGCGAGGACTATGTGCTTCCGCTGTACGATGCAATCCATACACCCTTTCTTGAGGTCTGCGAAGGTCCTTTTAAACTTGATACGAGGCACCTGACGGAAGACATTCCGTACGGGCTTGTCACATATTCATCGCTCGGCAAAATGCTCGGTATTCCGACCCCTGTTTCCGATGCGGTAACGACGATTGCTGAAGTTCTGCTCGACCGGGACTTCAGGGAAAAAGGAAGAACTGTAGAACAGCTTGGAATCGACCCGTCCTGGTCGACCGATCAGCTGAAAAAATACCTTAAAGAAGGAACCATAGAATAGGAGAGAGCAATGTCACATTTAAAGGGAAGAGATTTAAAGGGAATCCTTGATGTTAACCGCGATGAGGTTGATTTTATTCTTGATGTAGCAAAAGAGCTTAAGAGAGAATTGAAAATGGGACGGGCACACAGGCTGCTCGAAGGTATGAGTCTCGGCGGAATCTTTGAGACCCCGAGTACGCGAACAAGCATCAGCTTTGAGACAGCAATGACTCACCTCGGCGGACATATGATCTGGCTCGATTCAAGCCGCTTGTGGGTCGGAGACGCTGCCGAAGAAGACTGGCGCGATACGGTGAAGACTATCGACCGGTTCCTCGACGGTGTTGCCTACCGTGTCGGAGCTGCACGTGAGAGGCTCGATAACGCGGCCGATTACGCGGAGATACCTTTTATCAACGCATCCTGTCCCGTCGAGCACCCCTGCCAGGCATTTGCCGACCTGATGACTATGCGCGAGAAGAAAGGCGATTCAAAAGGCTGCAAGGTCGCTTTCATGTGGGGCTACCGCGACGCGAACCCGCCTGCAGGGCTTACAAACTCGCTGATGCTTATGGCCGGAACAATGGGCTTCGATATTTCGGTTGCCTGCCCTCCGGGTTATGAGCCGCATCCGGATTATATGAAAGAGGCAATTGCCAGGGCCGAAGGTTCAGGCGGAAGCGTCAGTGTTGTACACGACTATGAATCGGCAGCGAAAGACGCCGATTTCATAAATGTATATTCATGGGTATCT
>QKCC01000118.1 GCA_003245835.1 Spirochaetales bacterium | reverse complement strand
CACTTTCCAGTTATCATTTTTCCTTTTCCAAATTGAACTGCAATTTATCATTGTTCTGGTGTTTTTTTTGACTTTTACAGCGCCGTAAATTAATAGTTTACAATTTGCAGAAAGATCAATTAATTGTGATTCATCATTAGTGATGTATATAACTCCATCTATTTTTTCAAACGTCTGGCCAGGCTGAAATCGATTTTGGACACCTGTCTCGTTGATCTCGATATAATTATTTTCTATAAGATCCTTAAGTACTTCAGCGTTTTCTCTAAAATCATTATTTAACAGTTTTTCTTCGTTGTATAGAATTTCTTCTTTCATTCTTTTTTCACTCAATTCCATATTATGCCCCTTGTATTTATACAATGTAAATTAATTTGCACCGGATGGAGGAGCCACCGATGTGAAATGGAAACCCTCTGAATATTTGATAAATCAAGAGTGTCATGAATAGATGAACTTTATTCAGAATCTTTTTTCTCAGGATTTTCTACTGTTGTTTTATTAGTGTTTCTATGCAGAGAAAATTGAATGAATCCCCAAATAAGACCAGCTGCAATTAACGTTAAAACACCGATCCATGGTACAATTCCTAATAAGTATAAAATTAAGCTTGATAGACCGAATATAATGCCTGTTAAAGCCAGAAATACCAGCAGCCAGACCCATAATTTTTTGTTTTTAAGAAATTCAAGTAATCTTTTTCCAATTGTACTGCTCATAAAATTCTCCGAATGCCTGTAAAAATCTATTACAGGATTTAATCTTTTATGCGAGAGCAGCTCACACTGACGAGGTTGACTTTATAATCATTGTGAGCTGAAAATAATTGCAGTTTATCTGCCTTTGTATCTAATTTCTATCTTTGGCTATATTGACCTTTATTTCACGGCCTGAAAATTCCTTTCCGTTTAATGCGGTAATTGCCTCATCTGCAGATGAGGCTTTCAACATTTCTATAAAAGCAAAACCTTTGGATCGATTCGAAATTTTATCAGTGATGATATTTACAGTATTCACTTCCCCGTACTCCGAGAAAAGTTCTTTTAATTCAGACTCCTTAACTGTAAAACTGAGATTTCCTACATAAAGCTTTTTGGACATAATTGCTCCCGCCCCGAATCTGTTCGGGTGTACGTTATTTAACCAGTGAAACATATGATTCTTGGTTATTTTCGCTGATTCGTAAAAAATTATAAAAAGGCAGGATAGAAAGGATCTATGTGCTTCTTTAAAATAGAGAAACATTTCAACTATAATAAGAAAGATACCTATATTTGGTTCTGATCAATAATACAGTAACGGTAGAATAAAATCAAGTTGGCAGATCTTCAGCTGAATATGTGCAAAAGCTGATGTTGAATCATTATAAGCAACGAGAGTTAGTCGTAGTTGAATAATCGACGGTGAATGAATAAAAGAGAGTCGGGGATTATTGATTCCCCGAAGTAAAAATATATCCCCTTGCTCTCACGTTCCTGAAAAAAACTGGGTTTGAAGGCACTTCTTCAAAATATTTTCTCAACCGCAATATAAAATTTTCAACTGTTCGAGTGTCTGTATCGGAATCTATCTGCCAGACCTGTTCAAGCAGCTCTTCCCTCGTAACGATTTTATTCTCATGGTCTATAAAATATTTTAAAAGAGCCCCTTCGAGAAGCGTCAGCCTGAAAGAACCGTTCCGGGATTCACAGCTTAAATCTTTAAAATCAACCCGGTTGCCGCTGAAACAGAATTCGGAATTCCTGTCGATGGACTCCCTGTACCAGGCATTTCTTCGCAGCATTCCTTCAACTCTTAGAAGTAATTCTTCCAGGTGGAACGGTTTGGTAAGATAATCGTCCGCTCCCATTGAAAGTCCTTTTATCTTATCCTGCTGTGCTGTCCTTGCTGAGAGAAGAAGCACCGGCAAGGCAGGAGATTTTTCTCTGATTTTTTCCAGAACTTCAAATCCGTTTAGAAAAGGCAGCATAATATCGAGTATAACCAAATCTATATCTTTCTTCTGTAACAGCTCCAGTGCTTTCCTGCCGTTTTCCGCACGGGCAACCCGATAGCCTTCGGCTTCAAGATTAAACTCCAGTCCGGCGGCCAGGCTGTCTTCATCCTCGACCAGAAGAATCTTATTGTTATTCAGTATCACAGTATTCATAATATGTTATCCCTGTTGTTGATGGTACCGCATTCTTGTTGCGGGAATTTCTATTTTGAAGGTTGTGCCATTCCTCTGCTTCTGTTTCTCAATATAGATTTTGCCTCTGTGTATCTTTAATATCTGCCTGCACCAATACAGCCCGATTCCAGTACCTTTTACCGAGGGACTGTCGGCTCTTTTCAACCTTGTAAATTTATTGAAAACCCTTTTCTGATCTTTTTCAGCAATTCCTATCCCTTCGTCTGAAAAGGTTATGATGTATTTTTTCTTAAAATAGTCCAATCTGATTTTTATCTTAACCGGTTCGTCGGAATATTTTACCGAGTTATCAATTAAATTGCACAAAACTGTTTCAAGACCTGCAGGATCTATTTTTATATTGCTTGAGGTATTTCCTTCAATTAAGACGCTGTTCTCTTCAATACCGAATTGACGGCATAGACTTTTTAAGAGCATTTTTATTGTGCTGTCCGCCGGAATGATCACGGGTTCAAAAAAGGCTGCCTTGCTGTCGATGATCGATATCTCAAGAATTGACCCTATAAGCTTGTCCAGCCGTTTAATATCTGTCGCCATGCGGTCCAGAAATTCCTTTCTCTTATCTTCAGGTAGCCGGCGTTTCTGAAGTGTTTCTATTCCAAGTTGTATTGATGCCAACGGGGATTTTAATTCGTGAGTTATATTGGCAATAAACCCGTCGTAGATTCGATTCGTAATTGTCTGTTTTATCAAACGGATGAAGATGAAAATTAACCCTGTTGAAATGAGTGTAATAAGGATTAACCCGTATACAAAAAGTTTTGACCCGTTATCATGAAGCATTAATTCCGGGTTTATCAGATTTGCAAGTTTTGTATAGACTGCATCATTAGAGACGAACCAGTAAATCCAGAAGCCGAGAAGGGCAAAGCACAATAGCTGAATAATTATGAAGAGAGTTATTGAATATTGAAGATAATTCTTCCCTTTAATCAATCTCATTAGACTTTTACACTTCTTTTACACAACGATTTTCCCCGTAATGCTACCATTTCAAATATAACACAGATCAATTATGGAGAATTGCGAAATGAAAATATTATTGATATATCCTGAGTTCCCGGTAACCTTCTGGAGTTTTAAGCATGTTCTCGGATTTATTGCAAAAAAGGCGTCCGAACCTCCGCTGGGCCTGTTGACTATTGCGTCGATGCTGCCGGCTTCCTGGGAAAAGAAACTGGTTGACCTTAATGTCGACGGATTATCCCGGAAGGATCTATTATGGGCCGACCTTGTATTCATCAGCGGTATGGATATACAGAAAGACTCTTTTGTGAAAACAATAGAAAAATGCAAGTCTTTGGGGGTGAAGGTTGCCGCCGGCGGGCCGATGGTTACCCAGGAACCTGGGAAATTTCCTGATATTGATTATCTGATCCTTAATGAAGCCGAACAGACACTGAAACCGTTTCTGAAGGATCTTGCAGAGGGTAAACCGTTACGATTGTATTCTTCGGAGGAGTATGCTGATCTGTCGCAGACTCCGGTACCCGATTGGAGTCTTGTCAGATTGAAAGATTACGCAAGCATGGATGTTCAGTATTCCAGGGGCTGCCCATTCAACTGTGATTTCTGCAGTATAACCGCACTCTATGGTGAAAAAACCAGGGTTAAACAAACCAAACAGTTTATTTCGGAATTGGAATC
Source organism: Spirochaetales bacterium (assembly GCA_003245835.1). Taxonomy (GTDB): domain Bacteria; phylum Spirochaetota; class Spirochaetia; order UBA9216; family UBA9216; genus Thalassospirochaeta. Next base: position 6,731 of record QKCC01000118.1, on the reverse strand, counting down.
GCTTTATAAGGCGAAATGGAGGGGGCCTGTTTTTATAGTTGATGATAACTTCATCGGTAATAAAAGACGGTTGAAAACCGAACTGTTACCGGCTTTAATCTCATGGCAGCAGGTGCGTAATTACCCGTTTACGTTCACAACCGAGGTGTCAATAAATCTCGCTGATGATAAAACCCTGATGGAAATGATGGCGCGGGCCGGGTTCCATTCCTGTTTTGTCGGGATTGAATCGCCTGAAGATTTGAGTCTGGGTGAGTGCGGGAAGACTCAGAACCGGAGACGAGACATGGTTGAATCGGTAAAAACAATGCAGAGGAATGGATTTAATATAATGGGCGGCTTTATTGTTGGGTTTGACAATGACCCGGAGGATGTTTTTGAACGACAGGCGAGTTTTATCAGCAGCAGTGGAATAGTTACAGCTATGGTCGGTATTTTGAATGCGCCGCTGGGGACAAAACTTTATAAAAGACTCGATGCTGACAACCGCATACTCAAGGGGTTTACCGGTGACAATACGGACGGCAGTTTAAATTTTTTACCAAAAATGGATGCAGAAAAACTCAGGACCGGATATAAAAATCTGGTTAAAACACTTTATTCTCCGAAGGTCTATTTTGAGAGAATTAAGACATTTCTTCTGGAATATAATCCTCCGCAGATTCCGGTGAACAAGACCACCTTCTTTGATATCAGAACATTTTTCATTACGGTCTTTCGGTTGGGTATTTTCCGAAGAGACGGGAAGCGATATTTCTGGCAGTTGTTTGGACATACACTGTTAAAGCACCCTGAAAATATCGGAACGGCTTTGACCATGGCTGTATACGGGTATCATTTTCAGAAGGTTTCCGATTCTATTTGAAAATTAGCGTGTATTTGTCAATTAATTGACCCTTAACTTGTGCTCATAAGAGAATCATCCGGGATTGTTTTGAAAGGGGCATTTTGTTTATGATTTCTTCTTATCAGGATTCTGTATTGGTGATAATATAATATATTGAAATCATATTTGTTTACTATAATTCCAATTGAATTCTATTCACTGCTGACCGGACTCCGGTTCCGGATAAACCTTTGAAAACTGATTCTTTCGACCCGCCGTGGGATTCCGATCGGCATAGATTGGATAATACCGGGAAAATGTATCCACTGATACGCTCTGACTGGCAGACAACCCTGTACAGACTCACGGCGGTACTGAATGAGCCTGTTGATGCAGTCCGGCTGAGATATGCAGTTTTCGGGGCTTACAGGGAGTTTCCGGAATATAAGGTTGTTTTGAAACCGGGTTTTTTCTGGTATTATTTTGACCAGACTGCCGACCTCCCAGAGGTTCAGCCTGATGCGCATTATCCTTGTACTCATTATGAGCGAAAATTTTCCGTTTCGCCGATTCATGTATATTATAAGGACAATCAGTTGTCTGCCGAGTTTTCTCATGCATTAACTGACGGGAATGGTGCGACAATGTTTTTTAAGGCCTTGCTTATAAGTTATTTTAGAATTACGGATAGCCCGGCATACGCAGGACCGGGTACACGGATTCCGGACGTTTCGGCACGATTGGAAGATTCTTATTTAAAAAACTATGATCCGTCTGTTCCCGGATCGAAACGCGGCCCGAAAGCCTTCCATTTTCCGTATAAACCGGTTAGTCCCGGAATCTACTTTTCTACAACCGGAACAATGCCTCTTGAGCGGATTCTCAAAACCGCTAAGTCAAACGGCGCGACGATTACTGAATGGCTAACGGCTTTTTATATATCTACGGTAGTCGAGATGATCCATGATTTTCATTGGGAACCTGCTCCGGTAGTTCTGAATGTTCCAGTGAATCTTCGAAAACTATACAATTCTGAGACGCTGAGAAATTTTTTTGTGACTATAATGCCTTCCGTTAATACCAAATTGGGGTATTTTTCTTTTGAAGAAATTCTGCTGCGGGTTAAGAATTATATGAGCCTGGAAGTAGATAAACGCTATATCAACCAGCAGTTCAAGCGTAATGTTGATATTGAAAAAAATATGGCAATACGCCTAATTCCTCTGGTATTTAAAAGAATCATTTTTCCGTTTTTATATTATTATTTTGGAGAACGGCAGTACAGCGGAGGATTTTCCAATCTTGGCGTTTTTCAGCTTCCGGACGATTTAAGAAATAATGTGGCTGAAATCCGGTTACTTGTCCCCCCCAGCCCGGGTACACTTATAAAAGCAGGTTGTATTTCATATAATGACAGTTTATCGGTTACATTCGGTTCGCTTGCAAATGAGCGTGAGCTGGAACGCCGCTTTTTTTCCGGCCTGCGTAAAGCCGGCATTCCGGTAAAGCTGAGTGTTAATTATTAAGGAGCGAAAATATGCCATATTGTCCGAGATGCGGAGTTGAGCTTGATTCTTATATTAAACAATGCCCCCTTTGCTCCTTTCCCATCCCGGATGTTGGTGCCCCGGAACAGGAACAGCAGTCAAAGGATTTGTTTCTTCTTAACCGTTACAACCTTAACAAAGCTGAACGAAGAAGGCGATGGCTGGAAGCAAAGCCTTTCATCTTTACCGCTGTTCTGTTTACGCTGGTTTTTTTATCGATTGTATCCGGTTTTCTTGATCTGTACTTTTTTAATAAATTCAGCTGGTCCCGTTATGTTATTGCAGTAAATATTACGGCTGCTGCAGTTCTTTTTTTTCTGATGGGAATAATCAGATCTTTCATCTTTAATCTTCTCGGTACAAGTCTTGCCATTACCGGGTTTCTATATTTAATCGACAGTTTTAACAATGAAATAACCTGGTTCTGGAATCTCGGCCTGATAATATGCTTCAATTTTATTCTTTGGACATTGATTTTAAGGATTATTATAATTCACAGCCGAAGGAAGGGGTTAAATATTGCCTCGTACAGTATTTTTTCAGTATCGTTTGCCTGCTTATCAATAGATCTGGTCAATAATTTAATGATTGATCAGGCAGTCAGGTTAAGCTGGGCCGTCGCAGTTATCAGCGCTTTGGTTCCTGTCGGAGTTCTGCTGCTTCTGCTGCACGTACTTCTTTCTCCAGCCGTAAAAAACAGGTTAAAAAGAAAGTTCCATATTTAGGAATTCCATAATTCTGTTTTTTCAGAATTAGGCTGCATTATTTGAAAAATCGGATAACGATGCTGGACTGAGTGCGAAGAAGTACTGCAGGTAAACCGGTGGAGCAGAAGAATCCTCTCAATAGTCGGGACACTTGTGTGAAAAAATTAGTTATGAGTTTCAATTCATTTATCGAATTCGGAAAATTTCTTGAGTTGACGGTTCATTTTTATAAGCGATTCTGCTAACAGGTTTTTATTCTGATTCCTGAATGCCGTAACTACGTCAGCTGTGAATTCGGTAGCATTCCGGTTGTATTCTTCCGCACGTTCATTCCTCCCGAGATCGTCGATTCCCAGCGAGAATTCCTTCTGCATAAGAAGCAGCATCAGTAACTCTTCGATATTCCTGAGTATCGGATTATCAAGAACATCTACTATTTCCGCTGAGAACCGCCATCCTAGTGCAGATCCTTTATGCTGTTCAAATTCTTCCTTTTGTTTGCGGGAAAGTTTGTCGAGTTTTTCGATCTGCTCAGGGGTTATAATCTTCATGGCTTCTTCATATATTGCCTGAAGAATAAGGAAAACCGCCTGGTTGATGTGATCGATTGAATATCCGGCTAATTTCAGATTCTGGGCCGCAATTTCCAGTCCCGGATTTTCTGATATATCAAGAATAATGCTGCCGCCGCTTTTTCCTCTTTTTTTTGAGATGTGTCCGTAACTTTCAAGTTTCTGCAGCGCTTCTCTCAGGCTGGTCATTGAAATTTCAAAGCGTTCTGCAAGCTCTCTCTCCGGGGGAAGTTTCTCTCCCGGTTTCAGTTCGCCGGAACTAATAAGGTCCCATATAGCCTCTACAGCCAGGTCTGAAGTTTTTTTTGCTTTTAATGGTTTATATTTTTTAACCGTGCTGTCCATATTCTGAAACCTCCTGCATAAAAAGAACAATTATCAGCTGTCTTTAATTCGTTTATAACACGATAAACTTGACAAATCAAGCAAATGCGTTAAACTTAGTATGTTAATAACATTAGAAGTTATGAACTATAAGCAGTCACTATTAATAGGAGGTGAATAATGGCAAGTAAAACTGACTTTAGGCGAGTGTCCTTTGGAACAAAACTGGGGTATTCGTTCGGTAACTTTGGAGAATCGGTTGCATACAATCTGTTCTACCTGTTTTTTATGATTTTTCTTACTGCTGTAGCGGGTATTGACCCGGCGGTAGCAGGCACAATCTCACTGGTTGCAGTTTTATGGGATGCAGTAACCGACCCGCTGATCGGCTACTGGTCAGACAGTAAACGGGGGGGAAAGGGCAGACGACGGCCTTTCCTGATACGATTTGCAATCCCTCTCGGTGCGATTGTAATCCTGATGTTTACTGCATTCCAGAATCTTTCAGGCGTGATGCAGGTTCTTTATTTCCTGGTCATGAATATTGCATTCTGGTTTTTCTTTACTGCAGTAGATATTCCGTACATCACTCTCGGGGGTGAGATTGTTGACGATCCTAAAGATAAAACCATGATCCGGGGAATGGCTACAAGCTGGAATTTTGCGGGTTTTGCCGTGGTGGCTTCCGCTGCGTTCCCGATAATCGTGTCACTTGCTGACAAGGAGGCGTATCCTGATGATATGGCAATGCTTGATCCCGGTGCATGGTCGAAGGCAGCAATCCTTTTCGGTATATTGACCACTGTAAGTTTTATTGTTGCATGGGCAGCGACAAAGGGAAAGGAGCCGATCTTTCATGAGAGTGAGCATACAGAACGAACGCCTTTCTTTAAAGAGTATCTTGGTGTAATCAAAATAAAGGCATTCAGACCGCTGATTGGATACAATGTGTTTTCTCAGATAGGCGGATATCTTCTGACTGCATTAGCCGTTCATTTTTTCATTTACAGCCTTGGTGCGAGTGAGGGACAGATTTCGATAATCTTCCTAGTTTACGGAATAATGAATATTGTGATGGCGCCTTTAATGGGACTGCTTGCCAACAAGTTTGGTAAGAAAAAGATCCTGATCATTTTAAATGCTATTAATGTTGTTGCGCTGGCTGTTTTCCTGTTAATCGGATTTAACCTGACGACAATCTACTTCTTTGATTTGATTATTGCGTTCTATTTCGGCTCGTTCTATGTTCTCGCGTTTGCTTCTACCTATGATGTAGCAACCCTTGATCGGCTTCAGAACAAAAAGAAAGACAGCCGACAGGGAATCGTATTTGCGCTTTTCTCTTTCATGATGAAGGTTGGTGTCGGTCTCGGTATGTTTATAAGCGGTCTTCTGCTTAAGATTTCCGGGTTTGATGAGTCGCTCATGGAGCAGTCTGCAAAAGCGCTGAAAGGCCTGCATCTCGGGATGACTCTTATTCCCGGCATTTTCTTTCTTATAGGTCTTTTATTCCTTATTAAATATCCTATTACAAAGAATCGGCTTGCAAAAATTGAGGACGCAGTAGTGGCACTTGATGAGGGAAAAGAATATTCAACTAAAGAAATCGAAGATATCTTCAAATAATGTTCACCCTGAAGCATTAGAGTAGAGAATTGTTTTGAATTAAAGAGATGGTTTTGCATCTTATACGAAGCAGGCTGTCTCTTTTTTATTATGGAGAAATTTATTTATGGGACGTTTTTTAAATGTCGGTGTCGTCCAGATGCCGTTTTCATCAGATACAGCTGAGAATATGCAGTACTTTTCGGACAGTGTAGATCAGATTATGAGCGGGTATAATAAGCCGGAACTGATTGTAGGAGTCGAGGGGGGTATCGGGTACTATACTCCTCAGGAGGTTCCGGGACCGATAACTGATTATTATGGGAAGATTGCCGCGAAGTACGGTGTATATCTTATCCCCGGGACGATGTACCGCACTGATCCCAACCTTCCGGAAGGAAGATTTTACAACGCCGCGCCGATTTTTAATCCGAAAGGTGAGCTGATTGCCGTATATGACAAAATGGCCCCCTGGCTGCCTGCAGAAGAATTCACCGAACCTGGAGATCATTATGTTGTTTTTGATATACCCGAAAAGAATACGAAAGTCGGTGTTACTATCTGCTACGACTCTGTTTTTCCCGAAGTGACCCGCAATCTGACTTTGATGGGCGCCGAAGTGATCGTTAAAATTGCCCAGGACCCATACCAGCTGCGGGAAATCGGTAAACCGATCCATAAGGCTAGGGCAATCGAGAACCAGTGCTATTATATTGCAACAAACGGGGTAGGCAGCAGTTATAATTATACTCTTTACGGAGAGTCGCAGATTATCGATCCCGAGGGAAATCTTGTCTGGGAACTGCCGGCCGCAGTTCCAGCGATAAACACTGCCTGGCTTGATCTGGACAAGGTAAAAAGGATTCGTTCGTACGGATCTATGCTTGTCGATCATTATCTTCAGCATCTCAGAAAATATAATTTTCCGATGCCGTTCGCGGACAATATTGCTGAAGCACCGATCTACACAAGCATAGCAGAACCGGCACTTAATCCTGCAGAATATGATAAAGAAATGACTGAGGCCGGCTTTTATATGCCGTTGAAGCCTGTGGATGAAGAAGGGGATATAGAGGCAACAATTGAAGCTTACAGTAAAAAACTGGATAAGTTTCTTGAAAGCCGCAAATAAATGAGATTATGACAGTTC
>QKCC01000279.1 GCA_003245835.1 Spirochaetales bacterium | reverse complement strand
ACTTACCAGGCTTATGCAGAAGGATGCGGACAGTGTGCCTATTTCAAGGCTTACTTCTGAAGATTTTATCGTAACCGATCTGGAACCCGGAGATCCAGAGTCAGTCCTCAGGGAACTGTCTCTTCCGCTGGTTACTGCGGGACTTGTTCATGATCATGAGCAGTTCGTCAGTAAACTTCTGTCCAGAGAAAACATGATAAGTACTTCGATCGGCGAGGGTTATGCCATGCCCCACATAAGGAATCCCCAGGAAAATACGTCCAGCAGGCCGGTTGTTGTTATCGGAATCTGCCGTGAAGGTATAGAATTTGATGCTATTGACGATCAGCCGGTAAAAGTATTTTTTCTTATATATACAAACAACGAGATTGCACATTTGCGCATAATCTCTAAAATCAATAATTTTTTAAGAAACAATGTCAAAATTAACGACTTTTTAACATCCGAGACCCCAAAAGATGTGTTCCGGATATTGCTTAAAGGTTAGAATGTTGATATATTTTTATCTGTAAGTGCCTGAGAGTGCGGTTCGTTGAACACCTTGAAGGCTTTTACATACTGAAACGTGGAAGGCTTTGCTTTCTGCGTAGCAGGTTTTATACCTGCTGTTTTCTAAACACCTCCTTTTTTAATCAACCTCCTTTTCCCGTCCGATTCGTTGAATCGGGCGGGTCTTTTTTTATAGGTTTGATTTTTTTTCGAGCAGCATATCGGAATAATACCGGGGCTCAATCATATCTTCTGAAATATTCATCTCTGCAAGGATGCTCTTTATTTTTAGCTCAGCCGCTTTAAGATCATCAGCATCGGCAGTATCAAGAACTACTTCGATCTCGATAAACCAGCCGAGCGACTCTACATCACACAGCTCAATTACCGCGTTCAGTCTGCCTTCTCCTGAAGTGAATCGCCATCCTGATTTCTTTTTGCTAACCCATTCCGATGCTCCGGTCATAGTTAAAAAATCAAGAAAAGCCTCGCCGTCGCCGACCGAAAACTCAAGTTCATCGTTGATCTCAATCCCGTTGCTCAGGGTTTTCCGCTTTGCGGTTACAATGTTTTCACCGTCCGTTCTCCGTAAACGGACAGCCTGCCCTTCTGCTTTTCCGCCGATGTTTTTATAGAGGAAATAAATATCATCCTTATAAAAGTTCACGGCGTCACCATAACGTTGCTCAAGTCCGGTTTTTAAATTTTCAGGGTCAGTCACCCGCGCTTTTAATTCAATCTCTTTGTTCATTCAGCCATTCTTCTGCTTTTTAATTTTTTTTTCAATCCTCGGGGACGATTTCGATGATTGAAAGTGTTATAATTACGTATTGTAACTTAATACAGGAGGAATCCGTACTAATGAAAATTTTTAATAGAAAATCAAAAGCATTGTATATTACTTTGGCTGCTTTATTGGTTTTGATGACCGGAACATTTGGATCTCTAACAGGATGCACAATAAACATTACTGATCCATATGTTGATTATACAGCGAACGCTGTAAATATAAAAACCGCGAATATTACAGATGGGTTTTACAAGGATTCGTCATTGGGAATCACCCTTGTCGGAACAACCATAAGCCTCTACGCCTATAATTCCACGACCGGTGCATATTCTTCTACCGCTGCTGCGACTGCAACTGTAGGAGCCGGAGGAAGCTTTACCTTTACTGCACCTGAACCCAATCGCTATAAGCTCACAGCCATAGCTGCCGACTGGATTTTTATTCCTCAATACATCGAAATAACCAATAACGGAGCGCTTGCAAAGGACCTATATGCCTACCCCAAAGACGGGGCAGGAGAATATACAATTATTGCCAGCTGGGAAAATGAACAGATTGATGTTGATTTGACCCTTACCTATGGTGATGAGGCTGCATCAGCTACCAGCCCATGGACCAGCGGTGATACTACAGCTGATACCGACAGGCTCAGAATCTACTATAACGGCCGGGGAAGTACTGATGGTACAGGAATTTCTCTCGATATGGATGTTTCACCGGATGACCCCGCTTCGGTTTCACGTGTAGAGACCATCAGCCTTCATGACGCATCATGGTTATATAACGGCGACACCATAAAAATTTACCTTGATACACCCGTCAGTGGAGATGTTTTAACAGGGCTTGAAGCCAGCACTCCTTATCCATCAGCATATGCGCAAGTCGATATGATGTATTATAATTCATCAACCGATACAAGCGAGCATTACGGTACCTGGTTCATTCCTTGGAACACAGCAGAAACAACCATACAGGTCATGCAGATAGTTTATACATATAATCCGCCAACCGATAATGGAACTTATACAATTTCGTCTGCCAATAACGCCGCGACTCTTTATTCTGATGATGTAGCGTACCCTTATAATATCAAAGCTATTACCAGGAAGGAATAAATGAAAATTAATATGAAAAAACTAATTGTGCTTCTTTTAATCACAGCAGCATTTTCGTTACCGGTCTTCGCCCAGAGGACCGGTTCTGCGTCCGGCAGCAGCGGAAATTCAGCTCCTTCAAAGCCTGTGTTGACGGTAGTGTCAAACGTGCGAAATGCTGCTGTTGAAATCAGCACATTATATATTAAGAATGGCCCGATAGCTTCAGGCACCGCCCCTTTCTCAGCACAGCTGGATCCGGGTACTTATGTGATAACTGTTACAGCACCTGGTTACGAACCCGGTCAGCAGACGATTACGCTAAATTCCAACCAGACAGTAACAATAAATCTTGGCCAGACTCAGCAGCCTGCACTCGGGATAAATTCTAATATCAGAGGTGCATTGGTACAGATTTCACATTCGGACAATAATTCCGCTGTTGTTGCCACCGGTTCAGCACCCTTCACTGTTCAGCTTGATCCCGGTTCCTATGTCGTAACAGTTAGTGCGCCGGGGTACAGTACTGAACAGCAGTCGCTTAACTTCCGAAACAATATGACTTTGAACTTCAATCTAAAGCGTGAAGCGCCTGTTCAGTTCAGCCTGTCAATAAACAGCAATGTTCGTGACGCAAAGGTGATTATCAAGGGAAGCGGCCTTAACGGACAGCTTGTAGGTTCGGCGCCGTTTACTGCGCAGCTGAACCAGGGGAATTATACAATCGACGTAAGCGCCGACGGTTATAAATCCGCTTCAAGAGAAGTAAGCCTGGCTTCTTCGCAGAATGTGACAATCAACCTGGAACAGAACAGCTACAACCTAACAATTACAAGCAATGTTGAGGGCGCCAAGGTGTTTATAAAAGGCGGCAGCATCAACGGTCAGCTTACCGGCTCTACCGACATGACGACTGTACTGGCCCCCGGAAGTTACCAGGTAAAGGTAAACGCACCCGGATATTTCGCCGAAGAACAGACAATCTATCTTAGCGAATCTACCACCCTGAATATTCAGCTCAAAGGCAGAACCGGCCGCCTTGATATCATAATCCCGAATGAAATACTTGATTATTCCGGCGCGAACCCTGCTGCGCAGATTAAGATATTCGACAACGGCAAGAAGGTTAACGATACAAGTATGGAACTCACACCTGGTCAGCACACCATCAGAATCACCTCTGGTGCGTTTGCAAGTCAGCAGACAATTAATGTCCAGGCAGGAGATTCCTACAGAATCGTGCTCGACTTCGGATTTGAATTGATTAAAGAATAAGATTCAGCATCACGCTGTTTGTAAAGGGGTATTCCGTTCAGGGATGCCCTTTTTTATTCGCAGTGCAGTCAACGGGAGAACATAAAAAAAGCTCCGGGGTTACCGGAGCGTAATTCCAAAAGTCTGCGGATTTCAGAATACAAATTAGTGGCGAAGGGACTTGAACCCCTGACCGTTCGGATATGAGCCGAATGCTCTACCAACTGAGCTACACCACCGCTAAGCTTGGAAAATATACCGGAAAACAGCCTTTTTTGTCAATAAGAATCATATAAGTTTTTCGTTCTGGGCTTCACTAACCAGCTTCGAGTTCCAGTAACTTTTATTCATGAATTGCTGCCTGATCTTCGGGTCGTTAATCCTGCTTGAGGTCTGCTGCAGATATTTCAGTGCTTTGCTGATTAATGTCAGTTTATCTATCAATTCAGCATTCTGCCTTTGTTCAACCATCTGACAATAAAAGTAGAAATACAGCTTGTTGAACGGATCAAATTCGGATATTTTTTCATCCCGTGTCAGTGAAAAAAGTATTTCGATTCCGTATTCCCTGTTTCCGGTCATTCCAAGCAGGTAGGCATGCGTTGCCCGGATGCAGTGGTTCAGTACGCCTGTTCCCCTGTTTGACTGCAGCGCCCTGTCTTCGATAGAATTAAAACCGTTCTTCCAGCTTACATGGCTCAGCGGCAGGAATCCAGGCATGAAGTATTCTTCGGAGCTTTCCGCCTTTTCTATGCTTTCCAGGGCTTTCTCTATATTTCCGTTAAAGTAATATGCTTCTGTCAGAAAATACAGAACTTCAGGATCCTCATCGAGTGAGAGCAGCATATTGATGCCGCGATAAATTTTGCCCTGGTATATACAGGCCCTTGCGGTCCAGGCAGAAAACAGTCTTCGTCGTTCGTCGTCCCGGTAGATTTCACATCTAAGCAGGCTTTCAGCGAGTTTTTTTTCGGCATCGTCATACCGTCCAAGTTCAAAATACAGGCGGCAGATCATGAATTCCGAGAAAAACTGCCATTCTTCAAAACCGTGTGCAGATGATAATTCAACCGCTTTCTGTGCTGAGTCAAGAGCACCGTCCAGCGAACCCCAAAGATACTGCTGAATCGAGGTGAACAGCCATGCACGTATTTTGTTAAAATAATCCTTTGTGCCGGAAAGTTTTTCAACTGCAAGGCTCAGGTATTCCGCGGATTCGAGAAGTTTTCCCTTGCACAGCATCAGGAACCCCAGATCTATAAACGCTGAGCCTTCAAGAATCGGATAATCACCGGCCTGCAGAAAAATAAGCACCTTCTTTACATAATCCATGGACCGCTGATAATCCCTGACAGCATGAAAATACTGGGACGTTTCAAGCATAAGAATAGCTTCTTCAAGATTTTCCGGATAATCCGGCCGATCAGGCAGCCCTTTCAGCATTTTCATGCACGAGTTCCTGTCGTTCTGCAGAAGGTAACAGCGCAGTTTCAGTGCGTCCGAGAGCTTCCTGCTGAGTTTTTCACATGCGGCCAGGCAATTTTTTACGTCATTTACCTTGCTGAAATCGAGAAGAATGGTCAGGCAATTATACACTGCCGAACCGACGACAGGATCTGCTGCATAGGACGCCAGCCTTCCCGCTGCAAGTCCAAAATCATGCAGTGTATCTTCATGCATATGAGCGTTTATGAATGCGGCCAGTTTTCTGTATATTTCATCTTTTGCGCCTATTTTCTTTTGGATATCGCCGAAGGCATCATCTCTTATAACCCTTATAAAACGGTTGACGATAATACATCCCTTATTTTCGAGACTGTTTATGCCCGACACTATCTCGGTTTCATTATAACCGCAGTCAATGAGAAATGAATCGAGCATTCGCCTGTCCAGAATTCCTTCGGTTATTCCGATTATGTAAAGAAGTTTGGTCAAATGATAATTGAGTGATGAAGCCCCGCCCGGGACTTCCGCAGAAGCACAGCAGTTTCTTGAAGAATAATAGCGGAATACACCCCCTGGAAGCAGATCCCCGGTATTATCCCCGTCCCCGCCGCAGTTGATAAAGAATACTGTAGGCGATGTTTCTTCATCAATGTAATCGATAACCCTCTTAGCATAACGGAAAACACCTTCCGCTTGCTGGCTTAATCCCGTAAAAACAATAACAGCCGGCAGAAGAGCGTTTCTGAAATATTTCATTACGCCTTTCAGGTACAGGCAGTAAACGCTGAAAAAGTAATCTTCACTGAAATCCGAATTAACTGAATACAGCCTCGGTTTACATGCAAGCCAGGTTTTAAGCTCTACACCTTCGAGGCAGTCATCAACTAGCGGAACAAGCTGCATATCTACGCTTCTGACAAAGGGCATAATTACTGAACTCTCTGCTTCGAGGATATCAATGTAAACTGCTGAGTTTATGCTCCTGTTCTTTCCGGAAGCTTCCTGTACAGCCTGAGAAAGATTCTGCCTTACAACGAACTCGGAGCTGCCGTTAAGAACTATCAGCCTTTGATCAGCTTCTACATCAATCAGCGGTATAATTTGTTTTATAAGCTTGTCTACTTCCCTGGAGTCTATAATATGTTCAAGAGACTGCAGGTTCTGATGTGAGACATCCTCGTCATCGAGACTGATGCTGTAATAACCCTCATCCGCCGGCTCGGCATAAGGCAGCCCGGCGGCTTCCGCTATTCTTCTTTCGATGAGGAGTACACCGTCTTCACAAATACTGAAATAACTCTGCTTCAGTTCAGCGGCGAGACCCTGAGAGTCCGTATTTTTCCTGAACACAAGCATCATTGAAAATTCATGTATATCCTCATTATAGCTGTGCAGTATCGATAAAAGACCTGTAGCTGTTTCCACTACTGCTGCTGAGTTTTCAATATCAGATTCTATACGAAAAATAAGAAAGCTGCCCTGCTGGTAGAGCCCGCAGCGGAAAGAATTATTAACACTTCTTTCACAGTTTCGAATCAACTCGGAAGCAGCAGCCTCGTCAACATTAATAAACTGCGGAAGTTCACTAATCTCTGCAATAAGGAAAAAACCATTCATAATACTCTTATCGGCATAACTACAGCTCCAGTGTAGGAGGCCTTGATCCGCCTTCCCAGAGAGTACTGTCGTTTTCGTTAAAAACTCTGCCGTATACATACTCAAAAAGGTATCTGAAGTCTTCGGGATTAATATCCATATACTGAACCCCGTAAAAAGTCATTCCCCTGTCATGAAATTTTCTCATTACCCTCGAGAATATTTTCATTTTGCGTTTACCAATTCTCAGTTCAAGGTTCAGGTCCGTATAAATATTTAAAACATCACTCAGACTCTCGGAACTGTCCGCAAACATCAATCCGGAAGCACTTATATCCACAATCTGCGAATTGAAATCGATTGCCTTTGTCTGACCGCCTGAAAAATAATCGTTTTTATTCAGACTCCATGCCAGGATTTTTGAAAACTGATACACATATTCAAGAGTATCTATTTCGATTTTTTTATTCTTTTCATTGCATAGGTAGATGTAGCCTGCTGTATATTCATGGTAAAGCACCGGGCAATAAAGAACTGAATAAATCCCGGCTTTCTTCATATCTGCGAGAAGGATTTCTACATCTTCGGGTTTAAGTTCAGACTTATCAACAATCGATAATTCAGTTTCGGTCTCCGGCGGTTTTATTCCCTCATAGATGGACTGCATGAAGAAGATTTTTCCAGTGCCTGCAATAAGTTTTTCTTCAAAGGTCTGAGGTTCCCTGTCCCGGAACATGGTTATTCTGTTTTTATCGCAATGCTTTGATATTATCCCGCGGAATTCGGCAATCAGATTATTGATGCTCGATATATCGAATTTATTATTGCCGCTGAAGTCGTCAAGCCTGACGAACCTTCCTGATTCAGGGAATTTCAATTCAACCTTGACATTGTCAACTGTAAATAGCAGCTCAACGCCCTCAGGAGGACGTACCCGCTCATACTTCCGCTGCAGATTTTTCAAAACACGCTCGGGGTACTTCAGCCTGGCCTTTTCTTCATCGCAAGAAATGATTCTGGAATTAAAAGTCATAACATGACCGTAATATGAAAAGAACAGGCGGATTTCTTCATTTTTTATGAAGCTGCCGAGATCCCGTTCTTTTGAATATACTTCAACATATTCATTTTCATCGTAATTCAGAATTACAACATCAGCTTCTTTCCGCTGGCCATGCATTTTAAGAATGAATTTATTGTCGTCCAGGGCCTTGATTATAAATTCTCTCTCAATCCTGCTTATAGAACTTCCCATAACTTCCTCTACATAGCCTTATTATAAGGATACCAGGGTGAATGGTCATTCTTTTTTTTATTCAGGACTGAAAAATCTGCCTGCAGATCGTGTATTTTCCAGACTTTATCTCTTTTAAAATAAACCCAGCCGCTGCAGAAAACTCCGTTTTTTTCGAATCGTACCGGCGCGCGCGGCGGCTCGGCACCCCTGTTGATAGCGCCGAGGCGAAAACTTTCAGGAATTGCCTGCCTGACTTCTTCTTCCATATTCTTCATGACAAAATCTTTCTTTTCTTCAGCTACAAACCCGTAATCAGGCTTGCCTGCAATAATAGAATCAAAAAAAGCTTCGGCGGCATCAATCATCCCGGCTTCGGTATCATCCGCATCCATATAGCCCTGAAGCCGGCCTATTTCAAAATCATAAACCATGACCGGTTCCTCCGGCTCCTCTGTGTACAGCAGAAAGTCTCTGCCTTCGGGCTCCCCAATCCGGGCGCTGTCAGCTGCGTCCACAGCCTTTTCCGATTTGCTGGCTTTTGGAGCTGTGTTTCCGGCTGCAGTTTTCACAGGGGCTGGAGCCGCTTTTCCATTTTCATTTTCCTTTGGCGTGCATGAAATAAAAGAGGCAACGGCAGCCAATATCAGCAAAGAAGGAATCATTTTCATTGCAGAAATGCTACCAGATGAGAATTGACTCGTCAATCCATGATCTGTATTATACACCTAAATCACTTAGAGAGAAGAAATTGAAGGAAAGCATTCTTAAACATCTAAATTCAGACTATACAGAACCGATTCGCGACCCCCGCTGGCAGAACATTTTTCTTTCAGCAGGATTCAAAAGCCTTGTAAGCCTCGAGCCTTTCCAGAACCTTGCAGGAATAAAACAGCTGGGTCCTGCCTACCACGTTTACCCAGGCGCCACACACACAAGGCTCAGCCACAGCCTCGGAGTATTTCATCTTGCGAAACGTATCATTTCGCAGCTTGTCGGCAACCCTGACTGCATCCCGCTGACTCTTGAAGGTGTTAAATCCTTCCTCTGCGCTGCACTTCTGCATGATCTGGGACATTTCCCATACGCACATTCGCTGAAGGACCTGCCGCTGAAGGATCATGAGGTTCTTACCGGCGAGATTATACTCCGTGAACCCGTCTCCGGCTGTATCAAAAACAATATCGGCGCTTCTCCGCAGAAAACCGCCGCGATTGTTAATTTCGAAATGCCCGATAATGGGGATCCTGAAATTATTTTCTTCCGCAGCATCCTTTCGGGCGTTCTTGACCCCGATAAACTTGACTACCTTAACCGTGACGCCTTTTTCTGCGGAGTGCCTTACGGAATACAGGATACGGATTTTGCAATATCCAAAATTGTACCCGCAGGAAAAGGCATAGGCATCAACGCTCAGGGAATAAGCGCTGTAGAAAATGTGCTCTTCTCCAAATACCTGATGTACAGAACAGTTTACTGGCATAAAACTGTCCGCATTGCGACTGCTATGATCAAAAAAGCTGTCATTACTTCTTTGCTCGACGGTGTAATCAGTAATCAGGACCTTTACGGCTTAACCGATAATGATTTTTTCTCGGGATTCACAGAAAAGCGTTCACCTGTAATGAAACTCATAGATATGGTAAACCGCCGAAGTCTGTATAAATGTGTACTTGAAATACCCTTCTCGACCCACAACCCGCTTCACACTGAGCTTTGTAATCTTGAACGCAGAATTGACTTCGAAAAGACCGAGACCGGAGATTCGGGCTGTACCGACCTTATTGTTGATATCCCGGAGCCCATTTCATTCGAGGTTAACCTTCCCGTTGTATCAGCAAGCGGGACCATTTCATACCTTGATTCCGAATCCGTTTTTTCCGGACCCGTAGTCGAAGGGTTCACGGAATCCCTGCGCAAAATAAGGGTTTATGTCCCTGAACGGGATGTTGAGAATTTCAGTCCGTCAGACGGAATAAGGGCAATATGAACGCTGTATCAGAAATTTTTTCAGGTACCATCCCTCCCTGGGTAATGCGCTTTGTAAAACAGACAGGCCGGGGGATAAACCGGTTTAACATGATCTCGGAAAACGACAGGGTTTTAATGGGGATATCAGGCGGCAAGGACTCGCTTGCTCTCGCATTTTCACTTGCTCTGCGGAAGCGATGGCTGCCGATAGAGTATGAACTTCATGCCGTACACATCAACTGGATCGAACATCCTGTTACAGAGGCACAGCTTGCCGCGCTGAGAGATTTTTTCAGCATTATAAACGTTTCTTTTGAGAGCGTTGATGTTAAAATGTTTCCGGGCAGCTTCAACGAGAATTTCAACTGCTATCTGTGTTCAAGAAACCGCAAAAGAGTGCTTTTTGATATTGCCGAAAGCAGGGGCTTTACGAAAATTGCGCTCGGTCATCATCTTGATGATGTCGTAGAAACAACCATGATAAATCTCTGTTTCAGGGGCAGATTTACGACTATGCTGCCGGTTCAGGAATTTTTCAAAGGCAAACTGCACATAATCCGGCCAATGTGTGAAGTACGGGAAAGCGCTGTCAGCAGACTGTCCGACAACCTTGAATTTCCTGTCTGCAAAAGCCCGTGCCCCTATAACGAAACAAATATAAGAAGCAGGGTTAAACCCATAATAAGCAACCTCAGCCACATTGATAAACTGACCCGGGAACATATTTACAATGCTTTCTGGAATGAAAAGGACGATTTCAACCTTCTTACAGATGATTAAAAACATAAGGTTTAATGAAGTGCCTTAATAAAGAATCTTGTCAATTGGATGATTTAATAATACATTGATAGTGAGGAAACACCATGAAATATACTAAACTTATGAAAGAAAGGATTAGACGCGTTACCGTCATTTTCAAGGAACTCGGCTATGATCTTTCAGAAGGCGACATGAGCGATAATACATATTCCGCCGGATTCGAGAAGGAATCTGAATTCTGCGGCGGCTTTTTCATAGACGACGACAGCAAATTTCTCGAAATAGCCTTCACCTTCTCTTTTTCTCCGAGAATGGCTTCTTTTATTCAGGAGCGGCTCGAAGAGATGCTCAAGATCTGTTATGAATACGGCTGTTATATGAATATACAGAAGTTTGAAGATTTTAATTTTTCAGTTTTTTCCAAGGTTTACTTTGCAGGGTTAAACTATTATTCTTTGAAAGAGACCCTCAAGGATTTCCTTTTCTGCGTTGACGATATAAAAGAAATAATCGAAATCAATTCAGACGAGGATGATGAATAATTAATAAAAGCAGCATGCGGGTACTGTGTACCTTTTAACGTTTTGTCATTTTAAAGCATGGATATAAACAGGAGGAACTAATGGGAATACATAACCTTATGGAAGAACTTGTAATCGGTAAAGTTGAAGATATCTTCGCTGATCCCGAGTTTATAGCAAAAAACGGCTGTAATAACTCGGATGAATGTAAAACCGATGTCGTGTGCTATGTACTCAACAGGGTTCCGCCTATTTATACGACGTCTTCCCGCGGGTTGTCCCATATATCAAAATCCTATATCGATCAGCCCCAGAGTACGGCTGATATTGCCGCGCTTATAAATGAGGGGATCAGGCAGGTAGGCTCTCACCGGCGGCTTGAAGAAGGCTCTTCACCGGAATCTGCTCCGAACCCGCCGCTATTCAATTTTCCGATTATTAAGGGTTCCGTTTTCGACGGCAAGACCTTTGCACCCTACGCAGGCGCTGATATTTCTTTGAAGCTTGACGGTAATCTTGTAGCAATGAACGGTCCGCGCTGGAACAATCCAAGCCGGCTTATCAAGGAGACCGAAGGCGGTTTTTTATTCTGGCCGCTTCCGGTAGGCGCAGGTGCAATCGATGAGCAGCGCGAGTTCTCTCTCTCAATTGAGCTCAACGCCGACGGTTACAAACCCGTAAAGCACTTTATAAATCTTAATCTTGAGGCTGATAACGAATACATTCAGTCGACCGAGGTCACCAGGATTTACAAGGTGGATCCTATCTATCTGTTCAGGGTGGATGAACCGGAAGAGATAATGTCCTGAAAAAAGGGAACCCGCCTGGTTTAATATGTTTCCGAATGAATTTCAACGTCATGCAGCCGGCCGGGAACTTCGTCTTCTGCAAATTTAAGGATTTTCTGCATTACACCTTCACCGAATACGGCTGAATTTGAAACAACGGCTGCGCCGATCTGCGTAAACCTGAGCGAATCCTGAAGGTCCACTTCGGCGGCAGAGACGTGAAATTTCTTTATAATTTTTTCCTTGAATGATTTTACAATTCTTCGCTTGTCTTTTATGTTTTCGACTTCAGGCAGTTCGAAAACAAACTGAATCATCGAGACCGTCATCAGAACATGTTTTTGATATCGTCTAATTTCAGCTCAAGAGAATCCGCACCGGGGCTGTCTTCAGCCCTGTTTCTGTCCTTGAGAGGAAGATAGATATCATTATAGTTTTTTGCAAGCCTGAAGATATCGTCATCGGCAAACTCATCATTAATTCTGACTTCAAAGTTATATGAATTCTCTTCAAGACCGCGCCGCATTACATGAATGGGGTCGCTTACAGTCATTACAAAATGCGGGCTGTAAAAAAGAGTATAGGCAAACACAAGCGCCAGAATAATGACAAAGTAGATCAGATTATCCATGGATTGAATACTGTCCACACCCCTTGCGTCAAAAAAGAATTCATAGTCCTTGTATTCCGCGTAGATATAATCGCTGAAACCGAAGTTTGCCCTGTAATAATCATTATTGAACCTAGTGAAAACAGTTTGGCCATGTTCTTTCACAATCAGCAGGTCGTTATAGTTCCCGGCAGATTTCACGCCCTCTTCGTCATAGGCCATCATCAGTTCGACAAGCCGGTTTTCGTTCTCTGAAGAAGCCGTCGGCAGCCCGAGCATCTGGGTAAGAATGGACGAAAACAATAAAACGCCTACAAAGACAGAAACTCCGATAGTGGTAATTTTAGAAATATGCCGCTGAGCCATCACAGATTCGGCATTCTTGATCTGCTTGAAGATCTTCAGGACTCTCAGCAGCCGAAGGATTCTTGCAATTCTTACAGCTTTGACAACCTTCAGGATATTCAGAATACCGGCGGCGCCTGAAATTGTGCCTCCGCCTAGAATCACGGCTATAGCAGCCGGACCGGAATTTAAAAGAAGCAGTGGAACGGATGCCAGCAGGTCAATCCAGCCCCTTCGTGAAACCAGGTATTCCCTGACGTTGCCCCTCGAAACAGCGTTATAAAGCCTGACCAGAAACTCTATGGTAAAGAAGAAATCGAATGCGAAACCCGTTAAAACAAGAACTTTGCGCACCGGCCATGTCCATCGCGCTACTACAGCAAGATCTTCAACAAAAGTCTGTACCAATACAAGGAAAATCGCAGCAAGTACTACATTTTCCAGGATCGTATATTTTTTATTTTCCATCGCTCCTACCATCCGTTATCTGCCGCAATATTGTAAAGTTCGTCAAGCATTTTAATATCATAGCCGTAGAATTTATAATTTTTCCTTGCAACGTTGATCCAGCTTTTCATTGCGGTATCAGCACCGCGATCCTTTTTGGTTTCAGGCTTATAACTCCTGCACATCGATGCAAGGATGTTGCCTATTCGTGCCGTTGCTTCAAGCTTTGTATTTTCGTAAAAAGATGCGTTTGCGTTCATCGCGCTTATAAAAACTTCATCCGGTACGGCATGTGTTTTAACTGCAAGATTTTTACCTGCGCTCTCTGTAAAATTATACGGAAATATATTGCCGTGTGCTGTGTTCTTTGTCATGGTACCCTGCGGCGCAAACATGTATACCAGCGGTTTCATCAGAACCACAAGGCTTATCATATTTTCCGCTTCCTTCTCACCCAGCCTGAGCTTTTCGACCTTCACAAGTTCAAAATGGACATACTTTCTCATGCCGAAGATTTCAGAGACAAATTTTTTCACGATACCGAAATTAACCGCAGCAAGCGAACCCGCAAAAACGCGTCTGGCCTGTTCGTTGGCCATCATTTTGAACAGCATATCCATCACAAACTGCTTGGCATTGGCTTCGTCCATCGCAGTCTGGCTCAAAAATGTAAAAAATGTAAAGTCAAGTTTATTTACAACAAGTCTGATTTCAGGAATCAATTCCTCGTTATTTATTTCATATAGCGTAGTAAGTAAAATCCGGCTTATACTCTCCCAGCTTTTACCAGCAAAAAAAGCCGGTGAAGATAGTGTCGGGTACAGCTGTGAGGAGTTTACTGTAAGAAACTGAATTATCTGTTCTTCCCGCTGCAGAATTGTAAAGCTTTTAAGTGCGGGATTTGCCATCAGCCGTTGGATGAAGGCGGAAGCTTTCTGTTTATCTGATTCAATAATTTCCATTTAGAATGATTTTCGTCCAATTCCGTTAAAAAATCAACCACGTTGATTTTTCTTTATGTCATTCGGGTATGAAAAAGGCTATACTCTAATCAGATGAGGAAAACACCTTCTCCGGCAGCCTTCAAATTAGCACTCCTCCTCCTGCTTTTTTCAAGCCCGCTGTATTCTGAAGAGAATGTATTCCTGCCAAAAGATGAGAGTGCACCTAACTTCTATGACGCGGCACTCAACAGTGATGAGGTCCAGCTTTTTCTGGCAGGAAGCTGGAAGATTGATCTGAGCTACTCCGGAGGGTTCGGATGGAATCCGGAATCAGGATTTATACCCGACATCATGTATTCAGGAATTTCCGAAGGTTTTTCATTCTCGCAGTCTCCTGATCTGACGGTATCGATGCTCATCCTCAACCACTTCTATTTCGAAGCTGCATTTACGGATGATTTTGAAGACTCAACCTTTCATTTGGGCTATACAGGCTCCGAAAACGATTTTGTAAAATCTGTATCTGCAGGGACAATGGGAACGGACCTTTCGGAAGCGGTCGGAACTTCGGATTATTTTGATGTACCGGCCGGTGGTCCAGAGTCATTCGGCGTTTATTCAAAGCTTGCCGGACCTTTTTCTGAGCACGAACTTCTTTTCCGCGTCGATCCTCACGAGGAACTTGAAAAGGTCTACCTGGGTACTGATCTTGTTGTTGAAATAGAAAAGAAGGTTTCCGAATATCTGAGGGGCAGAATTTTCATTTTACCGTCGGCGCCTCAGAACATAGCATTCTATATTGAATCTTCAGAAACCGGGACCGGCATCACATTTTCCGGACGGCAGTTTGCCCCGCTCTCAGCAGATGAATATTCTTATTCAGTGTCCGAAGGCCGTCTCATTCTTGACGAAAAACCGGACGGAGCAATACTTGCCGTGCCGGTGTCAGATACTCCGTTTATCATTTACGATCCGGGTATTTTCTCAGCCTATGAATCGGCCGCCGGTTACTACCTTAATACAGTGCTTCCTGAAGACAGCTGGAGGACAAGGGTTTTTCTCGCTGACAGTCTCGAATCCGCTTCTTCCGGAATTGAAATCAAAAAGGAAATATATTCCGCTTCAGGCCTTATAGTCCTCGAGCCCTCAGCCGGCGGCACTTTACTCTACCCTCTGAGCGGAATTATCTCCGACTCTGAACAGGTGTACGGAAGCAGCAGGAAAGCAGAGGCAGAATCCTCGAAAAAGCTTATAATCCGGGTACGCGGAGAGTCTGCCGGGTACAGCCTCGACAACCCGGTTGAAGGCAGTATCCGCATTACCGTTAACGGAACCACGACAACGGACTGGACTCTGTCTGGGAGTGAAATTGAATTCAGCACACCGCCCGGAGATGAAGACCGGATAGTTATTAAATACAGGCGTAAAAACAGCGGCGCAGCAACGGACATTCTTTTTGCCTCCGCGAACAGATTTCTTATAAACGATATGCTTACCGCCGACCTGAATGCAGGCGTACGGTTCAATCTGACCTCATCCTATTCCCTGCCCGGTGAAGAAACATCTTCCTACGGCGGATTTTCAGCCGGGATAACAATGGATAATTCGGCCGTTTCCGGCAGTAACCCCGATTTAAAAATTTCCGGAGGTTTGTCCGTAGGGGCAAAGGTTTATACTGAGAATTCCGCCGGAAGGCTGCTGCTTAAGAACATGTCCGGGACAGCTTATGATTTTGACATCAGCCGCAACAATATTTTTCCGGCGTCATTATCGGAAAGAATTGCGGCAGCTGAAAATATTACCCAGGCGGACAGGGGGATCCTCCTTTACAAGGATTACCGCCGTTCAGCGGGTGTATCAGGCTATTATCTTCAGGACTATACAACATCTGATATTTCAGAGAGCATGATTTTTTCACCGGCTGACTCTACAGCCGATCAGATGCTTAAGGCCGGGCCGTATACAGCATCAGCATCATCTGATGGCCGATCCGGAGAAATCCTCGTTATGGATTACATCCTTCAGGGTTCATCAAGCTGGACCGGAGTGCAGCTTCCGTTAGGCACCGGTGAAGAATACCCCGACCTCAGCGGCAGCAGCGCCCTTGCATTCGACTGCAAAGCAGAGGGGGAGCTTACAAACGTAAGGCTTTTTATCGAAATTGGTTCGCTTTCGGAAGACCTTGACGGCGACGGGAATCTTGATGAAGAAATTTCTGAATATTCCGGGGGCTTCATTTTCAACGATGCGAACTCCGATTCCGGGACCCTGGTCGGCGGTGACAACCTGACCGAAACAAACGGTCAGCTCGATACGGAAGATTTCAACGGAAACGGCTTCCTCGACTCTGAAAAATCATCTGCGGCTGTTTATTTTGAGCTGACATCCAAACCGGACACCGACTGGAGAAGGTTCCGCGTCAATTTTTCCGACATCGCCGGCAGCGATACTTCACGCACAAAACTCGAAAATGCGGGCTTTATTAGGATAACAGTTCTGAATAATACAACCGCTGAAGAATCCGGAAGAATCCTTTTTGATAATTTTGAGTTTGAAGGGACATCAATGACGGCTTCAGATACGGCAGGATATACAGAACCGGACTACTCTGAGGTATATGAGAGTTTTCTTCCGGCATCAGAAACACCGTCCGAAAGTCTCTCTGCGCCTACGATTGATTCATCGTCTGATAATTCAGTCATGCGCGTAGCATGGTCGACCGGCGACTGGCAGCTTTTTACTTACATAAACCCAGCCAGCGCTGAAAACTATGACAGCATAATTTTTCACTATTTCTGCCCATCGGTTTCACCATCCGGAACCGAACAACCTCTGCTGCACTTCACTCTCAACAGTTTTTCCGGCTCGGCAGTATCCGCGTCTGTTCCGCTCAGCACGAGCGAAGGGTGGAACGAGGTATCTCTCACCCGCGGAGGGGTTTATATAAACGGGATATTGTCGGAAACCTCGGATATTGCCTACGCAGCTTCCTCCGGTGCAGCCGGATTGATGACCTTTTCAACCTCGGGAACATCAGACGGATTGATCCTGCTCGATGAAATCTACCTTGCCGATCCGGAACTTTTAATCATTTCGGGCGTAACTGAAAATTTCAGTCTGTCCTACTCCGCACCGCTTTTGAGCGCAGGCGGATTTGAAATAATCGGTCCCGTGAGTTTAAGCCAGAAAGCGGAAGCATCTTTCAACACAGATACAGCCGAATTCGCTGAGGATCCGGAGGCGGCTGTTATGAACAGCGGGAATCTGAGTCTTTCATCAAATCTAAAAACAGCTATTCTAAGCTCACCGCTCAATATCGATATAGCCGTTAACGATGCGTCAGCGCTCAGCATATCTGCAGGCCATAGCCTTACCATACCGCTGCCTGTAATCGGACTCTCCATAGTTGATACATACTATGCCGATGAGGTATCCGAAGACAGCTTCATAAAAACCGATTCGGTCCGTCTTTCAGCCCCGCCTTTTTCCGGTAACATTATCCAGTATAATGCTGTTTCGGACTCGAGTCAGTTTATTCGCCGCTGGGCATCCAATCTCAATTCCGCCCTTGGACCTTTCAGTCTCGGGCTTTCTGCCGCATTCCTGCTTTCGGATTTGAATCATTCCTTCAGCATTGAAGATTATTTTTCAGGCTGGTACCAGGCTTCGGCCGAAGCCTTTTCATCGAATTACAATGAATTCGACAACCGGAAAACAAATATCAGTTTTACCCCGTCGCTCAGTACTAAACCGGTAGGTGTAAATGCCGGATTAACGGCCTCATCCGACCTGACTTCAGACGGAACAGTCAGCAATTCAATCAAAGCATCAGTCAGTCTGCCGCTCACTATAAAACTTGGTGCCGATACGCTGACTTTGGAATTGGGGTATCAGCGGGAAGGCAGCTTTTCACTTGATTCTGCCTCTGAAGGCTTCACTGATGATCTTGCCTTTCTTTTTAAAACCCTTGCCGGGCGGACGTATCTATACGAGTCGATACCGTTCCATGAATTATTTGACGACCAAATTCCGTCCGAAATGTTTGAGGATTGTGTAAGCGCAGGCATCAGCTCTGCAAGTCTTCAGGATACAGCCTCGTTTTTATTGTCCAGAAACTATACGAGCAGCCTGTTTGACCTGGTTCTGCCGTACTCCCTCGATATAACCATGTACAGACTGACCAATAAAGACTATTCCGAGATAGAAGACGACAGAAATCTCAGTTTTGTCTGGCGCAGCGCTGCGATGAACCTTTTCGGACAGGCTGGAGCCTACCCGCTTTTCGATTTCTACTTTTCGGATGAATTCAACTGGTCAGTAGAAGCAGACTTTTTAGATATTTCTGGTTCTGATTTTTCTTCCGAAATACTCGTCAAAGCAGGCTGTTCATTTTTCGGTAACGACGACAGCATACTTTCAGTCGGAAGTACAGTATATCTGCCATATTTGACGGATACTGATCAGTATACCAAAGCGGATGTCATGTACGTTTGGAATATTCATCCAGGAAAAACCTATGATCTGCCATTTTTCAGCCCTGAAGATGAAAAAACACAGTTGTTTATAAATGAAGAAAGAATGTCGCTCGACTTCGAAGACACCTTCAGTACAGAACTCAGACATTCAACATCACTCGTAATGCCCGGCCGTTTTACTCTTTCTGCTTTCATTCTGGCCGGATTTGAATATAATAGTTTATCAGATACCGACACTGCGCTTTTCGGCTTCAGTCTGGGTTTTAGCGGCGGTGTCTTTTATTAGACAACAAATTGTTTAATAAGATGCAAAGGTATATACTTAGAATACAAGGAGATTTGACATGAGAATAAACAGAAAATTTTTTCCGTTACTGATAGCAAGCTTGTTTGTTCTGAACTTTTCCGCAATTGCACAGGATGAATCGCAGTCCGCACCCGAGTTCGGTCTTGGACTGCTTTTAGGCGTTGAAACTTTTGATCCTTCGGTCCCCGGGGGTGATCCGGAAACTTATCAAACTATCGCAGTCAAACCGGATCTGGCAATCGGCAAGTTCGGTATTGGTCTGGATCTTGCGCTTCATTACCGGTTTGTTTCAGATACTGATTCCGGTTTCGAGATCAGGGCTGAAGACTGGGTTCCGACCGACGGCCAGACCATACTCGATCTCTATCTGCCCAAACTCACCTATGTTAGGTGGGGATTCAAGGGTGATCCTCTTTATGCAAAACTCGGACAGATCGAGAACTCTTCACTCGGCACGGGATTTATAGTCAACAGCTATTCAAATACAATATTCCAGCCTGATGAGAAAATAGTCGGAATCAATTTTGACATGGACGGACAGTTATTCGAATTCCCCTACATCGGTTTGGAAACATTTATCGGGAACCTTGCACAGTTCGACGTGTTTGGAGGCAGACTCTACGGCAGACCCGTACTCTGGACTGGTATACCGATTCTTAAGAATCTTGAGTGGGGAATCACGGTAGCAGCAGACACAAAACCTGATCTGAGACCCGAATACTATGATTCAGTTGTAAACGGCGGAGCTGAAGCCGATCCGGTATTGATATACGGCACGGATATGATTCTGCCGATACTGAATCTTGATTTTGCAACCCTTGCATTATTCGGCGACTACACCATCGAAGGACAGAACACAGGCGCAATGACCGGCCTGGGCGGGCGCCTCTTCGGCATCATACCCTATATTCTGCAGATCAGATTCCTCGGCGATAATTTTATTCCCGCATATTTCGATTACACCTATGATATGTACAGGGGAATAAAATACGATATTCTGAATTATGACGGCGTTCTTATACCTGCAAGTACCTCGTGGCTTGCAACAACTGGATTTTCGGTTCTTGACGACAAACTCGCATTTACCGCAACCGTGGACGGTCCTTTCGCTCTGCCTCCGACAGGAAGCATCGATGATCATACATACCTTGAATACCCGCATCTTTATGCGCTGCTTGTTGTTGATGAGGGGCTGATACCTGATTTCTCATTTTCAGCCGGATATGACAAAAAATATATTACAACCTTTCAGGATTTGATCAGCGCAGAAAATGGAATGATAAATGTTGCAATAAACTATAACGCAGGTGCCGCAGTAATCACCCTTTCGTACGATATGGTCTATATCAACGATCAGGTTGAAGGTTTAACCTGGGACGATTTTGATGTCAGCTCATCCCTGAGCTGTTCAATAGAGCTATTCTAAACAGGAGGTAGATAATGAAAAAACGAATTAATATTTTAACAACACTTTGTCTCGCTCTTACAGCTCTGTTTTTTATTACTTCACCGCTGGCTGCGCAAAACAGCGCCAAGCCGACGGCATTTCTTGTCTATTACGATGATGATTTTGAACTGGAAGTTTTCGACAGTTCCGGTGAGTATGTCGGAGATGTATTCACAGGCATGGAACTTTTTCCGGGTTCAACAATTAAAACATACAATACAACCGCTGAGATCCAGCTGGATCCGAACGGTTCGATACTGAAACTTTCTGAAAATTCAGTCTTCCAGATTGAGGCGTTTCAGACAACCGCTGATGAATCGAACGATTTTTCACTGTTCAACGGCAAACTCAGGGTTATAGCAGCAAGAGCCGGACTCGGTTATGAAAATTATTCGATTGTCACCCAGTCGGCAGTCTGCGGCGTACGCGGAACGGATTTCGTTATTGATTCAATCGGCGTTGTAGCGGTTCGCGAAGGTGCAGTTGAATTCTCGAGCCTGCTGAGCGGCGATACCATCAGTGTAATTGCCGGGCAGATGGCTGATGTTTTTGCCGATACCTTCAAGGCTGCCGCCATGTCGGCCCAGAGCCTTGCTTCAGTCTTCGGCGGAATGGATTTCAAGGGCACCGACCCGGGCCAGGTTCCCGGACATACGGCAGCTCCTGAACCCGCAGCAGCCTCCGATCAGGAAGCCGGCAGCGGCGATGCTGCCCCCGAGGACCAGAACGCAGCCGGCGACGGTACAGGCGACAGCGGAACCTCATCAGAAGGCACAGATGAAGGCGGGAACACCGGTGAAGCATCTTCATCGGATCAGCAGGCATCAGACGGAACAACCGGTGAAGCCTCGGACGGGACGTCAGGTGCAGGAACTGATAACGGTCAGGCAGCAGCCGGAACCGAAGGTGCAGCAGCCGGAGGCGAAACCGCCGGTGAAAAGGCCCCTAAAGCGTCCCCGGTTCCTTTAAGCACCGGTTCAGCTGCAGGTATCATTACCGGCGCAAAGAAAAAAGAAGGCAGCAGGAATGCCGAAACAACAGCGCCAGCCGAAACCGCTCAGACCGAGAAGCAGCCCGGCCCGTTTGATGATTTTATGAGTAAATTATGGGACATGCTCGGTTTTGAAATAGGTTCATTGAATGTTGAAGGCACAACCTACGCAAAAGCTGTAATTCAGCCGACATTCGATACCGGTAAATTCAAGGCCAAACTTTATATTCCCGTAATTTACCAGGACAACCTGTTTGATCCCGAGAGCTGGTATCACCCCGCAGGAAATGATGAATATTCATTCGGAACCGATCAGACCGGATTTTCAGACATTTTCTTCGATGTTTTAAACGACCTTTTCCTCAAAATCAACTACATCCAGTACGGCGATAACGGTGATGATTTCTACATCAAATTCGGAAATGTTCAGGACATGACAATCGGCCATGGAATACTTATGCGCGATTTTTCGAATAATTTTGAGTTTCCGGCGGTTCGAAAGGTAGGTATCAACACAGGTTTTAATTTTGAGAAATTCGGTATGGAAGCGGTTCTTGACAACGCAGCCGAACCGACAATTTTCGGAGGCCGGCTTGTTTATATTCCGTTCGGAAGTTCGTTCCCGATGGAAATCGGGCTGTCAGGCATAACAGATATAAATCCTGATTCAGAGCTTGAGACAAGCACCAAACTCTGGGACCCGATGATTCTGAATGCAGCATTCGACATTGGTCTGCCTATACACTTCCTTGGCCTTACCCTATTCGCGGATGCGGCAGCACTGACAATGTATGATACAGCCGGATGGCACCTTGAGACATTCTACAACAGCAGCGAACCGGATTTTCTTACAGCACTCAACAATTACGGTATAGCGGCAGGTGTGTACGGTGATATTTTTGATTTCCTTGACTACAGGTTCGAATACCGGTTCAGCAAAGGCATATTCACCCCGTCATTCTACTCAAATAATTATTTGTTCAATAAGACTGCGCAGTATACAGCGTTGACGGACTTCATAGCAGATCCGACTGCAACCGCTTACCAGGAATACACAATGGGTGTATACGGTGAGCTCTCTGCAAACTTCTTTGACGCAGTAATGGTCAGCGGAGGATATTTCTGGCCATGGCATCTGAACGACGGTGTTGTCAGCATGGATGCTGAGGACCAGTTCATGATTTCCGCGGTCCTGATGCCGGATGTAATACCTGTTGTAGGCCTGCATGGTTCGGTTACATATACCAGAACAGGGCTGTATACAAGCATCGTAGAAGCTGTCGAAGGAACTACACCCTTCCAGCTTCTGGATCAGGCAACAATTTTCAGCGGCGAACTTATATACCCCTTTGACGACTATCTTGACATAGCTCTTCAGTTCGCGACCGCTTATACCAGGGACGACTACGGAAACCTGCAGTATACAGACGGTGTGCTTGATACTTACTTTGCTATGACTGTTGACATGAGGGTACATTTCTAATAAAAATTTCTAATGAATAAATCAAATTCATCCCGGAGAATTCAGATTCTCCGGGATTCTGTTGCCAGACGGATAGCTGCCGGTGAGGTTATTGACAGACCGCAGGCAGTCATCCGTGAACTGTTGGATAATTCGATCGACGCCGGCTCTTCTGAAATCAGCCTTTATATTCGTGAAGGCGGTATGGATGAAATACGTGTGGTTGACAACGGCAGCGGTATGGACAGGGAGAATCTTGAAAAATGCTTTCTGCCGCACGCCACAAGCAAGATTACAGATTTTGAAGATATATACAGCACACGAACACTCGGGTTCAGGGGTGAAGCCCTTTCGAGTATAGCCGCTTGTTCGAAATTATCGATAATCAGCTGTGACGATCCGACTTCTCCGGCCAATAAACTCGAGATAAGGGACGGCAGGCTTACAAACCTTTCCGAGTCCCGCGGAGCACCCGGCACCGTTATAAGCGTTAAGGACCTTTTTTATTCGATGCCCGGCAGAAAAAACTTTCTTAAAAGTCCGGCGGCTGAAGCCGCCCAGTGCAGAAGCATGTTCATCGAAAAGGCTGCCGCACAGCCTGACATCACATTCAGGTATTTCTCGGACGATAAACTCAAACTCTTCTTACCGGCATCAGGAATGCTTGAGCGAATCAGGGATTCATATGCAGGACTGCTTCAGAACGAACTGCTCAGGGATTTTAATTTAGAATCTGATGATATCGGAGTGTCCGCTGTATTGGGAACTCCTTCACTCTACAGGAAGGACAGGAAATATATTCATGTTTTCATAAACAACCGGAGGATAAGCGATTATTCGCTTGTTCAGGCGGTTGACTATGCATATTCTTCGTATCTTCCCGGAGGCTGTCACCCTGTATGCTTTCTGTTCCTGCAGGTCCCCCCCGAACACGTCGACTTTAATATTCATCCTGCCAAGCGTGAAGTAAAATTCAGGAACCTTCCTAATGTTCACCATACGGTAACCGAGGCGGTAGGAAGGTTTTTATCAGGCGTAAATTCGTTTAAAGCTTCTGCGCTTTCCCCGCCGCCTTCCTCACAGCAGAAAATGGATTTCGGCCGGCCTGCTGAAAAACCGCCCGCTCGCTCAGCTGAAAAATCCGGTTCAGGCTTACAGCCGGGCACGGAAAAACAAGCGAGCTACAGAACTCCTCCGGCTGTTAACCCGGCGGCCGACAGTATTTTCCGCACCAGCGATCTGGACAGTATTGCAGCTGAACTTGAGCCTCAAATACCGGAAAGCAGGAACAGTGCCGGCATGAATCGGGAAATCATCTATCTTGGACAGATCTTCAGCCTGTTTCTTGTATTTGAGCACGGAGATGACCTGCTGCTGATAGACCAGCATGCGGCGCATGAACGTATAATTTTCAACAGCCTTTCAGAAAAAAAACCGGCCGTGCAGGAACTTCTTGTTCCATTGAGCCTTTCACTTGAAAAAGACGAAGAGATTTCACTGGAAAGAAACCTGCCGGATTACAGCGAGCTGGGTTTTGACCTGCAGAAAGCTTCACCCGGCGAATGGCTTATAAACAGTCTTCCTTCTGTATGCGCGGGAATTGAGGACAGTATAACCGCTCTGTTTAAAAACGGGCTCTGCGGGACAGAGGCTCTGAAAAAGGAACTTTTTGCCATGATTTCATGCCGCAAAGCCATCAAGGACGGAGACCGCATAGACAGCATCTCCGCCCTCGAAATAGCGGGAAAGGTACTCGAAATGGAAAATCCGCGATGCCCGCACGGCAGGCCTGTTATTCAGCAGATCTCCCGGGACCAGCTGTTTAAAATGTTCGGCCGGACATTCTGAAAAACACGGGACACTATTGGATTAGTGTTTCTATCTCCGCCCGCTTTTCATAATCAGGGTTCTTGTCAAGCAGGGCCTTGAAAACTGCTGATGCACCCGCAGCATCTCCTGATTTAAACATCAGCATACCGAGACGGTAATAGGCATCCCAGTAATTGGGGTCTATTTTAATCAGTTCATTCAGGGTTTTTACCGCAGGATCCTGCTGATTAGTTTCGATATAGGCTATGGCAAGATGGTACCTGATCAGAGTCGCATTGGGCTTTTTCTCAATCGCCTTTTTATAATGCCTTATGGCATCCTCATACAGCTCTGTGTGCAGATAAACATTGCCGAGATTGTTATTTACCTCAAGAGATTCAGGATCAAGCTTGTATGCATTAACGAGGTGGTCCAGAGCCTTGTCGTACTGACCGTTTTCATCATAAAGCTTCCCAAGATTAATCCGCGGAAGTATGTATGTACCGTCAAGGGAAACCGCCTTTTCATATACCGCAATAGCGTTCGTTCTATCGCCGAGCGCTTCGCTTGTCTGGCCGAGTGTATACAGATATGCTGCATTCTTTGAATCAAGCTGAACCGACTTTACCGAATATTCAAGTGCATCCGAAAATTTTGAAAGCTTCATGAGGGTCAGCGCAAGATTGTAGTTGGTCTCTGCCGAATCCGGGGTAATTCCAAGTGATTTTCTGAGGTTCTTTTCTGCATCGGAATAAAGCCCCTTCTTGTACTGGACAATTCCCAGCAGATCAAGGTAGCGTGAATTATCGGGGCTCAGCGCTGCAGCTTTTTTCAGATAATTTTCAGCCTCTTCCAGTTTTCCGGCCTGATTCAGGATGTTTCCCGCTGCGAAATATGCTGAATCATACGACGGGTTTACCGCAGCCGCTTTCATGTATGAATCAAGCGCATTCGAAGTCTTTCCAAGTTTCAGAAAGGTCGCACCAAGGTTATAATAGGCTTTGTCATACTGAGAATCCAGGTGTATTACCCCCTCAAACGACATTCTCGCATCATTGAACTGTGCCGCCCTGTACTGCACTTTTCCAAGCTCATAGAGGATATCGGCGTTATCAGGGTTAAGCCTGGTTGCTTCTTTGAACTCTTTTATAGCTTCGGTGTAGTTCTTTGTTTCAACATAGATTTTGCCGAGCGTGTTATGCGGGACCCACAGATTTCCGTCGTAGGTAATTGCCTTGTTGGCGTATTCGACGGCTTCGCGGACGTTAACCTGGTTAGAGCTGTCTTCCTGAAAATAAGATTCACCCTTCTGGGCAAATGCTTCAGCTTCTTTCGGACTCAAACTTATTGCTTCATCAAAGATCTTCCTCGCCTCGGCATATTCCTTATTCTCGAGTCTTTTCTTGCCTTCGGCTATAAGATCTTTAACCTGCTGAGCTTTCTGCCTTTCCGCCTCGGAAAGAGCCGCAAGCCTTGCTTCTTCTTCCTTTTTTCGTTCTTCCGCAAGCCGCTTCTGCTCTTCGAGCTGTTTAATCTGCTCTTCAAGCAAACGCTTTTCTTCAGCCGTCTGTTCCGCACTTTTTGCGGTATTTACAGTAGTCTGACTGTTGTTGATCGAATTACCGAGCTCCGCCAGCGTATCGACCAGATCGCTCTGCTCTTTCTTTTTTTCCTCTGCCTGAACAGAATCAGCTGATTTCCTCGCATCGAGAATTTTGTCACGCAGAGCCTTAACTTCGGTATCTGTTGCATCCTTGATAAGAAGCTCATCAAGCAGGTCAAGCGCACGCTGATAATCGCCTTTATTCATATAGTCCTCGGCAAGAATCATCGTATTGGTTCTTATTCTCTGTGCCTCAGTGTCAGGTCCGGCAGCGTCGCCGCCGGCGGGCCGAAGCAGAAAAAAAATCAGTAACGCCGCTATCAGTAAAATAACCGCACCTATTATTATAAAAATTCTTCTGTCCATATTAATCCTCTATATCCAAGTCTATCTCAATATCCTCAACAGATTCAGATTCTGCCGATAAATTTGTTGTGTCCGACCCTGCATTATTCAGTGAATTAAGCACTGAATCGAGCAGCGCCTTCTGTCTTGCCTGCTCAGCCAGTCTCCGCTGCTCCTCTTCCTTCTTCCGCTGTTCTTCATCTGCAATCGAACCCTGAAGGGTCGATATCATCCTTTCTATCTGGGGCCTCTGCGGGTCATCAGGTTTGAGGCTCAGATAAAGATTGTAATCCCTTACCGCCAGTGAATATTCTGCTGTTTTCACCCTGCAGTTTGCACGGTTCAGGTAGGGTTCTGCAAATCCGTTCTTACTCTGCAGGGCTTTTGAGTACATCGCAGCCGCATTATTATAATCCGCCAATTTAAAATAGTTATTTCCAAGGTTAAAATAAATCTGCTCCTTCATCGAAGAAGCGTCGACAGCGCCCTGCGACAGTACCCTGACGGCAGAATTATAATCCTGCTTGATTTCATAGATATATCCAAGGTAAAGATAGGTCTTTGCATTGGTCCGGTCCTGTTCCAGGGAAGCCTCAAACATCAGGACAGCGTCTGAAAGCTGGTTTTTCATCAGAAGATCTTCACCCTGGTCAAACATGCTGTCTGCAAAAGCCGGCATTGAATAAATGCTTATTAAAAGAATAATTATATTTTTTTTCATGCAAACCCCATTTTTTACGGCATAGCATTTGACACTATGTGAATTACAGATTAATCTTTTAACTGGAGTATCTATGGCACCAGTAGTTCTAGTATTAATTATCGTCGGCACAGCAATTGTCGTTACAGTAATATTTGTACTCAAATCTGTATTAGCCCCTAGAAAGGTAGCAGGTATTCAGGATCTCTACAAGCAGGGCAAATATTCTGCGGCGATTAAGCAGGCCAAGCAGCTGCTGGTCAATGAACCGAGGAATTTCGCCGTGCATTATCTTCTGGGTCTTGCCTACCTCGGCGACGGCAAATCAGAGCTGGCGCTTATGGAACTTAAAAAAATCAATGAATACGGTGATTTTTCAGGTATTCTTAAAGAAGTTGATTTCCGAAAGACAATAGCCAAACTTTATGAAGATTTTAACCAGCCTGAAGAATCCCTTAAGGAATACCTGCTGCTTATGAGGCTGCAGCCTGATGAGCCGGAATGGTACTACAAGGCCGGATCATTGTTTGAATACCGAAACAAAACCGACAGTGCTGTCAGCCACTTCAGAAAAGCCATAGACCTCAATCCGCAGCATACTGAGGCACATTTCAAGCTCGGAAGTATATATTACAGGAACAAGCTGCACAGCGAAGCTAAAACCGAACTTGACCTTGCCTTAAGATATAATCCTGAAAACTACAAGGCTAATTTCTACATCGGAAAGATCCTCAAAGACAAAAAAGACTTCGCAGGTGCGTTGAACGCGTTTGAAAAGGCGCAGCGTGATCCCGATTTGAAGATAAAATCGCTGCTTGAACGCGGAATTTGCTACATCAACGTAAAGAACTGGGATCGGGCTATTGCCGAACTTGAGCGGGCCGTCGCCAATGCCGACAGCCAGAGCCAGGAAATCCTCTTTTCGAGGTACTTTCTGGCCCACTGCTTTGAACAGCGAAGAGATATCGACAAGGCAATCGAACAGTGGGAGCAGGTTTACGCCAAAAAACCCACTTTCAAGGATGTCGGAGAAAAACTCAGTCAATACCAGGATTTACGTACTGACGACATGATGAAGGATTACCTGACGGCAGGCAGAGATGAATTTGTAAGTATCTGCCAGAAGCTGACTGCAGCAATGGACATGAGCATCAGGGATGTCAGCGACATACCTAACGGCTGCCAGATCGTTGCAGTTGATACTGAAACCAAGTGGCGCGGCGCAAAAAAAATCCCTCTGATGATATGGTTCCTGCGCGTACCAGAACTTGTTCAGGAAGCCGAAACCCGGGCAATACATGAAGCAATGAAAAAAGCCAGTGTAGGCCGCGGAATGATTGTAACTAGTTCTGGATTTTCAAGAAAGGCACGTGAGTTTTCCGAATCACGCCCCGTGAATCTGGTAAGCAAGGAAAAGCTCCAGAGTATGTTAAAAACTATATAGTTTTTTACATACTCCCGATGGCTTAAAAGTATATAACTTTTCAGCATACTCCCAATTGCGAAAATCAGTCCGGAGCTTCATCCACGTATTATTCATAAAATATGCATTTCTGGTCTTTTCATCTGATCCAGGGCCCTGAAATCAAACCGGCACCGTACCTGTTGCTGTAGAATGAAATATTCACGCTGCTGTACTTGTCGGCAATATTGGAATTGCCGCCGAGAGAGCCTATATTAACTGCGCCCTGTGTAGCGGTAAAAGCTCCTAGAAGTTTTCCTTTGTCATCATAGAATGAAATAACATTCCTGCTTTCCGGGCTCTCTATTATTAATAATGTCTTATTGTCATTAAACACAATTTTCGGAAAATCTTCCGGCTTCGGCAGGTCTTTAAAAAAGGGTATAAAAACATTGTTCTCAGCCTGTTCACCCGCCCTGTCATTGACAAGCACTCTGTATTCGCCGGGAAGCGGGGGACTTCCGTCCGGCTCAGACAAACGCTGAGAGCCGTACCACTTCATTCCGCGGTTATTCCGCTCATTCCACCTGCCTCGCTCAACGGACCAGTAAAGCTGCCTGTCATCGTTTATGATATAGACGGAATCAACATCCTCTTCACCGTCCTCATCATCTACACTTACAAGGACAGTGAACTCACAGCTGACGAAATCTTTTTCGGGGGCTTTAACAAAATTAACCTGGCTGTATACCTGGGTCAGTTCAGGAGGATGGTTCCCGCAGCCCAGGACAGCTGCTGATAAAACAAGAATCGCAGCCGGCAGCTTTATTTTCATCAATTGGCGGCAAATACCGCTTCTTCCTGGTTTTTTACCGGCCGTGAATACATTGCAAGAACCCTGTCACGAACGGGCTGGCTTAGTTTTCTGTAGCGGTGAAGAAAGGTTTCCCTTTCCGCCTCGGTATAGCGGTCCGCGTACTTTCCCGTTTTATACAATTCATCATGAGAAATATAGTTACTCGGCCAGAGTTTGTATCCCCTGTGAATCTCGCGGTCAAGAATAAGAGCGACGTCCTTATCATTTTCAAACGAACCGTTCATAGGTGTTCCGAAATTTATATGAACCCTGCCCTTCTTTCCTCTCATCCCTGTCCACATGCTTACAAGATCCATCATTTTGGTTTTTTCAGTCACAAGCCGTGTCTCTTTGCGGTGAATTTCCCAGCCTTTAAGCGTATCGCAGGGATCGAGCTCATAAGATATCGATACCGGTACAATTCTGCAGTTATTTATAAAATCAGAGAATTCCACCCCGCTTTTGCGCTGCGAGAGGTAAAACATTTTGATAACTGCCGGATTGGTCTGGTCGGCGCCGTCTTTGGAACGGCCTTCTTTCTGCGCAATCCAAATTGAATCGCCCTTCTCAAGGGTTGTATTTATGTATTTTGACAGCGTAATTGAAGCCTTCAGCTGCTCCCGCGGCGGCAGGTTTCTCTTAACAATAAAAGATTTGTTGATTCGAATCAAATCGCTGACAAAATCATTAATCAGCAGATTGTCGCCGAAGGCAATCTGGGTTGTGGGAAAACCTGCGTGGACAAGCAGGTAATTTATCAGCGTTGCGTCAAGCACTATGTCGCGGTGGTTTGATATGAACAGGTAAGACTGTTTTTTATCAAGCTTCTCAAGCCCCGAACTGGATATGCCGCTTGTTGTTTTATCGACTATCCACTGAACCAGCCTGCCGATAATCAGATCCTTCTGAAACTCGGCAATTGTATCTATCTTTGAGACCTCGCGCCTTATATATATGCCGATAAGTTTTTCGGCAACCGGCTTTAAAAGGTCCGGACACTCCGGCCATTTAAGGTTCCTCAAAAAATCCTGCAGATATTTATTATTCGAAAGGCGTTTGGTTACTTTATGAAATTCCGAATCATTATACGGCCTGATATCTTCGAATTCATTTGTGTCAGAAATTTCCATAAAGTGAATAATATCTTATTAAATTAGCAACTGCAAGTCCGATAGAGCACATCTCCGACTAATGTTTTCGGATACAGCCTGGTAAAATATTGTTTAATCTTCCTAATCAGATTGCACAATTCACAGGAGGGGTATAAAATAAATTCGTTAAAAATAAACGGAGGCAAAAATGAAAAAATTAATTTCAATCTCAATTTTGTTTTCACTGCTCCTGACCGGTTTCGCATTCGCCGGCGGACAGGCCGAGGCTCCTCTCGGCAGCGAAGACAACCCGATTATCTGGTCGTTCGTTCCGTCGGGTGAAATGGAAAGAGTTGCTGCCGGCGCACAGTCTGTTGCCGACATGCTTCAGGATGAAACCGGTTTGTTTTTCAAGACAAACGTAGCCACTGAATACGCCGGGGTTATTGAAGCGCTTGCAAGTAATCCTCCGGAAGCCCATATGGCTTCTCTCGCGACATTCGCATATGTAATGGCTGCGGAAAGAGGCGTTGCTGAAGCAGCACTCGTTTCCGTCAGATACGGAAGCCCGACTTATAACGGTCAGATTATTACCAGGGCCGACAGCGGTATTTCATCTGTAGCACAGCTTGCAGGAAAAACATTCGGACGCCCCGACCCGCTTTCAACAAGCGGCTGGATAATCCCGATGCTTACAATGAGAGCTGCCGGCGTTAATCCCGACACCGGTCTTAAGGGTGTTGTAGACTGCGGAAGCCATGATGCTGTTGTCGCAGCCGTATATAACGGAAACGTCGACGCCGGCGCCACATTTGTTGATGCCCGTTCATCAATCGAAAAAGACTACCCGGACGTAATGGACAAGGTAGTTGTAATTGCTGTTACCGAGAACATCCCTAACGACGGCGTACAGTTCAGCCCGTCAGTTGACGCTGCTACAAGGGCAAAGATTGTTGATGCGCTTCTTAAAATAGCTGCAACCGATGAAGGCAAAGCCGCGCTGAAAACCGCCTATCAGTGGAATGCGCTCGAGAAGCATGACGATTCTTTTTACGATCCGTTCAGGCAGGTACTCCAAGCCGCCGGACTTTCAATCGAAGAACTCAATAAATAAATTAAAATTACATTTCGGGGACTGCCTGCACGGCAGTCCCTTTTTTTCATGGACAAAATCCTGCCCTGCCAGGCGGGAAAATGTTTTCAGGAGGGATGATGCTTGAAATCCGGAATTTAACAAAAATCTATGATGACGGAACCAGAGCGCTTAAAAACGTCAGTTTTAAAGTGGAAGACGGTGAATTTCTGGTTATAATCGGCCTGTCAGGCTCAGGAAAATCAACACTGCTCAGATGCATTAACAGATTAGTCGAACCCACCGAGGGCGTTATTCTGTGGAACGGCAAAGATGTTACCAAAGCTGACGCGGCTACCCTCAGGCAGGTAAGGCGTCAGATTGGCATGATCTTTCAGCACTTTAACCTTGTAAAGCGCTCAAGTGTACTGACCAATGTCCTTTCCGGAAGGCTCGGCTACGTTAATCCATGGGCGAGTATTCTGCATCATTTTCCTTCATCCGACAGAAAACGCGCTTTCGAGGCACTCGAAATGGTCGGCATCACCGACCAGGCGGAGAAACGCGCTGATGAACTGTCAGGAGGCCAGCAGCAGCGCGTAGGCATTGCAAGGGCACTTATGCAGGAACCCAGCATGATTCTTGCGGATGAACCGGTGGCTAGCCTTGACCCCGTTCTGGCCCATTCCATTCTCGGCTACCTTGAAGACATCAACAAAAAAAGAGATATAACCATAATGTGCAGCCTGCATTATCTCGACCTGGTCCAGCAGTATTCCTCGAGGGTAA
Organism: Spirochaetales bacterium; assembly: GCA_003245835.1. Taxonomy (GTDB): domain Bacteria; phylum Spirochaetota; class Spirochaetia; order UBA9216; family UBA9216; genus Thalassospirochaeta. The sequence goes on along the minus strand of QKCC01000279.1, from coordinate 3,402 downwards.
TCGGACTCCGGGACGGAAATCTTGTTTATGAAGGCAGCAACGCTGAGATCAGAAAAATGACAGATAGTCAATTCAAGGAGATCTACGGTGAAGAAGCTGTCAGGGTCAATGCAGGTTCCATCAGCGGAGGACAAAATGAGTAAAACTGACAATTCCAAATCTCCATCAATTCCGTCTGCCGCAGCACTCATTATCTCAATTATACTTCCGGGCGTCGGCCAGATTATCACAGGAAAAATCAGGCGCGGTATTCTGCTGCTGATTTCATTTGTTACAATAATCGGACTGTTCATATGGCGGTTGACTGTAATTGCGCACCGTGAGGCGGGAATTCCGGCGAAGTTTGTTAAATCACTGAGCAGGGAGCCTGTTTTCGTGGTATTTATATGTGCCGCAATTGCAGCTCTCTGGATATGGATTATCTACGACGCATACAAGGGCTCCGGCGGGAAGAAAGAAAAGAGCATCGGCATCTTTGCCCTTGTACTCGTGATGTTCTTTTCGCTTGGATGGCAGATAAGTGAAATCAATGTCGGTAAAATGATTAGAGAATTCCCTGAGGCATGGCCGCCTCTGTCCCGCATTCTCTGGCCGTGGGAGGCTGCTGTCACGCGCGATGTTGAATCACTGGTTGCGGAGGCGCCGATTCTGGTTGATTCGACGGAAAACCCTCCGGCCGTCCCGGATTATAAAGACGGACAACCGTATATCAAATCAACACCCACCTACGGCACCATGACGAAGCTCGACAGCAATAACAACAGGATCCCCGGAGATACCCTGCACCTTGAAGGCCGCGGATTTGAACCTGACACATACACTGAAATCTACTGGGTCGACGGCATCGGCAACGAATTCCGGCCAAGACAGGACGGGCAGTATGTCTCGCTGACCACGGATCACGACGGCAGTTTTACATTCGACCTTGTAATTCCATACAGGCTGACGCCTCCGAGCGCAGTAGGTCAGCAGATCCACAAAGTCCAGGCACGACAGTCGTCTGAAGTCGGCCCGCTCAAAGCGAGTGAACCGCTGCGGCTGACTCTTTCGCTTATGCTTGAAACAATTTTCATGGGAATGATGGCCACCTTTTTCGGTATTATTTTTGCAATTCCGTTAAGCTTTCTGGCTGCGAAAAACCTTATGTCCGGCTCATGGGTTACGATAACGATTTATTATGTTGTCAGGACAGTTTTCAATATAACCCGTTCAATAGAACCGATGATCTGGGCGCTTATTGCCGTAGTATGGGTCGGACTTGGTCCGTTCGCAGGAATACTTGCGCTTACAATTCATACAATCGCTGCGCTCGGCAAGCTTTATTCCGAAGCTATCGAAAGTATTGATCCGGGCCCTATTGAAGCAATTCAGGCTACCGGGGCCAACCGTTTTCAGACAATCATGTTTGCGGTAGTACCTCAGATGATCCCGCCGTTTGTTTCATTCACAATCTACAGGTGGGATATTAACGTCAGAATGTCTACCGTAATCGGTATGGTAGGCGGAGGCGGTATAGGTTTTCTGCTGGTTCAGTATATTCGTCTGCTCGATTACAAGTCAGCCGGTATAGCCGTTTGGTTTATCGCTGTAACGGTAGCAATCCTGGACTACGTCAGTTCAAAGATAAGAGAGAAGTTCGTATAAAAGTTGGATCTAAGATTTATCAGCTTTCCGCCAAAAGCGGAAAGCTTTTTTTTTATTGTGCGGCTTCAAGCCTTTTGTTTCTGTAATAAAGTATTATATCAAATGTAACCATAAGAAAATTCAGCATATAAAGGAATATAACCAGGTCAAAGCTGTAAATAATCTTATGCAGCATTCCCGCAATATAACCGAAATCTATAACAAATAAAAAAAGAAGGCTTTTTCCTGCAGTTGATCGCGAGTGCAGAGATTTATAAATATTAAGGGGCCATGCGGCCCCGAAACAAACAAGCATAAGCACTTCGAAAATGCTTAGATTCATCAGCTGATACCTACTGCGGCCTTCATGTACTGGGTTCTTTCATAAGCACCCGGATTAACACTTGCTTCCTGGCAGAGCCTTCCGTTAAACTCATCGATAAAATCAAACCCGTTTTTATCCATCCAGGCAGAAACAGCCTTGTTTATATCAGTGAATATACCAGCACCGTTTTTATAGACAGCTGAACATATTTCAACAGCTTTTGCCCCGGCAAGAAGCTGTTTGATAACACCCTCAGCATTATGAACACCAGTGGAGGCGGCAAAATCAACATTTATCTCACCGGAAAGCAGCGCAATCCACTGAAGCGAAAGAGCTATTTCTTCGGAGGCGCTGAAAATCGGAGCATGCGTCATTACCATTTTGTTAATATCAATGTCGGGCCGATAAAACCTGTTGAAAAGAACAAGAGCTTCGATTCCTATATCTGCAAAATTTTCAAGGACCCGTGCCAGACTTGTGAAATGCGGACTCAATTTCAAAGCAACCGGAATAGATGTTTCGGCTTTAACAGCCTTAGCAAGATCATAATAATACTTCTCATAATCTTCACTGCTCAATTTTTTGTTAACCGGAATATCGAATACATTCAGTTCAAGGGCATCAGCACCGACGTTCTCAAATCTTTTTGCATATTTAAGCCATGCACCGCTCGATACACAGTTTACGCTTGCAATAATCGGAATATCAACCGCCTTTTTACATTCTTCAACTAGTCCAAGATATTCATCCAAAAAATAATTGCTGCTCATGCCGTTAAAAAAGTCGAGTGCATCGGCATGTACTTCAGCATTAAAACCTTCAGTCATTTTATTGCTGTCGAATAGAATCTGTTCTTCAAACAGCGACTTCAGGACAACCGCCCCTGCTCCGGCCTGTGCAAGTTCCTTTACCTTGGTAACTGATGCAGTTAATCCGGAACTGGCAGCAATTATCGGGGTTTTTAATTCAATGCCCATGTAAGTTGTTTTAAGATTAGCCATGATATTTCTCCGATTAAAGTATATATGGAACGTTTATGTTATAGCCTTTATAGACAATGAAGGTTTCAACATCCTGAACATCGTCAATCTTTGTAACCTCATGCGTATAGAATTCCAGCAGAGAAAAATCCTCGTTAAGCAGCACCTGAACAATCAAATCGTAGCGTCCTGTAACAACTGCAACGCTGTGAACGCCCCGCAGTCTGCTGAACTCTTCGCCTTTCTCGACAAGACGCATGTTTTTAATTTTCACGCCGATTATCGCCGTCTGATGCCCCGGAATATTCTCCGGGTTTATAAGACCGCTTATATTCAGAACACCCTCTTCAACAAGTTTGTTTACCCTGGCACGGACCGTATTTTCCGTAATCGAAAGCTCGTCCGCAATCATCTTGAACGACTTTCTGCCGTCCCTAAGGTGTTTTATAATCTGGAGGTTTATATCGTCAAATT
>QKCC01000115.1 GCA_003245835.1 Spirochaetales bacterium | reverse complement strand
GATATATAGAGGAATTTCAGATTTTTTTCCCGAGATCTTCATTAATTTTCTTTTCGGCTGAATACGCCATTGCGCTTAGGGCTAAAAAAAGCATCCGGGATAACCGGATGCCTGTGATAATTGAATAGCAATCTGCCGGCCTATTCTTCCCCGGTTTCTATATCTGAAAGCTCTATGCCCAGTTCTTCAAGCTGAGCGGCAGAAACCGTACTCGGCGCTTCGCTCATCATACAGAAGGCTTTCTGTGTTTTCGGGAATGCAATAACATCCCTGATTGAGTCGGTGCCGAGAAACAGCATCATGATACGGTCAAGACCCAGTGCAAGGCCGGCATGCGGCGGTGCACCGTATTTAAGCGCATCGAGAAGGAAGCCGAATTTCTCTTTTGCTTCTTCATTGCCGATTCCGAGTAAATTGAAGATCTTCTGCTGCATATCTCCGTCATGGATTCTGACTGAACCGCCGCCGATCTCGTTTCCGTTAAGAACAAGGTCGTATGCATTTGTTTTTACAGCAAAGACATCCGTATCGAGTAAGGCCTCATCCTCAGGACGCGGCGCGGTAAACGGATGGTGTACGGAAGTCGGGTTTCCCTGATCATCTTTCTCAAAAAGCGGGAAGTCTACTACCCATGAGTAATTCATCTCTTTCTCGTCAATCAGTCCGAGCTTGGCACCCATAAGCTTCCTCAGCGCCGCAAGACTCTGACAGACAACCTTTTCCTGATCGGCAACAAAAATAAGCACGTCGCCGGTTTCGGCATTCATCTTTTCATAAAGTGCTTTTGATTCAGCTTCGCTGAAAAATTTAACTATCGGCGACTGCGGGCCGTCTTCATTCATTCTGATCCAGGCGACACCCTTGCCCCTGAAGGTTTTAATGTATGGTGTCATCTCGTCAAGATCTTTGCGGCTGAGCTTGTCAGCTGCACCCTTGAGGTTGATAGAACGTACAAAACCGCCTGATGCTATCGCGTTTTTGAATACACCGAAGCCGGAATCCCTGAATATATCGGAACAGTCGGTAATCTCGAGCCCGAAACGGAGGTCCGGTGCGTCACAGCCATACTTCAGCATTGCGTCATCGTAAGTAATCCGCGGAAGCGGAAGTTTCAGATCCTGGTCAAAAAGGTCCTTCATCAGCGATTTGAACAGGCCTTCGAGCATTGCTATGATGTCGTCGCGATCCACAAACGACATTTCGAGGTCAACCTGGGTAAATTCAGGCTGTCTGTCGGCCCTGAGGTCTTCGTCCCTGAAACAGCGTGCAATCTGAAAATAGCGGTCGAATCCGGCAATCATCAGAATCTGCTTGAACTGCTGGGGACTCTGGGGAAGCGCGTAAAAGCTGCCCGGATTAACGCGGCTCGGAACCAGGTAGTCACGGGCGCCTTCCGGGGTAGATTTTGTCAGAATGGGAGTTTCGACCTCTACAAAATCATGCCCGAGAAAATAGCTGCGGATCATTCCGGTTACGCGGCTTCTGAAGATCATTTTTTCCTGAAGCCTTTTTCCCCTCAGGTCAAGGTAACGGTGAACAAGCCGTGTTTCAGCGTTTACATCTTCCGAATGCTGAATATCAAACGGCGGTGTCGCCGACTTATTCAGAAGCTCAAAACTCTTTACATAAACTTCAACTTCACCGGTGGCAAGGTTGGAATTTGCCATTCCGTCCGGTCTGGGTCTTACTTCTCCCTCAACGGAGATAACAAACTGACTTCTGAGAGTATGAGCAACGGCATGTGCTTCGGGTGCAACCTGCGGGTCAAAAACTATCTGGGTAAGCCCCCATCTGTCATGCAGATCTATAAAAGCTACTCCGCCGTGGTCACGGTAATTTTCAACCCATCCGCTCAGGACAATCTTCTGTCCCTGGTCCTTGATTCTGAGTTCTCCGCAGTTATGTGTTCGCTTCAGTTTCATCTTTTATCCTTGCTGTCCGGGAACGCAGACTTTTCCATATCAGTCTTTCCCGGATTCCTTTATTTCGATATCATTATTTTCAAACAGGCGGGTTTATTCTACAGAAAAAAACCGCCTGTGGCTATGCCAGTAATTTACTGATTAGTTCCTGTACCGACTGCGGGTTTGCTGTTCCCTTTGTCGCCGCCATTACTTTTCCCATGATAAAACCACGCGGTTTCTGATCTCCGCCGCGGATCTGCTCTGCCGCCTTCGGGTTATCATCCAGGACCTGCCTGACAATCGCTTCGAGCTCACCTTCATCTGCAGTGCTGTCCCAGCCCTTCTCGCTGACAATAGTACCCGGGTCCTTGTTTTCATCAAAAACCGCCTGCAGTGCCTGGGCTGCTATTTTACCGTGAATCCTGTTTTCCGACAGCATAACGAGTAGTTCTGCGAGCCTTGCTGATGTCAGCGGACAGGCAGCAGAGCCTAGATCGGATTTTGAGAAGCCCCGGCTGTTCAGCTCTTTCGCGACATTGCCCATAATCCACTTTGCCGCTTCCTGAGCGTCAGCGCCGGCGGCAACTGTCTTTTCAAAGTAATCGGCGCATGCCTTTTCTTCTACAATGTAGTCGGCCTGTTCTTCCGAAAGATTGTATTCTGCTGCAATACGTTTCCGGCGCGCAAGCGGCAGCTCGACCTGAGCGGCCTCGATCATATCGAAAAAAGCCTGATCAGGCCTGAAGGGCGGCAGGTCGGGTTCCGGAAAATACCTGTAATCGTGGGCTTCTTCCTTGGTTCTCATACTTTCGGATACCGAACGGGCTTCATCCCATAGGCGAGTTTCCTGAACGATAACTCCGCCGCTGTTCAGCACCTTTTCCTGACGCTTGCGCTCATAGCCGAG
>QKCC01000223.1 GCA_003245835.1 Spirochaetales bacterium | reverse complement strand
ACTGATTAATAATAACATTTCTTGCTTTTCATTTAAAGTGTTTCTATAATTATTGGTGGAGGCTGAAGATGGAGAGTAAGACACGGAAATTTCTTGAAATACTGAAGATTGAACTGGAAGATCTGATATTTGATCTTGAATTCAGTGAAAAAGTCCTCACAAAACGGCTTCAGGATCATGAAATAACTGAGTATGTTTTTCTGGAAAATGCAAGCCTTCTGAAAAGAGAAATACTCGGAATAGAAGAAATAAAAAAGATGCTTTACAAGAGCAACAAAACAGTAACATCGGTTGCCGATCTGCGTGAAACAATTGAAAATTATTTCAAGGACAAAATAAAGTCGGCTGGTTTGCCTGACGTAGTTTTTCTTCTGGTTTCCAGAAAACTCGAAAAGGTCAGCCGCTATATGGCTATCGATGATTAGACATTTTGTAAGAAAACCGTGAAATACAATATATTCTTTTGATTTCGGCAATTTAATAATGTATAGTGAAACCTCGATTTTTATGGTGATTCGTAATGAAATACTGTAGATGGGGGCCTTGATGACAGTGAGCCGCAAGCATTGTATTTTTTTAAGTTCGACAGGCAGAACCGGTACAAAATTTTTCGGGAATACCATGTCAAAGATGATAAACAGCTGTGTTTCGGTTCATGAACCCGATACTACAAGGGTTTCAGAACCCGGCGACTGGATTCGGAAAATGGCAAAATTCGGTGTTCCTAAAATGCTTTGGGGACAGTACAGGGACCGTTACAGCTTCGGGAAACTGTCAACAACAAGGCATCGAGGACTGACCTCTGATAAACTCGCCAGAGAATATGTCATAGAAAACCGACTGGACTATGTTCAACATTTCAGAAGCGATCTTTATATCGAATCCAATCACCTGATTTACGGGGTCCTTGACCTTATATCTGAACTCTTTCCGAATTCAAAGATAATCTGGATTATGCGGGACCCCAGGACCTGGGTGCGAAGCGCGTTAAATTCAGGGGCCTATCATCTTTACGGGATATGGGACTGGGATGTTTTAAATGTCAGCGTAAGGGCTTATAATTTTCCCGATGATCCGTCGGCAACGCGATGGAAAGAAATGTCAAAATTCGAGAAATACTGCTGGTATTATACTAATGTAAACAACCGTGCTTTTGAGCTTATGAAGAAAACTCCCAATTTTAAAATCTTCCGCTACGAAGATCTTTTTAACACGAATACCCGGGACAGGTTTTTCACTGAGATGCTTGATTATGCATCTGAATTTGAGGACGGCTTTAAAAGCGGCTATGAATACAGACCTGAGCTTCTGGATAAAAAAATTCATGCGGCAGCCAGTAAGCGGCTGCTGCCGAAATGGAAGAAATGGGGAACAAACCTTGTTGAATCTATGGAGTTTCAATGCGGTGATCTTATGCGGAGGTTCGGCTACGGAGACGAGCCGCTTTGGCAGGAAAAGATTGCCGGCAGCGACTGTTTCAGATACAGAGCGTGAAGGCTGAACCTTCACCGGGCGTACTTTTCAGGCTGATGCTCCCGTTATGCGTCAGTGCTATATGTTTAACTATCGAGAGGCCGAGTCCGGTGCCGCCTGAATCTCTGCTTCTTGCCTTGTCCACTCTGTAGAAGCGTTCAAAGATCCTTTCCTGCTGTTCCGGTAATATTCCGCAGCCCTGATCCTTCACTTTCAGACATGTTCTGCCGTTTTCGCCGGCGGAAATTTTTATTCTTATCTCGGTCCCGCTGCCGCTGTATTTGACCGCATTGTCTATAAGATTAATCACAGCCTGTTCTGCAAGAAGAGGGTAGACATGCATCATCAGATCTTCATCACAATCTATTTTTATCCTGATATTCTTTTCTTCGGCTGCAGATTCACAGCTTGAAACAGCACTCGTTACAAGATCGATAGCAGGAATTTCTTCGAGCACAAGCGTGTCTGCATCATTCTTTTCAAGCCCGGACAGGAACAGCAGGTCGTTTATTATGGCCTCCACCCGGAGCGAATGTTTATCAATTATCCTCAGAAACTCATTGGTCTTTTCAGGGTCTCTTTCCGGCGTGTCGAGCAGGGTTTCCACATATCCCTTGATCATTGTAACCGGGGTTTTAAGCTCGTGTGAAACATTGGCCACGAAGTCCTTGCGCATTTCTTCAAGCCTTCTGGTTTTTGTAATGTCATGCATCACAATCAGAAGTGCGGTTACACTTTCAGCGGTACTGTCAAACAGAACGGTTCCGTGCATCTCAAGATGAACCGGTTTCGGCAGATCGAGAGCTATTACCTTCTCCATCGGGACTCCCCCGGCAACAAGTTTTTCGGCGAATGCATTGAATTCAGAGTTCATGAATATCTCGAGGATACTTTTTCCCCGATGGCGCTTGCTGCTGATATTGAAAAGTTTTTCGGCTGCGCCGTTGAACCTGATGAGCCGGAGGTTTCTGTCTGCATAAAGCACGGGCTCCGTCATATTGTCGAGGATCAGCTGGAGTTCATTTTTCTGATCCTCGATTGTTTCGATTCGGGTTTTAAGCTGGGAGCCCATCTGGTTCAGGTCTTCGGCAATTTCCGCAATATCCGCAGGGCTTGAAATCATCAGCTGTTCACTGAAATCACCCGAAGCGTAAAACCTGGAAGTAACCTTTATTTTTTTTATCACATAACTGACTTTTCCGGCGACGATGTAACTGATCCATGCGGCAAGTCCGAGCGCAATGAAGCAGATAAGCAGGGTATTGCGTGTGATCCGCCTGACGCTCGACTGTATTTCGGCAAGCGATCTGGCAAGCCGGAGTGTTCCGGATTTTCCGTCGG
>QKCC01000120.1 GCA_003245835.1 Spirochaetales bacterium | reverse complement strand
ACGGTGAACCGAAATGCCTGTGTGTTCCCCTGGACACAAGAATCCGGGATATTTTATGAATATTCATTCTTCAATCCACGGCAGGTCAACTGCGGCTGTTTCAGAAATTGGACTGCTTCCGATATTTTCTTTTCCCGTTTCTGTTATTCCGCCGTTTTTCAGCATCCATACGGAATCTGATATTGAAGAAACAAAAGAAGGTGAATGTGTCGACAGGATCACCGCCTTTCCTTTTGCTTTTATTGCGGAAAGAACATCAAGCAGCTGAGCGGCGGTCAGGGCGTCGAGGGAGCTGAACGGTTCGTCAAACAGGTAAATACCTGCATTCCTTATGATTCCCAGGCCTATACCGAGTTTTTTCCTGAGCCCGGCGGAAAGTTCGTCGGCCCTGTAGCTTTTATACTTTTCAAGATTTAAAAGTCTGATTACAGCTTCAACCCTGTCGCGTGCTTCAATTTTTTTAGTACCGTTTAAAAGGCACTGCAGCTGCAGCTGTTCTGAAACGCTTAAAAGCGGAATTGTTCCCCCGTCATCGAGGATATAGGATAAATTTTCTCTCCAGTCTTCGGATTCAGGATCGACTGATTTACCGTTAAACCGGATTTCACCTGATTCCATCTTCAAGAGGCCCGAGATTCCGCCTAAAAGGCTGGTCTTTCCGCATCCGTTTTCACCCAGCAGAAGAGTGATGCTTCCGGATGTTGCTCCGGCCGAGATTTTATTAAGGACATTTTTATTTCCACGATTAATACGGATATTGCTTAATTCAAGCATTGGTTACCGCCGCTATAATTATTTATTAATTCTGGATTCAAGCCTGTTTTTCCGTTTTTGCAGTTCCGCAACATACGAACCTATCCTGAACCTTTCAAGCTTAAGCAGGCTGCAGGTTAGATCAAGAGCAGCATTAGCGTCTCCGGCCCGGTGTTCATAGTATTTAGCAAGCTCAATCCCGGCGAAAATACTCCTTCCATCCTGCCAGAGTCTGTTCCATATTTCAACCGCCGAAATCCAGTTGCCGGCCCGTTTATGCAGCAGACTGAGTTCGATGCCTGCCCTCGAGTTACCGGCTTCGAAGGCTGAACGGAGGACCTCGGCTGCAGCTTCCGGTCTCGAACCAATCAGAAGGGACGAGAGCCCGAGCGGGTCGAAAAAATCGGTCTGCCCAACCACTTTTTTTGCCGGACCGGTTCCTGCTTCGGTAAAAAGCTGTTCATGAATGTTAAGCAGTTCAGACAGGCTGTAAATATCTTCAAGGTGATGCGCAAGAACCCCTTTCAGGGCATCCCAGCGTGCGCTTCTGATAAAATCAAAGTAAAGATCAGGCACCATAAATCCGGGGACGTCGAGGGAACGTCTTTTATCGAGGACCTGACGCTCTATATCGCCGAGTGAACAGCTGCCTATGACGTTCTTCCAGAGCCTTCGGGATGAATAAAGAAGATCCATCTGGAACCCGAAATCACCCCTCATTCCGTTCATTAAAAAGCGGCTGTTAAGAATATTGGCATCGAATGATTTGCCGTTATATGAAACGTAGACACGTCCGGGGAGGATAAACTCCGCGACACGCTGCAGAAAGGCTGGTTCTCCGGGAAAGTCCGATAAAAATACCTGAGTGATTTTGAAATCCGCAGTTTCGGGGATGCATTCACCGAAACCTGCTAAAAAGACGATGTTGCCCGCTCCGGCAGAAAGCCCGGTGGTTTCGGTATCGTAGAAAATGAGCCTTGATGCCGGTACGCCGGTAGCTATGCCGATATCGTCGCCGGAAGCTCCCTCCGAGCTCAAATCAGTTAAAAGAACTTCAGAAATTACTTCAGGCAGTATGTTTTTTCTGACAGTTACCTTCTCAAAAACCATATCGGCAAGCTTGGTCCATCCGTTGTCAGTTAGAACCGCCCCGGTGTCCGCTTGAGGATGAGTCTTCGATTCCTGTTTTCTGTCCAGTCCGGAAGTCTTTTCTTTTATGGAGTCAATTCTGCTGCGGAGGTCGCGGATGTCCATAGGAGCCTTTACCCCTCAAGCCACTCTCTGAAAAAAGAAATTATCTGCTGTTTTTTGTTATGCGTGACGGGTTCTTCGTCATCCGGACCTATGCAGGACGGGCAGCCGAATTCGCATTCACAGCTGCAGATCCGTTCAAATGCAGCTTTCAGTATTTCTCCGGATTTTTCGGCAATGCCTTCCGAAAGTCCTGTTCCGCCCGGATAGTTGTCATAGATGTAGATGCAGGGCATGTTGAAATGCGGGTCACGCAGGCGTTCCGCAACACCGATATCGTGGGAGTCACAGAGCAGAAACACAGGGGAAACGTTTTTTATAAGGCTGCCTATTCTGCCGATTACATGCTCCTTAAGCTCGTCCGGTATTTTTTCAAACGCGGACCCGGATGGACTGGCTTCAGTAAACAGGAAAACCGCGCTGCGCGTATGCATTTCCTCTTCGGGCAGGAATATCTCGCCGAAACCGACGTTCTCATGGCTCATGTATTTGATTTTTTTGAACTTTGCAACCTGCTTCCGGACAAGCACATCGCCTTCGGCAATCGAACAGCCTGACAGGTCCTTTCTGCCATCTTCTTCAAGCACCTTGATGTCGGTTTTAACCACTGCATCGGTGTAATAGTTGACGTCAGACTGAGAAACAAAGCATTTTTTATTTTCGATATCCAGCTTGCGTACCAGGAACTGTTCGCCGCGGTGGATGTAAACGGCTTTGTCGAATATCATCTCTTTAGCCGACGGCCTGTCCATCTCGCCTATTACGTTGTTTTTGCCGCCGGTCTCATCGATGATGACCACGTTTTCACTTGTCGCGCTGCGCAATGAA
>QKCC01000019.1 GCA_003245835.1 Spirochaetales bacterium | reverse complement strand
AGGTAATTTCAGCAGCCGCTACTCGGAAGACTTCATAAGAAAAATGATTAAGGCCCTGTTGTTTTCATTTGATGAAATATTCTTCGGCAGTGATGACGAAGTGCCCGGGCTTGAAAAATCCATGTCATATCTGCGTGAGCTGGTACTGTTCATGAAAACCGGACTCGGGGCAGGGATGTCCGAACAGTAGAGGCGATAAAAAAGGGGATCCGTCGCAACCGGATCCCCTGTGATTCAATCAGACAATAATTCAGACCGCTGCTAACCCTGCTTAAGCGGGTAGCCGGCCTTGTCGAGCGCCGCGACTATATGGTCTTCAGCTTCGCGCAGGAATTCATGAGAGAGTGTTTTTTCCCGGTCAAGCAGCCATGAACGGATTGTAACCGTCTTCTGTGAATCAGACAGCGGGTAAACATCCACAATTCGGGAATCCTGCAGCTCCTTCATTTTCAGCCTGCCGAGAACGGAAAGAACATCAGCCGCCGGCGTATCTGCAGCAGCGACAACCGTACAGTCGAAGGTCGCCCCGGGGTATTTGGGCAGCGGCTGGTACTTTGTCCGGTCTTTTTCAGGCCTGTCCATAAAGTCGGTTATATCGAGTACGGCCATCACAAGATTGCCTTTAATCTTGAAATTCCTTGTAATCAGCGGATGAATACTTCCGATGAATCCGCAGTTCTTTCCCATTACCCTAATATCCAGAAATTCATGCGGGTGCCTGCCCGGCCAGTCCGAAGCAACCACTCGGTTCGGAAATTTGGGATTCGGCGGCACTATCTGCGCGTTCAGGTTCAGGTTCTCGAGAAGGTCACCCATCAGGTTCAGCACATCCATAAACGGGGATTCATTCCTGTCGAAATAGATTATTCCGAGCTGGTGCCTGTCTTCGCTGAAGTTCTCGACCGATTCGAGGTAGCTTCGTCCTATTTCAAACAGGCGATATTTGGGATAAAACTTCTGGTTCAAGGCAGCTTTCTCAAGCAGCGAGGGCACAAGAGACGGCCTCATTCTATCGGTTTCGGGGCTTAGCGCGTTTGCAATAACAAGGCCTTCATTCATTACGCCCCAGCCGGCCTGCTGCAGCAGCTTTTCGCCGGTCATCGGGTAACTGTAGATCTCAAGTGCACGTCCGCGGTAAACCATGAAGTCCTGAATCTTTCTCTCCATGGTTTTTGCGGGGCTGAGTCTTACCGCCATGATTTCATTATGCGGGGCAATAGGTTCGAGCTTGTCGTAACCGTAGATCCGGCCTATATCTTCGATAAGGTCGGCATCAACCTCGACATCCTTGGTTGACCGGTATGTCGGAACAGTAACCTTCATATGGCCGTCAGCCGGAACCACCCTGTATTCGAGCGATTCGAGGATCCTGATTACCTCATCCTGTTCCAGGCTGGTTCCGAGGATTGAATTAACCCTCGACAGCCTCAGATCTATTACAAGCGGTTCGCTGAGTTCAAGCCCGTCTGAAACAAGCGGTCCGACAACCTCGGCTTCCGGGCAGCTTTCAAGCACAAGCTCCAGGATTCGCAGTACTGTTTTTTCAAGCTGGTGGCTGTCGAGTGATTTTTCATACCGCTGTGAAGCATCAGTCCGCAGTCCGAGCCTTGTAGAGGTATGGCGGATTCTTTCCGGCTTCCAGTTTGCCACCTCGATGAAGATCCTCGCGGTCTCGGGCTTCACACTCGATGAGAGTCCGCCCATAATTCCGCCGATTGAAGAAGGCCCCTTGCCGTCGCAGACCATCGTATCGGAGGCAATCATCTTCCGTTCCATCTCGTCGAGCGTGATGAAAACTGAATCTTCGCCGTTTTCACGGACTATTATTTTTCCGTCATGGATTGTGTCGCGGTCGAACAGATGGTTCGGCATGCCCTGTTCGAGCATTACGTAGTTCGAGATATCTACAATATTGTTGATCGGCCGCATGCCGCAGGCAGTAAGCCGCCTCTGCATCCAGGACGGACTCGGCTTCACGGAAACATTATCCACGCTCAGCCCCAGAAAGCCGAGGCAGGCAGTGTCTTTCTCGACCTTTATGGTTACCGGAGGCTTTTTATCGTTGTAGTATTTCCGCATCCGGCCGATCCACGCCTCGTCGAACGGCTTTGCCAGCGGCTTGCCGAAGGCTGCGGCGAACTCACGCGCCATGCCGTAATGCCCCCAGAGGTCGGGCCGGTGGGTAATCGATTTATTATCAATATCAAGCAGGATGTCGCGCTTCAGATCAAGAAAATCAGCCATAGTCTGCCCGACAGGGGTATCCGCAGGCAGCTCCATCAGGCCCTCATGATCATCGCTGATGCCGAGTTCGTCCTCGGCGCAGAGCATCCCTTCGCTCATTACTCCGCGGATCTTTTTGGGTTCAAGAGTGAACCCGCCCGGCAGTGTCGTTCCCACAGGCGCGAACGGAACCTTCATTCCGATTTCAACGTTCGGGGCGCCGCAGACGACCTTCCGCTCACCGCTGCCGGTTTTAAAGGTTACCAGCCTGAGCTTGTCGGCCTCAGGGTGCGGTTCAAAACCGGTTATTTCTGCAACCGTGACCTTCTCCATATGGGCGTTCGTCTCTTCGACGCCTTCGACCTCGCAGGTGGAAAGGGTGAAGCGTTCTCCCATCTCCAGCGGAGACAGATCGGGAAGTTCGGTAAAATCTTTTATCCATTCAAGGCTTATCTTCATTCTTGTCTCCCTAGTATGCTCTGAACTGTTCGGAAAACTGCAGGTTTCCGCTGTGCAGGTGGCGCACGTCATCAATGTGATAGCGCATCATCGTCAGCCGGTCGATGCCCATTCCGAAGGCGAAACCGTTCCACTTGTCAGGGTCGATTCCGCCGCTTCGCAGAACGTTCGGGTGGACCATACCGCAGCCGAGGGCTTCAACCCATCCGACCTGCTTGCAGACCGAACATCCCTTTCCGCCGCAGAGCATGCACTCATAATCGAGCTCGAAACCCGGCTCAACAAAGGGGAAAAACCCGGGGCGAAGGCGGACCTTGATCTCGGCCTTGAATATTTCGGAAAGCAGAGTTCGCAGGAAGTGAATCATATGCGGAACCGAAATATCCTCCCCGACCATCATTCCCTCAAGCTGGTGGAATGCTGCTTCATGGCTTGCGTCGAGGGTCTCACAGCGAAAAACCTTTCCGGGCCCGACAAACTTGAACGGCGGCTTTTTCACCTCCATTCCGCGTATCTGTATATTCGATGTATGGGTCCGCAGCAGGTGTTCACCGTCCTTGAACCAGAAGGTGTCCTGCATATCGCGGGCCG
Source organism: Spirochaetales bacterium (assembly GCA_003245835.1). Classification (GTDB taxonomy): domain Bacteria; phylum Spirochaetota; class Spirochaetia; order UBA9216; family UBA9216; genus Thalassospirochaeta. Next base: position 7,456 of record QKCC01000019.1, on the reverse strand, counting down.
GGTGCGATTCGGGAATATTCAGCGCCTCGAAGTTGTGGTATTCATCTTCAATATGCGGACCGTCAAGAATATCAAACCCCATTGAAAGGAAGATATCTTCAAGCTCCCTTGTAACTGAAGTCAGCGGGTGCAGACCGGCAGCCTGCTGGCCGAGGTCGCTGATTTTATTGGTCCAGCTGATATCCATACGGTTTTCCGCAAGTTTTTCATTTATAGCATCAATCTCAATTGCCTGGCTTCTGCGATCAATGGCATCAAGCATCTCCTGCTTAACTTCGTTGGCCCGGGCACCGAAGTTTTTCTTGTCATCATCGGAGAGATCCCTCATTCCGCCCATAAGAGCGTTGAGTTTTCCTTTCTTTCCGAGGTAATCGGCCTTGAACTGCGCCATATCGGGCATTGAACCGACTGCGTCTATGGAGGCGTCGAATTCCTTCTTCACCTCTTCCAGTTTCTGCAGCATAAATATCTCCTTTCAAAAGGGACATACCCTTGTTCCTATATTTCTGCGAATACTAAAAAAAAAGCGGATTCCCCTTTAGAGGAACCCGCTGTTATGTCCTGCTGTAACTACTTCAGGTAAAACCGGCGCGCCCCTCTTGCTGAGCTGCTAAAGAAGAAGAAGAAAAAAAAGCTGAAATAGTTTTTCCGGTTTTCCATTGTGAATTATTATAGCTGTGGAAAGATTTTAGTCAAGTCACCGGCATCGACGATACATATTCTAATCATGGCTGCATTTTAATTGCCGTTGCATCTGTGCAGATCAATAGTGATAGAAGTAATTGCAGCCATAATCTGTATCCATATCAACCTGAAAGCGGTATTTAGGGTAAATATAAATGCAGCAAAGAGGATTGTTTAAAAGATTAGGGGCGGTACTGCTTCTTCAACCGTTTTCGAAATCCGTATCGGATTACTTAGGCTGAATCAGGCTCCTTAGAAGTTCAATCTCGCGGTCCCAGTTACGCCTGTCAGGCGTTTCGAGGATCATCGGAATCTGTCTGAGACGATCATCGTTAAGAATAGCCCGGAACCCCTCGAGGCCGATTCTGCCCATTCCGATATTCTCATGCCGGTCAATTTTCGACCCGAGTTCCCCCACAGAATCATTAAGATGCATCCCCTTCAGGTACTCGATCCCTATAATCCGATCGAACTGTTCCATTGTTTTTGCCCAGCCGTCAGCCGTTGATATATCGTAACCTGCAGCAAAGATATGACAGGTATCGATGCAAACGCCGATACGTGATTTATCCTCAACTCCATCTATGATTTCTGCAATTTCTTCGAAGGCTCCGCCGATTTTATTTGTCTGGCCGGATGTCGTTTCAAGGACATGAACCGCGCCCTCAACCATCGAATGAGCCCTGTTAACTGCTTCAGAAATGTATTCAATTCCCCGGCGCTTGCTTATAAGCCCCACTGTGCTTCCGGGATGAAAGTTCAGAAATTTGAGGCCGAGTGTCCGGACCCTCTGCAGTTCATCGATAAAGACTTCGAAGGATCTTGCCCGCTTGTCGGGATCAGGCTGCGCAAGGTTTATCAGGTACGAATTATGCGGAAGTACCATATCAGCCGTATATCCGTATTCTTCCATCCGTTCCCGGAACAGGCGGATGCTGTTTTCACAAAGGTCACAGGCTTCCCACCTTCGCTGATTGCGGGTGAATATTGCAAAACCGCCTGCCCTGATTTTATCGGCATGAAGAAGCGAGTTTTCAACGCCTCCGGCTGTAGTAACATGCGCGCCAATATAGTCTGAGATCATGAAAATAATATAATAAAAAGCCGGCCCGCTTTCCAGTAAGAAATTTTCAAAACAGCAGATGCCGCCGTGCGGATGAGTAATAAGCTTGCACAAAGTTGCCTGAGCGGGTAATATCTGCCCTATGGAATGGAAAGCAAGTCATATTCTGGTCAAGAGCGAAAGCCAGGCCAGGGATCTTCAGCGAAGAATCAAGCAGGGAGCCAATTTCGAGGCAATCGCAAGGGATTTCTCAACCTGCCCGAGTAAATCAAAAGGCGGCGACCTTGGCTGGTTCGGTCCGGGAAAAATGGTACCTGAATTTGAACGCGCCTGCTCCAGAATGGGTATAGGCGCGGTCAGCGAAGTGGTAAGAACCCAGTTCGGGTATCATATAATCAAGCTGACCGGAAAGAAATAACAGCAGTCCAGCAGCTGGAGGCTTACTCCTTAAACTCGATTTTAAAGCACGCACCGTCTCCGGTATCCGTATAGCTGTATTCGGCGCCTATCTGAAGCGACAGGGCGCTGATAAGCTGGATACCGAAACCCTCGGAAACATGCTCGCCATTTTTCATATCACAACTGCTGCCGGCAAGACCGGGGCCGGTGTCACAGATTGAAAGAATCCAGTTTTTTTCAGCTTTTTCAGATGCCTGTACAGTAATAATGAGCCTGCCTACGTTATCTGTAAATGCGTGCTGAAAAGCATTTGACAGGGCTTCATTTATAATCAATGCCAGTGGAATCGCGCAGTCGATGCTGATGATAACCTCTTCATCAGGAAGCTCAAAGCCGATTTCTACATCGTGCTTGGAACTGTCGGCCCGAGCATTAACCGCAATCAGCTTTAAAAAAGCAAGCAGGGTTACCTCGGTATAGCTCTCGGAGAAAATAAAATCCTGATAGATTACAGATATCGTTTCCACCTGTTTCAATGAGTCATGAAATGATTTCTCAAAGCTCTTCGCCGGAGCATGCGCGGCCATGTTCAGCAGGCTTGTTATTATCTGAAGATTGTTCTTTACCCTGTGATTAACCTCATGCAGCAGTGCGTCTTTCTCTTCAAGAAGTTTCTCAAGCTCGACTTCCCTCTCTTCAAGCGTCCTGACGGTCTCCATCAGCTGCCTCTGTTTTTCTTCCAAATCAAATATTTTTTCCTGAAGAAGGGGGTAATAGCTTTTTCTGACGGACGATTCTCCCAGCCCAATTATCTTGCGCCTGATGTCATCCTGCGAATACTTTTCCATAAATGCTGATAATATCCTTTTTAGCCGGAACTTTGGGATTCGTTACTACACAGGCATCGTTCAGTGCCTTGGCTGCCAGCTTTTCCAGTGTTTCTGAACCTATCTCATCAGCCTTTAAATGATCAGTGACCCCCGCTTGTTTCCGCAGTTCCCGAACTGCCGAGACGAGAATATCCGAAACCTCACTGCTGCTGCAGTCTGAAAGAGATCTGCCGGAAAAAATTTCCGCAAGCTTCGTATATTTCCGGGGTTCAGCTTCAAAGTTATATTCAATTACATGCTCGAGAAGAAGCGCGTTGCAGAGCCCGTGCGGAAGATCAAGCAGTCCGCCGAGCGCATGAGCCATTGAATGCACCAGCCCGAGACTTGCATTCGAAAAAGAGAGTCCGGCATGCAGACTGCCGAGCATCATCCCTGATCTTGCCGCTATATCATCCGGTCTTCTGACTGCTTTGACAAGATTTTCAAAAACGTATTCGAAGGCACGTTCGGCATGAAGGTCGGTCAGCGGGCTCGAAGCATTTGAGACATAGGACTCCACCGCATGTGTAAGCGCATCGAGGCCGGTTTCTGCCGTCAGTTCCGGACTCATGGTCACACTGAGCCCGGGATCTATCAGGCTCAGGTCAGGCACCAGTCCTTTACTGACAAGCGCCATTTTATATTTTTCTTTTGTGTTTGTGATTATAGCAAATTGGGAAACATCAGCCGAAGTACCGGCTGTTGTAGGAATACAGGCAAACGGGGGCATAGGTATCCTGACCTTATCAACTCCCTCGAATGCTGCGACAGGCGACCTATTCGATACCGATACGCCGATACCCTTTGCGCAGTCCATAGGGCTGCCCCCTCCGACTGCAACTATCATGTCGCAGCCGTTCTCGAGGTAAATGTCGACACCGGCAGCAACCTCGAAATCTTTCGGATTCGGGGTTATTTCATAGAAGGCTGTGTAATTAATTCCCGCTTCTTTCAGCGAATTTTCAATCATTCCTGTCCAGCCGGCAATCTCAAGGCCATGATCGGAAACAAGAAGGACATGCCGGCCGCCGAAGTTGCTTACGTAGCCGGTAACATTAAGCGCAGCTCCGGCACCATAGAGTATTTCGGGAGCAACGAACTTCCTTAATTCCTGTATACCTTCGGCCATATACTAATTATATGAAACCATACCGCAAAAGCAAATTTACTTCGCATTATTCAGGTTTTACATCCAGGCTCTGCTCAAAAATTCAGCAAGCCTCCGAGATTCTTTTTAAGAGCATCGCCGGCATCCTCGATCTGCTTCTCTGTACCTGCAGGAAGCGCATCTTTTATTACAGATGCAGCCTGCTGTTTAAGCCCCTGCTCAACCTGCTTCTGTACGGCTGCAATCTTTTCTTCAGCGGCCTTCCGGTATCCTTCAAGCTGAGATTTATATGAATCAATACTGTCAACATCGGTTTTCAGGCCTCCCAGAACACCTTCCAGATTCGCCAGAGGGCCTTCCAGATCACTGCCGAGATAATCTTTCAGCAATTTCAGCCCTTCACCGGCGCCCTCTTCGGCAAGCTTCCGGACTGCACCGGACAGCCCTTTGTCCAGGCTTGTTTGAAGCGACATACTGAGTTTTCCCGGATCACTCCACGAGAAACTGCCGTCTGCCGACAGCCCTCCGGCTGATTCGATTACGCTGTTAATAAGCTTGAATATTATACTGCCCTGAACCGCCGGGCTGAGCAGCATTTCACCTGAATGTATCGAAATATCACCGTCTATCAGCGACTCATGCCATTCGGCATCCGCTGCGATAGAAAGTCTGCCGGAGAAATCCGCTATATCGAGAGCCTCCAGAGTATTACCGAGATCAAAACTTACCGAGGGTATTTCAAGATTCATTCCGCTCTCTGTAATCAGCGCAGAAGCTGCGCCGAGAGAAGCTGTTTCAAGAGCGATTTCAAGGCTTGCCTCGCCTTCCTTTTTATCCGGTTCGCTTACTATGTTATTTAATTCAAAGCCGTATGCAGTTCCGGGTTCTTCTCCGGAAGCTGAAGCATGAACCAGAACAAATCCGGAAGGGGCGCCGCCGGGCTGAGGAAGGCTTCGCCCAGCCTTCCGGTTTCCCGGTCTGATTTTTTCGCCGGTTTCTGTCAGCCGTTCGATTCGTTCATACCACTGCATGCCGCGGTCAAGGTATGACAGGTATTTGCGCACAGGCATGGAAAGAACCTGTTCAAGAATACCCGCCGCCCAGTCAACCGTCCCTTCTTTCGGAGGCACCACGAGAGCCTCAATATAACGGTAATCCGCTTCCACAGCCCTTGTCACATCACCGGAAAGCTTAACTGCCGCATCGAGCTGCTTGCCTGCCGCGGTGAAATCAGACTGGACAGCGTTAAAATCAGTTTCAGCACTGCTGTATATTTTCTGCAGCCTGGTTATAGCGGCCTGGGCCGATGCGGCATCGGTGAAGGATGAGGGATTTATTGAAGCGACATATTTCGCGGAATCCTGCCATTCATCCATTTTCCCTGACCAGTCTTCAGCACGCTCCTGCCAGTGACTGCTGTATTCTTCAATCTTATTCTGAGCATCTTCAATCACACCAAAACTCTGGAGGTTTTCTTTCTGACTTTCAAGGATCTGCTGCGGGTCTATACTGCCGGCCAGAACCGAGAGGCGGTTTACAATATCCGATACAGAATTTGAAAGCGTCGAACCGTCACCGGCCTGTGCCGCTCCTGGATCTTTTCCTGAGGAACCCGTACCGGCGGAATCTTCACCGCTGCCTTCTGCCGAAGGATTGTCGAGCGCACCGGAAACAGTACGGGCGGTGCCGCGCTTCATTCCTGAAAAGCCGAGATCCTCAATTCTTATCCGGCCCTGAAGCAGTTCAGCCGTATTCAGATCGGCCTCTACTGAAGAAAATTCGACAAGATTCGTCATAGGATCTTCCGCATCCGCAATCGCAAGGTAATCAAGCGAAAGACTGCCGCCGAGTATCGAAATCTTTACGCCTGCAGTTTCGGTCTTTGCGAGAAAAACCTTTTCAAGCCCCTTTTCTATCAATCTTCCGGCAAGCCTGTCCTTGACATAAAAATGGAAAAGGGCCCCGCCTCCGGCAAGCAGTACCAGAATAAAAATCAAAATAAAACTTACGCTTTTGCGGTTGCTTTTTATTGCTTTGCCGATCTCTTTCAGGCGCTTCAGATTCTTTGCCGAGATCCCGGCCGTATTTACACGGATCATCCCGTCTTCCTCGACCGCAAGCGACTCGAGAAATTTCCTGTCTTCGGGCAGGTAGATCTTTTTCAGGAATTTCTTTTCCCATCTTATTTTCGTAACCGGTTTTCTGAATATTCCGGGAGCCTTTTTATCGTCTGCCATACCCGCTCCTTACCATGCCTCGCTGAATTGGCGCACTGCCTGCATCAGCTGGCCGATAATCGGAGCCTTACTGAGCCCGGCGACAAACTTCGACCTCGCAATTTTCGGAGAAACCTTTTCTCTGAACAGAACCACAATAAGCCTGGACAGGATGAACACCGGAATCCAGGCCGCAATACCGGCTGCAAGCCCTCCGATCATCAGAGAATCGTTGAGCCCGAGAAAGATGAGGCCGGGGATCTCATTGATTCTATAGACAAACGCGGAGACATGCGGAGACTGCAGAATTTTCCAGCCTATAGGTTCGATCAGAGGATCAACCAGCGGCACAAGCCATTTAAAAAGGGCAATGAAGACAATCTCAAATCCCCAGTTCAGCCGGATCAAAAGAGAGATTATGAATAAAACGGGCCAGATCAGGTTAAAGGAAGGCACCAGTGCCAGCAGCAGGGCAAATGAAACCGCTGCGGCTACCGCCCCGGGTTTAGCATTGGAATTCAAAGCCGCAATCAGCTTTGCAATCGGTTTGATAAAAAACATTCTCTTATCTCCGTTATATAATTGACTGTAACCACTGAAAGTATATCACAGTTTGAGTTTATACAAACGTTCTTGTTAATAATCTAATATCCGCACGGAAGTCTGATAATAAACTTTGCACCCTTCCCGGCAGCCGACTCGACCCTCAGGCTTCCGCCGTGTGTTTCAGTGATTATAAAATACGAAACCGAAAGCCCCAGCCCTGTGCCTTCGCCGATTGGTTTTGTTGTGAAGAAGGGTTCAAAAATTCGTTTACGAACCTCGTCACTCATACCCGGCCCGTTATCCTCGATTTCAACCAGAATTCCCGCCTGCAGAGAATCTTCGGCCGGAGCATTTTTCAGGCTTATTCGAAACCCGGGCTTGTAACCGAACCGCCCTCCTTCTGTCAGCTGCTCGCTGTACAAACTCATAGCCTGTGCTCCGTTTTTAAGAATATTCAGAAATACCTGCTGAAGCTTCTGACCTTCACAGAGGATCTCCGGCAAATCTGCTTCAGAGTCCACCGTTATGCCAATCGCCTGAAAATCATATTTCTTCCTGATGTAATAATCTG
>QKCC01000030.1 GCA_003245835.1 Spirochaetales bacterium | reverse complement strand
AATTAATTCTGCAGGCCGGTCCCTGATAACACGGTAGAGATTAATCAGCTCCTCATTATGATCATTAATCACGGCATTTGACATCTGCAGTCGAAACAGGACAGCCCCGCCGCCTATGAAGGGTTCAAAATATGCGGTCCTGTCCTCGAGGACTTCCGCAGGAAGTTTTTCTATAATATTGCCAAGCAGCTGCCGCTTACCGCCGACCCATTTAACGATCGGCAGTACCCTTGTATTGTTCATCCTGTCAGCCAAATACCCCGTTAAAAGATTAATGTAACCATACTATGCGGCGGAATTGTTTTCAATCTTTTCGATAGTTGCCGGTAAACACTTTCTGGATATTCCAGCTGTCAAACAAGCCGCGGGATTCGTCTATCTTTATATCATCCATTGTAATTAACTCATCGGAACCTATATCGCGTCTGGCAGTGCTTTTTTCAATGAGCGCGAGCGGCGCAAGATTGTGAAGCCTTGCGGTTTCAGCCGGTACGGCGTAACCGTAAAATGTGTAGCCTCCGGTTGTATCGAATTCATCCCCGGCCTTGAGAGCCTTCTTTGTTTTAGCGCATACAATTGTAACAAAGTCGCCTTTGATTACAAGTGAAGGCCTTTGCTCCCTGAGAATAGCATGAATTGAAAGAGGGGCTTCAATGTTCCCGAGGTGATATGGTTTATACAGGTAAAAATAGGGTCCTCCCTTCATTTTCAGATAAAGAAGCTCATCGATAATCGACTGCTGTGACGTGGTGAATATTACGAACACTCCGGGGGCAATATCTCCTATTCCGTAGTCGATAACCGGAGTCGAATGAAGGATGCCCCCGGCGCTCTGCGGAACAAAAACGGACGTGAGCTGATCCACATTAACGTTCGGACCATGCATACCGGGCCTGTCGATTCTCCAGCCTGTGGCATTGGAAAGTATCGACATCTCGAGCATAGTCTTTGTTCCATCCACAAAAGATGCAATGCTCTGAGGGTTAAGATTTTTCTGCTTTCCGTAATCAAAATAATCATCCGGTACAGCGTGAAGGTTCATTGGGTTATTCTTACCCTTGCCTGCGCATACTATATCGAGGTTCAGTTTTTCACAGAATTCGACCAGTTCGAGGGTTGCCGCCGGCTCATCCCCGGCACCGACCGAGTAGACAACACCGGATTCCGCGGCCTTCGTCTTATATAACACACCGAGTGCCGCCTCGCTTACCGCGTTCAGGTTGATTACATGCTTACCGGCTTTAAATGATTCAAGAATCACCTTATTTGCGACTGCCGCGTCCATATCACTTACCACTACAACCTCGAGCGGTCCCGAAAGAAACTCTTCAAGATTGTCAACAGCGGATGAAATCATCCCGCAGCCGCCGTCCCTGTCCAGGCCGGCTTTACTGACGACAAGTCCCGCTTCCTCTTTATCAGGGTTGAATACAGCACTTACGTACATCTCGTTTATGGATCTGACCTGGGCAGCAAGCGTTGTAGTCCTCTGTCCTGTATCGGTATCCACGCTTCCGGCAAAGCCTATTCCGACATTCCTTCCGAACGGTTTAATCAGCATAATTTTCTCCTGTCATTTTCGCTTTTTCAGCATCTCAACTGCTGTTTTCACAATCGAAGCAGCCGAGAGCCCATATTTTTCGAAAAGATCATCCGGCTCACCCGATTCACCCCAGCAGTCGTTTGTGCCTACCCTGCGGCAGATGATTCCTGTCTCCTCTTCAAGGGCTTCAAGAACGGCAGAGCCGAACCCTCCTATTATGCTGTGCTCTTCGCATGAAATAATCAGCCCGGTTTTGCCTCCGCTTGCGACAAGAAGATCACGGTCTATCGGTTTTACCGTAGGTATGTTCAATACCTCTGCGGAAATTCCGTAGCCAGCAAGTTTGTCGGCAGCCTTCAGGCATTCGTGCACCATAAGCCCGCAGGCTGCGAATGTGAGGTCCGATCCCTCCCGAAGAACCATCCCCCGGCCTATTTCAAAGTCTCCGTCAGCCGGCGTAACCATCGGAGTTTCGGGTCTTGCCAGCCTGACCGAGAAAGGACCGTCAAGCCCGGCAATCTTTCTTATGGCGCGTTTGGTTTCGTTCGCATCGCAGGGAACAATTACAGTCATTTCCGGAATAACCCTGAGCAGGGCAATATCTTCAAGCGCCTGGTGGGAAGAGCCGTCCTTCCCGATAGACAGGCCAGCATGCGTGGTTACAAGTTTTACGCTGCATTTTGAATGGGCAAGTGTGTTTCGGACCTGGTCCCAGCAGCGGCCCGGTGCAAAAATCGCAAGGGTGGAAGCAAAAACTGTCCGGCCCGTCTTTGCAAGCCCGGAAGCCATCCCGATCAGGTTCTGCTCGGCTATTCCCACATCAAAATATCTTTCGGGGAATCTGTCCTTGAATTTTATCGAATATGTTGATTTGCCGAGATCCGCCTCCATCACAACCAGATTGGGATACTTTTCTCCCAGCTCAACAAGAACTTCACCATATGCCTCCCGCGTTGATTTCAGTTCTTCAGCACCCCCGATACCGATCATTCTCTGTCCTCCGCTAATTTCATTTCAAGTTCCGCAAGTGCAAGTTCGGCATCAGCCGGGCTCAGCGGTTTAGAGTGATAGGCATTATTGTTCTCGACAAGCGGTACGCCCTTTCCTTTCACCGTTTCTGCAATAATCATTGTCCTCCCCCCCCGGCTTACCTTAAGCGCTTCAGCGATTTCACCCGGGTCGTGTCCGTCGACCTCAACAACCTTCCAGCCGAATGCCCGCCATTTATCGGCAAGTGGTTCCAGTTCCATAACCTCTGAAGTACTGCCGTCGATCTGGTAATGGTTTCTATCAATTATTGCCGTAATATTATTCAAATTGAAGTGTGAGGCAGCCATCGCAGCTTCCCAGATCTGGCCCTCATCATTTTCACCGTCGCCAAGCAGCACAAAAACCTGTTTGTCGCCGTCGTCATCGAGTTTGCAGCCGAGCGCCATTCCGACGGCTGCCGAGAAGCCAGTACCCAGAGAACCGGTGCAGATTTCAATCCCCGGAAGCTTTGAACATACGGGGTGGCCCTGCAGCCTGGAATTGATTTTTCTGAGGGTATACAGTTCTTCAAGCGGGAAATATCCGCACATTGCAAGCACTGTGTAAAGCGCCGGCGCACCGTGGCCCTTGCTCAGTACAAACCGGTCACGGAGTTTCCAGCCGGGGTCATCGGCCCGGAACCTGAGCTCGCTAAAAAACAGGGCGATCAGAATATCGATACAGGACAGCGAGCCGGCCAGATGCCCCCCCTGTACCGCGGTTGTCATTTTCACAATATTGATTCTTGCCTCAACCGTCTTTCTTTGCAGTTCCTTTGCTGTCATCAATCCTCCAGTCCAAGCATCCGCCTGTTGCGATGCCTGTCTGTTGCCCCGCCGGCAAAATCATCAAAAGCCACATCCGAAACCTCAATTATGTGCCTCGAAATAAATGGCGCTCCCTCACGCGCGCCCTGCTCCGGGCTTTTTATACAGCATTCCCATTCAAGGATTGCCCAGCCGTCGAAGCCTGCCTGCGTGAGCATTGAAAATATCCGTTTAAAGTCGACCTGACCGTCGCCCGGGGATCTGAATCTGCCGGCCCTGTCCGCCCAGCCCTGGAATCCTCCATATACGCCGGTTCTTCCGGTCGGGTTGAATTCTGCATCCTTAACATGCATAGCCTTGATCCTGTCTGCATAGAGCCGGATAAAATCGATGTAATCCAGCTGCTGAAGAACAAAGTGGCTCGGATCATAGGTCAGACAGGCAGACGGAATATTTCCGACCCTGTCCAGAAACATTTCAAAGGTTGCCCCGTCGAAAAGGTCCGAACCCGGATGAAGTTCATAACCGATAGTCACCCCATGTTCATCCGCAAACCTGAGAACCGGAAGCCATCTTTCTGCAAGTTCGGCGAAGGCTTCATTGACCAGGCCTTCCGGACGCTGGGGCCAGGGGTAAGCCATGTGCCACAGAAGCCCCCCGGACATCACGGAGATATTCTTCACTCCAAGATTGGCCGCAGCGCGGATCGACTTTTTAAGCTGGTCCGCCGCCCATTCAAGCCGCTCATTTTCATTAAGTCCTGCCGGAAAAAAAGGCTGAAAACCGGTTTCATACGCCGGGTGAAAAGCCATGCACTGCCCCTGAAGGTACGAACCCAGGTCAACGATCTCTATTCCGATTTCATTGAGCCTGCCGCTGTAATCCTCACAGTAACCGGAGGATTCAGCAGCCGCATCAAGATCAATCAGACCGCGTTCCCAAGTCGGAATCTGAACACCCCTATAGCCGAGGGACGCCGCCCAGCTGCAGATTGACCCTATCGAATTAAAAGGCTCAGACTCCCTGTAAAACTGAGCCAGAAAAATTGCCGGCCCCCTGATCTGCTTCATTCCCTCCTCCTTTTATTATCATTTGTTACACTATCGCTCGTTTGTGATTTAAGGATATTCCCCGTTGGCGGAATTGTCAATTAAAAACAGCTCATTTGTGTATTTTTACCTCAAATGTTATTTTTAAATGGGTTTAAGAGAATATTTTACACATTATTTATTGACAATATCTTTTGAGAGAAATATGATTCGATAATTATTGAATCATGCAATACAGGAGCATGCCGATGTTTGATGTCGTAACGATCGGTGAAGCGCTTATTGATCTCGCGGCAATTGAGACGGGAATGAGCCTGACCGAGGTCTCATCATTTAAAAGAATAGCAGGCGGAGCCCCCGCCAATACCGCAATAGGGTGCTCCAAACTGGGAAGGAAGACAGGATTTATCACCCGTGTGGGAAACGAAGCTTTCGGCAGGCATATATTCGAAACTGTCGGCAAATACGGCGTCGATACCGCGGGAATTCAGTTCGATAACGAGGTTAATACCGGGCTCGCATTTATAGGGCTGCCGACCGCGTTTACCAGGGAATTTCTTTTCTACCGGAATCCCGGGGCGGATATGCGGATCAGCTTTGAAGAAATTCCTGAGGAACTCTTTGATACGAAGTTTTTTCATTTCGGTTCAATATCGCTGATCAATGAACCGGCAGCAGCTTCAACATTAAAATCCGTAACAAAGGCGAAAAAAAACGGAAGTATCATATCGTATGACCCCAATTACCGGCCAAGCCTCTGGCCGTCGGAGCAGACAGCTTTTAAAACAATCTGGGCTGCTGTCGAGTATGCGGATATAATCAAAATCAACGACGATGAGATGCGTTTTCTGATCGGTCACAACGATCTCGAAGCGGGAGTGAAAAAATTGCTGGAATGCGGTCCGCAAATTGTATTGTGCACGAAGGGAGAATACGGCAGTATATATGCCACAAGGGAATACTCCGGAACGAAGGAAATAATAAAGCTTGATTCTGTTGACTCGACCGGATGCGGCGACAGCTTTATTTCGGCGGTGCTGTCGGTCCTGGCGGACTACAGTCTTGAACAAATAGCATCCGAGCGGAAACTCCTCGAAAAAGCCGTCGGCTTTGGAGCGGCTGCCGCAGCGCTGACCTCGACCAGGATTGGTGTAGCGGAAGCCCTGCCTGACCTGGACAGTGTCAATTCACTTATAAAGAAGGTTACCGATGTCTGAACTTGCGATAAAAATTAAAATCTGCAAACTCTATTATGAAGAAGGACTGTCAAAGGTAGAGATAGCCGAAAAAACACGTTTTTCACGATTCAAGATAGCGAAGATCCTTGAAGATGCCGTCGCCGACGGAACTGTACAGATTAAAATCAGGGAATTGCCCGGCGCACATTTCGAACTGGAAAGTGCTCTTGAAAAAAAATATAAAATCTATCGGGCAATTGTTACCGATACCGGTGTAAATGACGAAGGTACAAAAGGCCTGATTGGAGCTTCGGCAGCACAGCAGCTGGCCGGAATGCTGCAGGACGGGGACTGTATCGGAATTGCCTGGGGATCTACAATACTTAAAATGATTCAGGCATTTTCTTCACCCGTCAGTATCAGGGACATTTCAATCATCCAGCTGACAGGGGGGCTGCACCAGGTCGAACAGGGATTCAACCCTGTTGAACTGACTTCGACCCTCGCGGCAAAGATTGAAGGCAGCAGACTGTTCCAGCTGTATGCGCCCGCAATCGTCGACAATCGGGAAGCACGGGAAATACTGCTGAAAGAAACAACGATAAGATCGACAATGGAAAAATTCGGAGACATAAATATAGCTGTGGTAGGAATCGGCGGAATGCGGCCGAAACCGACCACAATGCTTTACCGCGACGGGTACATTACTGCGGATGAATTGAAGTCCGCCGAAAAACTGAACCTTGCCGGGGACATAAACTCACATTTCTACAATGATGCCGGGCAGCCGTGCAGTACAATTTTTGACGAAAGGACAATCGGAATCGATCTTCAGCAGCTTAGCAGAATCAGATATGTAATGGCCGTCGCAAACGGGCAGCATAAAGTTCAGGCCATTCACTCGGCACTCAAAGGAAGGATAATAAATATACTCGTAACCGACAGAAGCACAGCCGAAGCCGTACTCGCGGCGGACTAAAACAGCGGCAGGTCCACAAACTTCTATCATCCAAAAGCAGATATAGTCTCCTAACAATTGTAGCAGCAAAAATTTATTAATTGACAACAGCTCTTTCGAAACTTAGAATTGATTAGTTAAGGAGAATAAAAGTATGGAAAAAAAAATGCCCCCCGCCCAGAACCCTATCAGCAACATTATGTCAAAACAGATACTCGAACAGCTTCCCACCCCGGTCATGGCGGTAGACAAGGATCTCAGAATCATTTACATGAACAATGCCGGATGCAGGATGACAGGAAAGAAAAGGGAAGCCCTGGAAGGTAATTACTGTTATTCCATCATGAAATCAAAACACTGCAATACGCCTGAATGCCGAATGCGGCAGGTTATCGAAGGAGGTAAATCCGTTACCGTCAGAAACGAAGTGACCCTGAGCGGAAGAGTGCTCCCGATAGAATATACCTCAGATGCGCTCGTCGATGACAACGGCGAAATTGTAGGCGGACTTGAATACATCATAGACATCACCGAAACCGTGCAGCAGGAGAAGAAACTCAAAGAGCAGAGTAAGACGATAATGGAGATATCGACCCCCGTAATCAAACTCTGGGACAGGATCCTGATGCTTCCTGTGGTTGGAATTATCGACTCATTCAGGGCCCAGCAGATGATGGACAAGATGCTCAACGAGATTAACGAAACTTCCGCGAAGGTGATTATTCTCGACATCCAGGGGGTGGCTGCAGTCGATACTGCTGTTGCGAACCATCTTATCAAAATAGCCAAGGCGACAAAGCTTATGGGCTGCACATGCATCCTGTCGGGGATTTCTCCTGCAGTCGCACAGACACTTGTACAGCTTGGAATAGAACTCGGCTCAATCACAACAAAATCAAACCTCCAGGAAGCGCTGTCGGATTCATTCTCCGCACTTAAACTAAATGTAATCAATAACTGAAGGATCAATTATGGAAGGAATCCAGATAGTTGACCGGACGCTCATAATCACCTTAAGCAACAGCATCGACGAAAGAGAGTTGTTCAAAAAGCAGGACCAAATTCTGAATACCGTAAGGACCAGGAAAGTTGAACAGGCTGTTCTGGATCTTTCAGCTGTCCGGGTAATGGACAGTTCACTTTTTGAAGCCCTCAGAAAGATGGTAAAAACACTCTCGGTAATCGGAGCTGAATCAGTAATCGTCGGGATTCAGCCGGGCGCAGCATCGAGCCTGGTCGAACTTGACGTGGATACAGACGGACTGATTACCGTGTCAACAATGGATGACGGTTTGGCATTTTTAAAAGAAAATGCGGGCAGAATTAAATGATCTCCGTTTCTGATGAGCAGTTGTTCGAACTTCATCAGCCCTCCGATAATGCAGGCTTTGTATACGCCGTTATGATCCTCACAAAAGAACTCGGATACTCCAATACCGAGACCGCACTGATTTCTACGGCTGCATCGGAACTGTCTACGAATATAATCAAATATGCCGGATCAGGAATGATTTACCTGCGCGCCGTCACAGATGCTGATAAAACCGGAATAGAGATAGAAGCGGTTGATAACGGCCCAGGCATACCGGATATTGAGATGGCGATGCGTGAAACTTATTCCACAGGTAAAAGCCTCGGACTCGGATTGCCGAGCGTAAAAAGACTGATGGATGAATTCATTATTGAATCAGAAAACCGGAAGGGCACAATTGTTAAGGTCAGAAAGTGGAGAACCGGACAATGAACCCAGTCGATTATGCACTGATAAAAAAACCATATTCCGGGCGTGATGACGAATGCGGGGATGACGGCTGCTTCAGAATTATTGACGGAAACTGCTTTATAGCGCATTTTGATGCACTGGGACACGGCGCTGCGGCAGCTGAAGCCGCAGCAGCCGCCGTGAATTTTACCGAAAAGACGTGCGGCAAAGAGCCGGATGAAATAATCTCGGGACTTCATGAAGTATTGACGGGCTCCGTCGGGACCGTAGGTTTTATCGGGATTCTGGATCTTGAATCCGGAGACTTCAGATACTCCGGAATAGGTAATATAACCGCAAGAATATACGGCTACCGCAGGCAGTCGCTGAGGTCGGCAGACGGGATAATCGGTTATTCGATCCGGCCGCCTAAAACACAGACTGCCGTTGTTTATCCGGGAGACATTATAGTACTGACCTCCGACGGAATTACTGAACACTTTGTAATGGAAGAATACCCGGATCTGCTGAGCGGCAGCTCAGAGGATATAGCCGCGAGCTTCATTACGCTGCTCGGAAAAGACAACGATGACAGCTCGTGCTCAGTATTGAGGTATCTTAAATGATAAATGTTGCAAATATGGAAGTAAAAACAGCGCTCGAACTGAATGATATAGTGAGCAAACTCATGAGCGTATCGGGACATGTCGGCATTGAAGAGATTACGGCATCGAGGTATGCTGCCGGGTTTTCCGAGCTGATCAAAACAGGATTCAAAAGCGGCGCTGCCGCAAAAACCGGCTTTTATCTGGATGATGACCAGCAGCCGGAATTTTTGTCATTGAACGTAGTCTTCGACCGACGGGTTACCCTCGGCAGCGGCCCGAAAAGGCTGCTCGGCAGAATAACCGAAAATTCCGAAACCGGAAACAGTACTGAAATAGCCGCTTTCTGGTCGCTCGGCGGCAGCCGTAAACTTACAGGCGAAGATTTTTCGATAATATCAGGTATCCTTTCTTCACCCTCAAGGGAAGTTCTTCTGACAAGCCTGCGGGGCAAGAATGACGAGCTTGAAAAGCAGGCAGAAGAACTGCACGTTGCAAAAGAAGCAGCTGAAGCAGCTACCAGGGCAAAGGGCGATTTTCTTGCAAATATGAGCCATGAGATCAGGACACCGATGAACGCCATTCTCGGTCTTAATCACCTGCTTATGAAAACTGAGCTGTCGGACAAGCAGAAGGATTATTCCGCAAAGATATACAACTCAGCGCATAACCTGCTGGGTATAATCAACGACATTCTTGACTTCTCTAAAATCGAAGCCGGAAAGATGGACATTGAATCAATAGATTTCAACCTTGATGAGGTATTTGAAAACCTTGCAAACCTCGTAAGCATCAAGGCCCAGGATAAAGGGCTCGAATTCGTGATCTCTGTTGACCATGACATTCCTGTAAACCTGATTGGAGACCCGCTGAGGCTCGGCCAGATCCTTCTGAACTTCACCAATAACGCGGTTAAATTTACGCAGGAAGGCGAAATTGTCGTATCGGCCAGGCTGATTGAGAAAGGAAAAAATAATGTGCTGCTCCGCTTCGGCGTCAGGGATACAGGAATAGGACTGACACCTGAACAAAGGTCCAAGCTGTTCCAGGCATTCTCACAGGCGGACACCTCAACTACACGAAAATACGGCGGTACCGGACTCGGGCTCACAATCAGCAAGAGGCTGACTGAAATGATGGACGGTGAAGTCGGTGTCGAGAGTGAGTACGGGAAGGGAAGCGAGTTCTTTTTCACGGCACGGCTGCCGATTCAGGAAAAGCAGGCTGCCAGAAAAAGAAAAACAGTATTCCCGGTTATGAGCGAGCTGAAGATCCTTATAGTCGACGACAGTACAACAGTCTGCAAGGTATTCAGCAGCTACCTGGATGATTTTGGAAGTCAGTCTGTTATTGCGACCAGCGGACATGACGCCCTGAACGAGATAAAAAGAAACACTGAATCGGGTTCAAAAAAATATGATCTGATTCTGCTGGACTTTCAGATGCCCGGATTGAACGGTGTGGAGACTTTCAATATGATCAGGGATTTCTACGATCCTTCGGAGCTTCCGAAGGTAATCCTCGCAACAGGGTTCGGAATGGAAGATGTTATACGAAAAGCCGGGGACGCGGGCTTCGACGGGATCCTGCTTAAGCCGGTAAGCCAGTCCGCGCTGTTGAACCAGATCATGTCAGTACTGGGGTATGAACAGCAAGAAGAGAACAAGGGAACGGCCGAGAGTAAACCTGAAGGTTTCGAACAGATCCGCGGAGCGAGGATCCTTTTAGTCGAAGATAACGAAATCAATCAGCAGGTAGCAAGCGAGATTCTGGAACAGGAAGGTTTCTTTGTTGAAATAGCCGATAACGGCAGACTTGCCTGTGAAGCGGTGTTTACCCGGGGCCTCAGGGATAGCCTGACCGCTGACTCCGGCTTTGAGATTGTCCTGATGGATCTGCAGATGCCGGTGATGGACGGATATGAAGCAGTAAAAAGCATAAGAGCAAACCCTGACTTCATCAGCCTGCCGGTAATCGCGATGACGGCGGACGCAATGAGCGGGGTACAGGAACGCGTTCTTTCAGCCGGAATGAACGATTACGTCACAAAACCTATCGATCCGGGGATGCTGTGGAAAGCGCTTGTAAAATGGCTTCCAGGAGGAAGCAGAAAGCTTCCTGAAAACTTTGAGAAACACCCGGAACCCGGTATGAAGACGATTCCGGTGGAGGAACTGCCCGAGGTAGGCCAGCTTGATACTTCGAACGGCCTCAAACGGGTAAACGGCAATATCAAACTGTACAGAAAGCTTCTCCGCAGTTTTGTGACTGACTTTGGGAACTCCCGGAAGGAGCTGGATACGGCCATAGCAGCTGCTGATTTTAAAACAGCCGAAAGGCTTGTGCATACAATAAAGGGAGCCTCGGGAAACCTGGGTGCGGAAGAACTGCAGAAGAGCGCAGCTGTGTTTGATTCTCACCTAAAAGAGGAAAAATCGGACGATAAGGCAAAAACAGATTTCCTGAATAACCTGGAGTTCCTGATCGAAAACCTGAAAACCGCTGGTTTTGCGGAAAATCCCCCGAAAAAGGGACAGAAGGCAGCGTCCCCGGCAGATTCTTCCGGGACCAGCGAATCATCGGGAGGCGATCAAAAGAAAGCATTTAACCGGGAAGAGGTCAATAAACTGCTGACCGAACTCGTTGAAATTATTCCAAAACGGCGGCCGAAGGACTGTTCGGCGGTCTGCTGCAGGATAACTGAATACAGCCTGCCGGATGAACTGTTTGAAAAGATGGAAGAACTGGATTCTATGATTGAAAAGTATAATTTCAAAGCAGCCGGACAGCTGCTTCCTGAAATATTGGCGGGCGTGGAGAAACCCCAAGGATAATCACGCCTTTTAACCTGCCGCAGGAACAAAATCCTGCGGCTCTACAGTCCGGCGGAGAACCGGCTCTGATCTCAGCAGCTTCCTCTCTGCGAGGTTCTTATTGTAAGCCCCCTCTGCCAGAAGTTTTCCGTGAAATCAATAATGATAGTATCAACTATTTGTTGTAAACGTTCTTCAAACTGGAACGTAAACCCTTCATGTTCAAGGGCGGTCAGTTTTTCGTCGGACTCATCCAGAGCCATATTTATCTGCGGACCGCCTCAGCCGAACCCCTGAATAAAAACCGTAAAAACCTTCCCGGGACGGGTGTCAATCAGTTCCTTCAGGGGACCCTTTGCTTTCTCAGTAATAACCATATATACTTTTTACTATATACGGGCCGCCATGTCAATACTATAACTAATTATCGATAAAAATATATGCAACTATCTATCCCCCGCAAATAGCAGCTTGATCCCGTCTTTGAGTTTCATACTCTTGCCCGTCATCAGGATCGCCGTCCGGAAGATCTTCCCTGATCCGATTGCAGTCAGAACAATCGAAACAAGCATTACAGCGACACAGATCAGGATCTGCAGAGTCCCAGGGTAGGACACTATCACGCGTACGAACATCGTCATCGGCGCGGTAAGCGGAAAAAACGACATAAAAACAGTAACCGGCGCATCAGGGTTCATTACAAGATAAGAGACCATCACCATCGGAACAACAAGCGGAATGATGAAGGGCATCTGCACCTGTCCGTAGCTCTGTTCATCCTCGGACATTGCGCCGACCGCCGCATACAGTCCTGAATACAGGAAAAACGCAAGCAGAAAAAACAATATCAGAAAACCGAGTTTATCGGACGACAGAAGGGCCGGCATTTCAAGGCTGAAAACCGGACCGGCAATCTTCATGAAAACCAGAGAAACAAGAATCCAGACGGCATACTGCAGAATTCCTGCAAGGCCCATTCCGACTATCTTTCCAGTCATAAGCGTTTCGGGGCGTACGGACGAAAGCATTACCTCTACAGTCTTACTTGTTTTTTCGGTTACAACCGATCTGCCGATCATCTGGCTGTAAAGCAGCGTTGTCATATAAAGCAGCATGATAAACGCAATCGCCGTGTAAATGAATTCGTTGAAGTTCTGCCCTTCCCTGTCGCCCCCGTCCCGGTTAAGCTGAACAATATCGAGAGCGGGCAGGGCTGTCAGTGCGGCAATCTTCGCAGGATCGATTCCTGCTTCGGCCGCCCTCAGACCCGTAAGGATCTGTCCTACTGTATTCCGGACAGTTTCGGTCAAAACAATATTGCTTCCTGACCGGGTATAAAAACTCAGAACATTTGAAGTCATCGCGTTGACCGGAAGCACAAGCACGCCGTCGATACCGCCGGCAAGACTGTTCCGCCTCGCTGTTTCAAAATCATCAGTCCGGTACAGGGTAAGGAAATCCGGACTTGCTGCAATCAAAGCCAGTGCGAGGCCTTCATCGCCCCCGAAAACGGCGACCTTCGCGTCAGAAACAGATTCAAGGCTGCGCTGCGTGAGCAGGCCGGGCAGAACCGCCATTGCGATTATCAGAACTGGACCGATCACTGTCAGGACCTTGAAGCTTGTCTTTACTGTGGTACGCCTGAAATTGTACTTAATCATTACTTTTAACTTATTCATCTTTCTTTCCTTCTCCGGCGAGATCAACAAAAATTTTATGCAGGCTCGGCCGCTGGATCTCAAAACGGCTGATCTTCAGCCGCTGCGCCGCAGCCTGCAGGAGTTTCTGCCCCGAATCCGGTTCATCATTCAGCGACACTTCGCATGAACCGGGCCATTCGATGATATCGCTTACAAACGGCAATTCGCGGATAAACCCGGCGCTGCCCTCAAAATTAATAACGACCGTGTTGCGCCCGTGAGCAGCCTTAACCTGATCGAGGGACCCGGAGGTTCTGATCTTCCCGTCCTTGATTATACAGATCTTGTTGCAGATCTTTTCGGCGTGGTCCATTATGTGGGTCGAGAATATGATGGTTTTTCCCCTGTCCCGCAATTCCGCAATCATTGCGCTCATCTGGTCGGCGCTAACCGGATCAAGACCTGAAAACGGTTCGTCCAGAATTATAATTTCAGGATCATGCAGTATTGTAGAAATAAACTGCAGCTTCTGACTCATCCCTTTTGACAGGGAATCTGTCATGCTTTTCTTCCAGTCAAGCAGCCCCATCCGCTTCAGGTAGGGATCCATTTCACTCAGAGCCTTTGCAGGCGGAAGCCCCTTGAGCGCGGCAAAAAATACAAGAAGCTCATCTACCGGGACTTTTTTATACAGTCCGCGTTCCTCTGGAAGGTAGCCGATTCGGTCCTTGTCGGATTCATTAATCGGCTTACCATCAAAAAGGATCTCGCCGGAATCCTGCCTGATAATATTCATTATCATCCTGATTGTTGTTGACTTGCCCGCCCCGTTGGGACCAAGCAGACCGAAAATCTCTCCGCGCTCAAGCGTGAACGACAGATCGTTTACAGCCCTGGTCTTACCGTAGCTTTTACTGACATTTTTTATCTCAATCATTTTATCTCCTGTACCCTATTCTACAACCCTGCACGGGTTTTATTCCAATTATTTCCAAAATATCCGGATGCCTCGGACAAAAACCCCGCAAAAAACAGGCAGAATTAAAATAATTCCCGAAAAAACCAGCATACGTCCACCTGCAAATTTATACATCAGAATATCAAAACATTTAAATACATTACATCTTATCGATATAAAAACATTTTATTGTGAATATTAATTTTTTATTTGACATAAATAAAATTGAAAATTACAATCTCTTTGTTTTTATGTGATGTATTTCACAATAAAAAGGAGAGGTTATTGAAAACTACAATTGAAAAAACAGCCGAGAAGTCTTTGCTTCCTGTTCTGCTTGAACGCCAGAGAGCGAATCCGCAGAATTTTATCAGCGAGGAAGATGTAAACAGGATCGCGGAAGAACTGAATCTTTCAAGGAGCAGAGTGTACTCTACAGCATCCTTCTACAGCGAGATTTCATTGCAGCCGAGGGGAAGACACCTTATCAGGATATGCTGCAATGCCCCATGCGGGAACGCGGGGAAAGCGGCAGTTCAGAGCGCAATCAGCACTGAGCTCGGAATAGCAATCGATGAGACAACCGAAGACGGTCTGTTTACCCTCGAAAGCGTAAACTGCCTGGGGGCATGCTACATGTCTCCTGCTATGAAGGTGGATGACCGGATATACGGAAATCTGACACCGTCCGACGCCCTGGACATAATCAGGGAAATAAGCAGGGAGCAAAGCAGATGAGCAGCAGAAACGACAGCGACAGGATGATCTTCAATTTCAACTTTGATGAGTATGTTGATTTTGAAACATACAGGAAACGGGGAGGCTTCTCAGGAATGCAGAAAGCACTTGCAGGAAACCCAATATCCGTAATTGATCAAATACGATTATCCGGGCTCAGGGGAAGAGGCGGCGCGGCCTTTCCCGCCGGAACAAAAATAGATATGGTTCGAAACAACCAGGAAGAGGAACGGTACATAATCTGTAACGCAGATGAGGGAGAACCGGGAACATTCAAAGACAGGTTTATTATGACTCATCTGCCGTACCAGCTGCTCGAAGGAATTATCATTTCCGCCTACGCCGCCGGCGCGGAACAAGGATTCATCTACGTCAGACATGAATACCCCGAAGCTCAGAAGGAAATGCGAAAAGCCATAAAAATTGCCGAAGAGGCCGGTTACCTTGGTGACAACATTCTGGACAGCGGGTTTTCTCTCAGGCTTGAGATATTCTCGGGTGCGGGCAGTTATCTGTGCGGAGAGGAGACCGCTCTGCTTTCATCAATCGAGGGAAAGAAAGGGCGTCCGCGCGTGAAACCTCCCTACCCCACAGTTTCGGGTCTGCGGGAAAAACCTACGCTGATCAATAATGTCGAAACGCTCGCCAATATTCCCAAAATCATTGCCAACGGGGCTGAATGGTACCGTGCAATCGGCACGGATGACAGCAGCGGGACAAAGCTTATATCACTTTCAGGCGATGTTAAAAAACGGGGATTATACGAAGTGCCGTTCGGAACGAGCTTTCATGAGATTATTTACAGTTACGGCGGCGGACCGAAAGACGGAAGGGAGATCAAGGCGGTCAACATAGGCGGAGCGTCGGGGGTATTGATACCGCCTGAGCTGCTGCATGTGTCGCTCGAATACGGCAGCTGCGCCGAGGCGGAGATCACAATCGGTTCCGGGGCAATATTTGTACTGGATGACACAAGGGACATCCTCGACAACGTACATAACCGGCTTCGGTTTTTTCTTCATGAAAGCTGCGGCAAATGCACCCCCTGCAGGGAGGGGTTAAGGCAGGCCAGCATCCTTCTGGAAAGAATACGCGAAGGTACGTCCGCAGACGGAGACATCGAAAAGCTCGAACGGTACACAAATGCAATGCAGGACGCTTCGTTCTGCGGGCTTGGACAGGCAGCCGGCAACAGCCTGAAGTCTTCACTCAAGTACTACCGGTCTGAATATCTTCAGCCCGGTATGGCGGCGATGCACGAAAAAGAGAAGGTAACAGTATGAGCACAAATGCGGAAATAACACTGAACGGAAACAAGCTGACTGTTCCTTCCGGTATATCCATCATGGAAGCGGCGAGACAGAACGGGATTTCAATACCGAGCCTATGTCACCACCCGGACCAAAGGGTAAAGGCCAACTGCAGGGTATGTGTTGTAGAGGTAGAGGGACGGAAAAACCTTTCCGCATCCTGTGCTGCAGCCGTCGAAAACGGAATGGTAATCCGGACTAATTCGGTACGTGTACGCGAGACGGTCAGAACGGTCCTCGAGCTTATCCTCGCAGACCATCCCCAGGAATGCCTGACCTGCATCAGAAACGGCAACTGCGAGCTGCGGCAGCTTTCCGATAAAATGGGCCTTACAAACATCCGGGCCGAGGCAAGCGAACGCAGACTGCCGCTTGACCTGTCTTCAACAGCATTGATCCGCGACAACAATAAATGTATCAAATGCGGAAGATGCGCCGAGGTTTGTCATCATACCCAGGAGGTAGGAATTCTCTACAGCCATAACCGCAGTACCGATATCTGCGTCTCGCCTGAATACGGAAAAAGTCTGTCCGAAGCTGCATGTGTTCTCTGCGGACAGTGCGTACTTGCATGTCCGGTAGGCGCAATCTACGAAAGGGACCAGAGCGCTGAGGTATGGGACGCGATTGACAACCCGAAAAAGCAAGTTGTTGTTCAGACGGCACCTGCCATCAGGGTTTCGATAGCGGAGGAATTCGGTCTTCCGCCTGGAGATATCTCGACAGGAAAGCTGGTCAGCGCCCTCCGAAGCCTCGGCTTCGACAGGGTTTTCGATACCGACTTCACGGCGGATCTGACCATAATGGAAGAAGGTCATGAACTGCTTCACCGGATTCAGAACGGCGGGGTACTTCCGATGCTGACCTCATGCAGCCCGGGCTGGATAAACTATATCGAGCAGTACTACCCCGAGCTCCTTCCGCACGTTTCGTCGTGCAAATCGCCGCAGCAGATGTTCGGATCGATTGCGAAAACATATTATTCACAGAACAGCGGCATCCCCGCGGAGGACATCTTTGTGGTTTCAATTATGCCCTGTACCGCTAAAAAGTATGAAGCACAGCGGCCGGAGATGAACGACAGCGGCTTCAGGGATGTCGATGTTGCACTAACAACCCGCGAACTCGGAAGGATGCTTCGTAACAACGGAATCAATTTCGAAACCCTGCCCGAAGGTCAGTACGATGCTCCGCTTGGAATATCAACCGGTGCAGCAGCTATTTTCGGAGCAACGGGCGGTGTGATGGAAGCCGCGCTCAGGACGGTCTACGAGGTTGTCACCGGAAATGAACTTGAGAAGCTTGAGTTTGAAGATGTTCGGGGAATGGAAGGCATCAAAAGTGCAGGTGTTGATCTGGCCGGCACTGAGGTAAAAGTCGGCGTCGCCCACGGTCTTGCCCATGCAAGGAAAATTCTGGAATCAATCAAAACAGGTGAATCCGATTATACCTTTATCGAGGTAATGTGCTGCCCCGGCGGCTGTATCGGCGGCGGCGGACAGCCCTACGGTTCCACAAATGCACGAAGACAGCAGAGGATAGATGCGTTATACAGGCTTGATTCAGATATGGGTCTGCGGAAATCTCATGAAAACCCGGCGGTACAGAAGCTGTATGCGGACTTTCTTGAATGCCCGCTTGGTGAGAAGTCGCACAAACTGCTGCATACAAAATATTTCGACCGAAGCCCTGCATAAAATCAGAAGTCCCCTCCTGCAAATACCGGAGGGGACACCCCTGTCTGTATAATTCAGAGAGTCACTCTCTGAAAACTGAGAATTATTTCTTTTTGGATATTGTGAGTCTGCAGACGTCGTCGCCGCAGGCGATTGTACTCTGCAGATCGAATTCAAAGTCGGGATATGTCTCTACTATTCCGCGATCCCCGTCCATTGCTATATCGCAGAGCAGTTCAATATCCTTCTCATTGCCGGTCTGCTTCATCCAGCCGGTAAGCAGCGGGCAGTAATTAAACTCAACTGTGAAAGCGTCTTCATCACATTGTACAATATTCATATCGAAGATCTTTTTCAGATCTTCCGTGGCAAAGGCATCGCCGAAGGTTTTGATGCTTTTTGTATCCGGGAATTTGCTGCTTCCGTGGAATCTGCCGCAGCGGAGTATGGCCTCACGACCGAAATCTTCCCAGTCGAGTCCGCGCTTCCGTGCTTCATCCATAAGAAAATACATCCAGGTCGCCCTGTGTTCAATCGCATTCCTGATTGATTCAATATGAGAATCATGTGGTTTTGGGTTGTTTTTTATAGCCATCATTATACCGCCTTTTTACTCTGTGATTTGACCTTCGATGTCATTATAGACAGGATAACTTTATCAGTCTCAGCCATCCCGCTGGAACCAAGCACACCGAGATTGTTAATTGTTCTTTCCAAATCTTCTTCAACTATACCGTCGATATCGGAAACTCCGATTCTGTTTATTGCCAGAAGTGCTCCCTGAACCCCCGCGCTTACGCAGGATGCCACCTTCAGAGCGCAGCTGTTTTTGGCGCCGTCGCAGACCATACCGGCAACGTTTCCAACCATGTTTTTGATTGCATATTCAACATGTTCAAACGCCCCGCCGAGCAGGTAAACCACACCGCAGCTTGCGCCGGTCGCGGCAATCGACGCCCCGCAAAGCGGAGACAGCCTGTCCATTTTGGACTTCATGTGGATAGCCGTCAGGTGACTCAGAATCAGAGCCCTGACCATCTGCTCATGCGTTGATTTCAGCCGCTCGCCTACCGCAACTACGGGCATGGTTGCGGTAATCCCCTGGTTTCCGCTTCCGGAGTTGCTCATAACCGGAAGGCTCGAACCTGCCATTCTGGCATCGGTACCGCTGGCTGTCCGCTTGACGGCTTCATTGCTGAGATCTTCCTGCAGCAGACCCTTCAAAATATTTTCATTGATTGATTTGCCGACTTTCAGGCCGTAGTCGCCCCTGAGTCCTTCGTCCGAAATCTTCCTGTTAAGCTCAACAGCATCCATTATAAATTCCAGAGACTCAAGCGGAGCATTCACGGCAAAATCCCAGATCTCTTTCTCATTCAGATTTTTAAAGACCCCTGAGCCCTGCTCCTGCTCTTCCGGTTCGCTGCCGGCCTCAGGTTCTGCGGAAAAAAGCACTTTGCCGTTTTTTTCAACAAGCGTGATGCTGTCATGCCGCTTCTTTATAACTACACGGGCAGTATCGTTCCCGCCGGTGACGACTATCTCGATATACAGCACATCAGCAACCTGCTTGTGGCTGACTTTGACTGCGTCAGCGGAAAGCAGCGCTTTTCCCTTTTCGAGTTGTTCAGGGGTCATATCCTTCAGAACTTCAAGCCCGTATTCGGATTTTCCGCCTACCACGCCTACAGCTGTAGCAATCTCGATTCCGTACAGACCGGTACCGGGAATTCCAACGCTCATTCCGTTTTTCAGAACGTTCTGACTAAGGAATACCTCTACCTTTTCCGGAACGGAACCCAGCGTCTCAGCAGCTTTCGCAGCAGCCAGAGCGACAGCGATCGGCTCGGTACAGCCCAGGGCCGGCACGACCTCCTGCTTGATCAGCGCAATAAAATCATTCCATAATTCTTTGTTCATCTTTATTCCTGGCGGGCCGCAATAACTTCGATCTCTACCAGACCGTCCTTCGGCAGCCTGGCAACTTCAACGCAGCTGCGGGCCGGGAAATCACCGGTAAAAAACCTGCTGTATACCGCGTTCATCTTTCCGAAATCGTTCATATCCTTGATGAATACGAGGGTTTTAAAGACGTCATTCAATGAAAGTCCGGCTTCAGCAAGAATTGCTGCCGCATTTTTGAGTGCCGCCTCGGTCTGGGCCTCGACACCCGCTGCAAGTTCACCGGTTGCGGTGTCTATTCCAAGCTGTCCGGAAGTATATACAAACCCGTTTACTTCAGTCGCCTGAGAGTACGGACCTATTGCGCCCGGGGCATTTTCTGTTGCAATTATCTTTTTCATGGATTTTTCTCCTAAATATCAGCTGCTGCTTTACAGCTTCGCTTTAATTCATCGAAATCGGGATCACTGAATATAATCTTTTTAATGTCCTCGACTTCCTCTGCTTCAGTCTTTATGTCGGTCCGGTAGATGATATCTGCCGCAGCAAGATATTTATCATGGGACTGTTCATACATAATCCGCAGATCCTCTTCCAGGCTTACACCGGCAGTAACCCGCGGCCTGTCCGCTTTTGAAACGCGCTCTACAAGTGCATCGATTGATGCCTCAAAAAGAATGAATTTACCGGTCGGGCGGAGTATATCGACATTCCAGTCATACCGCACCGTGCCTCCTCCGAGGCAAATGATGGAGTTGCTCTTGCCTGCGAAATCCCGGCAGATCGAATATTCAAGTTCACGAAACGCCAGCCAGCCCTTTTCGGCCACCAGTTTGTGAAATGAATACCCTAGATGCTTATCCATGACCCGGTCAAGATCATAAAAATCCAGACCCAGATCTTCGGCAAGCTTCACTCCGATTGATGTTTTTCCGGTACCAATCATCCCGCAGAAATAAATATTCAAAACACAGCCTCCTGATTAGTTTTCTTTTATAACCAGCCGGCAGAAATCGCATCCCTTTCCAATTGTCTCATGCAGTTCCATGGTGATGTTTGAATGTCCCTGCGCCCTGCCCCTGTCGCCGTCCATGGCAATATCGCAGAACAGGTCAATCTTTTCAGGACTGTAGTTCATAGCCTTCCAGGCGTCCACAAGGGCGCATGCCTTCATTCTCTGGGTCGCCTGTTTATCGTCATATTCAATATCTGAATCAAAAACATCAGCCGAACCTTTTTCCTTGTGCCTGATAACCCAGTCTTTCGCCTTGAAGGGTTCCGGGTCCTTTGCTGATTTCATAAAACCATATCTGGTAATTGCTTTTCGTGAAAGCTCAATCACCTTCTCTTCAGGAAGCTCTTTACAGAATTCATCAAACAGCAGCGCAAACCAGGTAGCCCTGTCGCCGATCGCCGCTCGAATCTTTGTAATCATCTCTTCCTTTGTTACCATTTCCTTGTTATCACTCATATAAAACTCCACTCCATATATTTGTGTTCTATTTATTTTTCAGGATCAGAAAGACAGATCCAGCAGAAATCATCCCTTTTTCCGAGTGTTTCTCTCAGTTCAAGTTTGATCCCGTGGGCCTCAGCCCGTCCCCTGTCGCCTTCCATTGCGATGTCGCAGAATAAATCCAGTTCTTCGTCGGAACAGCCCATGTCGCGCCAGGCATCGACAAGCGCACAATTTTTTACAGTGTTCAGAACCCCTTCTTTAACTCCGGTGATTTCCGCGTCAAATATCCTGGCCCCCCCGGTTTCTACAAAATTATCAAGCAGACTCCGGGCATTTAGCGAGGTCTTATCCCTCGAAGCCTTAAGCCTGCCGTAAGAATATATCGCTCGTCGCGCAGCTTTCTCTGCGGTTTCCGCCGGCAGTTCCGTCAGGAACTCTCTGTAAAGAAGAGCAAACCATGCAGCTCTGTCTTTTATCGCAGCACGGAATTTTGTTATCAGCTCCTGCTCGGAAACCATTTCCTTATTGTCCATACATCTGTCCTTTTACGAGCTGTTCATATTTCTGAAACGGCCCTGCGTATGCTTCAAAATTATCTGCATCGGCAGGGTATTCGGCAGAAGCTTTTATCCACCGCCTGCTGACAGCACCGAGACCGACGGTACCATTAATAAAACAGTCGCAGAACATCGCGGTGCCTATTGTAGTAGCCTCGAGTTCTTCGGGCAGAATCAGCGGTAAACCGCAGATATCAGCCTTTATTCTGTTCCAGATATCAATACCGGCATAACCTCCAACGGTATAGATACTGCCGTCAAAACCGGAATCACGGAACATTTCGTCAAACAGTTTCCTCAGACGGAATGCCGACCCTTCCATTACAGCCCTGATAATATGGGCTGATGTGTGTTCCATCCGCAACCCCGACAAAGCGCCGGTAATATTTACATTCCAAAAAGGTGCCCGCTCCCCGGTCAGTCCGGGACTGAACACTATGCCCCCGGCCCCCGGCGCGATCTCCCCTGCTGATTCAATCAATTCGTAATAACCGCCTTCCAGCAGTTCCGCCATTTTTGAAAGCGCCCCCCCGGACATTCCCGTTGAACCGCCGACAGCAAAGGTACCGGGTACCATTCCGGTATTTACCGTCAGGACGTCCCGTCCGCCGTATATTGCTATTTTCTCAGCCGGGACAAGGGTCATTGCAACATCTGTGGTACCCGAAACAAGCACCGCGCAATTACCGGCTGCCATTCCCCCGCCGTACATCGCCGTAGTACCGTCAATCGAACCGGTAATTACAGGCAGCCCCTGCTTCAGACCGGCAGCAGCCGACGCTTCGGCGGTGACCCGTCCGGCGGCTTCAAACGGGTACCGTCCCCGGACCAGCAGCTCCGGTCTGAACCCTGAAAGCTCAGCCGTCTGCGGTTCAAATCCATGCTCGTGGATATTCCAGAGCATCGTATAATTCAAGTGAGCGTAATCAGTTACGGTTTCACCCGTCAGCCTTCTGACAAGCTCGTCCTTCAGACTGATAATCCGTGATGTCCTGCTCACGGTCTCGGGACTGTTTTCTTTAAGCCAGGCCCATTTTGAAACAAGCAGTTCCCTGCTGAGCCTTCTGCCGGTTTTTCTGCATATGTCAGCCTTATCCGGCTCAATCGCCGATTCAAGCTTCAGGCTGCCCCTTGAATCCGACCAGATAAACGATTTGGTCAGGGGCCGTCCGGATGAATCAAGAAAAACCCACCCGAGCAGAGAACTGATTCCTACAGCATCGATATCCGGGTTTCCTGTTTTAACAAGAAGGTCCCGGATAACAGATGCAGTTACAGCCCAGGCATAGTCAGTATCGATCTCTGCAAATTCTCCGCTGCATTCCACAGAAGCAGGTTTTCTGCATGTAACCGATATTCTGCCCGACCCGTCAACCAGCGACGCCCGGCAGCCGGAAGTCCCGTAATCCACAACCAGGTAATTCATCCGATTAATGGTTTTCCCTTATCTACAGCTTGCCCTGAGCAACTTCGACCATCGCTTTCAGCGCGTAAGGATCCATATGCCCGGGTGTGCTGCAGCCGTTCGCCAGAAAGAACCTGGAATCGCCGCCCATCCGCATACCCTCGCGGGTGTGCTCCATCAGGGCCTCCGGGGTTTTTCTGGTCATAATTGTATTATCAAGTCCGCCCATCACGCATCCGCCCCATTGGGCTTTCATCTCTTCAAGACTCAGGTTGCCCGAAAGCCGATCTTCCCAGCTGAAAACAGCCACAGGAAAATCAAGACAGTTGGAAATATCGACACTCTTGCCGTGAAGGTGCGCAGTATTCATCGCGCCCATATCCTTTACTGCCTGAAAAACCTTCATTGCAAACGGTTTCTCGAATTTCAGAAAATCATCCCTGCTCATCTGGTCCGTTCCTGCAAGTACCGACATAAAGATTCCATGCGATCCGGCCTCGAGTGTGCGTTTTGCATATGCAATTATATTGTCGCTGACAATATCAAGTGCGGAAATTACAGCTTCGGGCTCTTCCTTCATAAGCCTCGGCAGATGCTCTCCGACGGGGCTTTTCTGCAGCGCCTGGTAGGGATCAAAAATCGTATCGCAGAAATACGCCCGGCCTTTCAGGGCCTTTGAAATTATCTCAATTGCCTTCAGCTGTTCGGCAAAAGGCGACTTGTCGATGTCGAATAATTCGATCTTTTTCAGGTCGTCCGCTGTTTTCAGGGCGGTCATTCCTTCCGGCATCGGGTAAAAGTAGTCATTCATGAGCTTAAGCCAGTCAAAGTCATAGTGATCGAAAAAGGAGAGTACTATATCGGCGAACTTTTCACCGGGCAGATACTGCAGCCCGAAATGATACCAGCATGATATCGGGGCGTAATCAGGTTTCTCTCCGGCAAGTACCGCGTCTATTCGTTCAATTTTATTCATTTTTTCCTCGTTAATCTGCAATACCGAGGTAGGCTTTCTGGACAACATCATTACTCCGGAGAACCTCGGTTGTATCTCCGACAGTAATCTTCCCGGTTTCAATGATGTAACCATAGGAAGCAACATGAAGAGCTATATTTGCGTTCTGCTCAACAAGCAATACTGTCGTCCCCTTTTTATTAATTTCAGTGATCATATCAAATATTCTTTCTACAAGGATCGGTGCAAGTCCGAGGCTCGGTTCATCGAGCAGGAGGATTCCCGGTTTTGACATCATTCCGCGGGCAATTGCAAGCATCTGCTGTTCACCGCCGGAAAGGCTGCCGGCATCCTGGGTTTTCCGTTCTGCGAGCCGCGGAAAGATTTCGTACTGCTCTTCAATCAGCCTTTTCTTCTCGGCTTTGTCATTGCTCAGATATGCTCCGCACAGCAGATTCTCTTCAACCGACAGGTCTGAGAAAACCCTTCGCCCTTCAGGAACATGAGCTACACCGAGCTTGAGGATGTTGTCCGCACGTTCACCGGTGATACTGCTGCCGTTGAATTTCACGGTCCCGGAAGTCGGTTTGATAATACCGCTGATGGTCTGAAGCAGAGTCGTCTTTCCTGCCCCGTTGGCCCCGATTATGGTTACAATATCGCCTGCGTTTACCGACAGCGATACGCCTTTCAGGGCGTTTATTTTCCCGTAGTGAACCACGAGATTCTTTATTTCAAGTATTGCCATTATTCGTACCTCCTCTTACCGAGATAGGCTTCTATCACGCGTTCGTCCGACTGAATATCAGCGGCTGCGCCTTCGGCAATCTTGCTGCCGTAATCAATTACCGAAATTACATCGGCAAGGGTCATAACAAGCTTCATATCATGCTCGATAAGAAGGATTGTAAAACCGTCGTTCTTAAGCTGTCTTATAAATCCGACCAGTTCTGCAGTTTCCTGGCTGTTCATTCCCGCGGCGGGTTCGTCGAGCAGCAGGATCTCAGGCTTGCTTGCCATGGCCCTTGCTATCTCGAGCTTCCGCTGCTCACCATACGGAAGGTTTTTTGCGTATTCCCCGGCCTTATCGGCAAGCCCGACTTTCTTAAGCAGTTCCATCCCGAATTCACGCATGTCTTTTTCTTCCGTTTTAAAACGGCGGCTGTGAAAACAGGCATCGAGGATGAATGATTTTGTGAGGTTATGCGTACCTACAAGCACATTATCAAGCACCGACATATATGAAAACAGTCTTATATTCTGAAAAGTCCTGGAAATTCCCTTCGTAGAAATTATATGTGTGGGAACCTTTGCGATATCTTCGCCCTTCCAGATGATTTCGCCGGAGTCGGACGGTTTTATCGATGTGATGCAGTTGAAAAATGTTGTCTTACCCGCGCCGTTCGGCCCGATTACCGCATGGATGTTGTTTTTTTCAACAGCCATATTAACATTGTTTACCGCTTTCAATCCGCCGAAGGATTTATTCAGATTCTTAATCTCAAGTATCATATTAAACCTCCTCCGCTGCGGCTTTTTTCTTCCGCTTGAATATCGATGTCATATCGAAATCGCGGGGAAACATTCCCTTGACCCCGGCAATGCCTTCAGGTTTAAACATCATTACGCAGATAAGGATCAATCCGTATAGAACCATTCGGTACTCTTCAAGGAACCTGAAAAGTTCGGGGAATATCATAAGGATTATTGCGCCGGCTATAGGTCCGATTATCGAACCGGTTCCTCCGAGGGCCACCATCGTCAGAATCGCGAACGATTCATTTGAAGCAAACTGGTCAGCCGAAATATACCTTACAAAATGTGCATACAGCGAACCTGCGATTCCGGCAAAAAAACAGCCGAGTGTAAAAGCCCAGACCTTGTAGCCGAAGATATTCACACCCATCGAGGCTGCACCGGTTTCGTCTTCCCGAAGCGCTATGAATGCCCGCCCGATTCTTGAGTTGTACATACGGTAAATCAGAAGAACTATCAATGCCGCAAACACCAGGACCAGGTAGTAGTAATGCGTATAGTCGCTGAATTCCAGGCCGAATATTTTCGGAAACGGAATTCCGGGTATGCCCATCGGACCCCTTGTGAGTGAAGTCCAGTTCATAATCACAATACGCACAATCTCACCGAAGGCGAGTGTTCCGAAGACAAGAAATGTTTCCCGCAGACGGAGGGTCGCCAGACCTATAAACGCACCAAGCAGCCCGGCGACAATACCGGCCATGGGCAGCGACAGAAGAAACGGAACCCCCAGCCTGAGAGTTAAAAGCGCTGAAGTGTAGGCGCCGATTCCGTAAAAGGCTGCATGCGCAAGCGAAAACATCCCCGTAAACCCGATAATAAGGTTCAGGCTTGAAGCAAGAATTACAAAAATACAGATCATTATCGCAACTCTTACCAGATAGGGACTGCCTAGAATGAACGGTACCAGTATAAGAATTGCTGCTATTACAATGCCGACAACTAATTTATGGTCAGCGAAGAATTGTTTTAGTTTATCCATCACTATCCCCCTACAACTTTGATCTTTTGCCGAGAATACCGTTCGGCCTGAAAAGAAGAAACAGGATCAAAATTGAGTATGCTATAAAGTCCCTGTAACCCGAAGCTACAAACTGAACACTGAGGTTTTCAATTATACCCAGCAGGTACCCGCCTAAAATTGCACCCGGAATCGAGGTAATTCCCCCGAAAACCGCTGCAACGAACCCTTTCATTCCGGGGGCAAAGCCTATATGAGGATTCACAGCATTATAATATGTCGCGCCGAGTACTCCGATCAGACCGGCAAGTGCGCCGGAAAGTGAAAAGGCTATGGAGATTACCCTGTCGACATTGATACCCATTAAACCTGCGGCCTGATAATCGAGAGAAACCGCCCTGATACCCAAACCGATCTTTGTTTTGTAAATGAACAACTGAAGTCCTACTAAAATAATAGCTGCCGTAACAATCATGATAATCTGCAGCCATGTTATATTGGCAGGGCCAATTGTAAACGCGGTTCCGGTAAAAAATTCAGGCATGGATTTTGTCTCTGCGCCGAAAATTACATTCGCCAGCTCTTTTAAAAGCACCGAAAATCCCAACGTACATATAAGGGAAGCAATATGCGGAGCCCCCCGAAGCGCTTTGAATGCCGACTTTTCAATCACCCAGCCAAGAAACCAGCCGATCGCAATACCGGCCAGCATCGCTATAAAAATATTCTTCGTAACGTAAGTAACAATCAGCCAACCCATGAACCCGCCGAACATATAGATCTCGCCGAGCGCAAAGTTGACCATTTTTAACAATCCCCAGACAAGCGAAAAGCAGATTGCAAGAAGCGCGAAAATACTCCCCTGGGTAATACCGTTAATTAATTGCTGCAATAACATCATAACCCCTTAGTTATCGTACCCCTATCAAAAGTCGGTTACTTTTGAAAAGGTCCCGGAGTATTTTTTGCAGAATCAGCTAATTATATATAAAGTAATGAGCTGCAAAAAATCTCCATTTACATCTTTTGGCAGGCATTTCAAAACTCACTGAGTTTTGAAATGCCCTCTATTGTTTAAAACCGGAGCCGGCGGCAGGCCGGCTCCACATCTGCAGGCGCAGACACCTGATCGACAAGCTTAGGTTTAGTAGACCTTGAACTTACCGTCTTTGATCCATACCCTTGTGTACTGCTTCACAGCGTCTCCGACGGGAGTAAAAGTAATGGAACCTGTGAGAGCCGCAAAATCCTTGGTCTGAGCAAGAGTATCGCGGATTGCAGCACGGTCTGTTGTACCGGCTTTCTCGATTGTAGCAGCAAGAAGGTTGATTGCATCGAAAGCAAGAGCTGCATGGAAATTGGGCCTGAGGCCGTATCTCTTTTCGAATTCGGTAACGTAAGCCTGAACTGCAGGATTCGGATCGTCAGCAAAGAAACTTACATTGGTGTAAAGTCCTTCAACCGCATCGCCGCCGAGAGCAAGAAGCTGTTCCGAATAAAGTGAAGAGGGACCTACAACAGTTACATCCCATCCGAGTTTTGCACGCTGTTTGCTGATAAGAGCACCGTCGTTGTACATTGCAGCCATGAACAGTGCGTCGGGATTTGAAGCTTTGAGCTTTGTCAGAATCGCGGTAAAGTCTTTTTCGCCGTCGAAATATGATTCTTCAGCTACGATTTTTCCGCCGAGCTTCTCAAATGCTTCAGAAAAATATTTCTGGGTATCAACACCCCAGTCATTATTAATGTTGATAACTGCGATGGTTCTCAGGCCGAGTTCGTTATAGGCAAAATCTGCCATGAACGGACCCTCAGCAGCCTGGGTACCTACGATACCGAAACTCCAGGTCGAACCTTTTGCATAATCAGTGTGGCTTGCTGTCGGTGAAAGCTGTACCATCTGGGCCTGATCATAGATAGGCTGTGATGCCATACAGCAGGTTGATGTAAAATCACCAATCTCTGCAACGATTGTCGGGTCGGATGTCCATTTCTGGGCAAGAGTTGCGGATTCTTTCGGGTCACCCTTGGAATCTCCAACAGAAAGAACAAGTTTCTTTCCCAGAACTCCGCCGTTGGCATTAATATTATCAATACCCATCTCTACAGAACGCTGAAAGTTCTTTCCATACTCCGAGTAGTCACCGGTAATCGGTGCAGTCAGAG
The DNA here is from genome assembly GCA_003245835.1 of Spirochaetales bacterium. GTDB lineage: Bacteria > Spirochaetota > Spirochaetia > UBA9216 > UBA9216 > Thalassospirochaeta. The sequence goes on along the minus strand of QKCC01000030.1, from coordinate 7,623 downwards.
CAATGTGAATCGTGTCGCTTTCATCGTTGTTTACTTCCTGCTGACCGCCGGCAAAAAGCGGAGTAGCAAGCATTGTAATCGCTATAAGTATAACGATTCCCTTTAAATTTCTTTTCATAGTTCCTCCTGATAAGAAATATTCCGGAAGCCCTGTCGGGGTTGGAGCTTCCGTATCTTTTTAAAAAATTCTGCTCCAGACATTCTGTTTGTACACGAGAATGTCATCTTCAAGATTTTTTAATGCTGCCTTAAGATTTCTTTCTTTTAACCCCTGAACAAGCCCTGTGTGAAAGGTTATGTCCGGCGACGGTATGCCGTATTCCTGGATCATTACCTGGGCAAGTCCCCTCCTGATCAGATTGAATGTCTCCGTAAGTGTCTTGTGCATCAATGCGTTACCTGACAGCTCGTTAAGCCTCAGATGGAATTTGTCGTTAAGCCGCATTTTCAGATCAAGGGAATCCGAACTCTTACCTTCGGCCCTGATTCTGTCCGAATCAGCCGCAATACCTGTCAGTTCCTCAATGTTTGCTTCCGAGATCCTGTCGAAAGCGAGCCGGCACCCTTCCAACTCAAGGATCAAGCGGAGCTGGAACGCGTCACGCATCTGCTTTTCCGAAATACGCACAATCTGGTACCCCGCACGCGGGATATTCTTGAGAACGTCTTCTCTGCATAATTCGATAAGAGCTTCGCGGACGGGCGCCCTGCTGACATTAAACATTTTGGTCAACTGACTCTCGACCAGCAGAGAATCTATGGCAAATTCATTGTTGATAATCATCTTGAGAATCTTCTCATAGGTTTGCGATTTCAATGTATTGTTTGAATCCGACATAATAACTCCGCTATCCTGATAACACCTGATAGATTTGCAGTAATATTCTCATTGATATACTGCTGATCATATCAGTAGTCTGACATGTAAAATCCATACTGTCAACGGGATTTTATTGATAGTCGTTAATATTATTATTATACTTGTCAATAAAGACGGAAGGCTAATCCCGGCTTAGACACGGAAGACTTTCGCAGTATATTTCTATAAACAGGAGAAAAAAGAATGGCGATTAAAAAAGAAATGCAGGACGCGATTAACGATCAGATTAACGCGGAAATGTTCTCGGCTTATCTCTATCTTTCGATGGCCAGCTGGTTTGAAGATGAAGACCTTCCCGGTTTCGGCAACTGGATGAGATGCCAGTACATGGAAGAAACAATGCATGCGATGAAATTTTTCAACTTCCTGAATGAACGCGGCGGAAGGGCCGTTCTCAAGGCAATTGAAGGACCTGACACAAGCTGGAAATCATACGATGAAGCCTTCGCCGCGGTTGTTAAACACGAAGAATACATATCCGAACGAATCAACAAGCTTGTAACGCTTGCAAGAAAACTCGAGGACTATGCGACCGAGAGTTTCCTTCTGTGGTATGTTGACGAACAGGTTGAAGAGGAAGACACCTCCAACACTATCCTTGTCAAACTGAAAAGACTGAAGGACGACCAGAACGGCCTGCTGCGGTACGACGAAGAAATGTCAGCCAGGGTACTGTCTGCCCTTGCTGTTCCAACCATACTCGACCAGCCTGTAGTTGCATAAGCATATACAGGACCGAGGTTTTATGCGGAGGCCTGAAAAACAGGCCTCTGTTTTTATTTAAACTTTCAGGAGTGCCTTTTCCTGTCTCCGTGATATGCAGTACCCCACTCGTAGCTGCGCTTTTCATATCCGAGGATAATCGAGGTTTCAGTTTTTACTATGCCGTCAATTTTTACGAGTTTGTTATAAATCAGGTCATTCAGAAGCTCCATCGACTCGATGTTAAACTCTGTATCGATATCATTGGTTCCCGTCACCTTGGCGACATACCAAATTTCATCAATCTTTTTCAGTTCCTTGAGAACATCATTGACCTTTTTCGGATCCGCATTAATCTTGAAGCTTCCCACAACGTTAAACCCAATCTTATGAGGATCTGCAACTGCAACTATCTGGATTACTTCATCACTGATAAGCCTTGACAGCCGGTTTCGAATGGTCGTTTCAGTAACATCAAGAAGCTTGCTCATTGCCTTGCTGGTCATCCGTCCGTCTTTTTGAAGCAGTTTGATTATTTCTGAATCCAGTTTATCTACATCCATTTTCTTTTTTTCCTGTTTTAATTTGGGAATAGTTTTTTAACCTCATGGTAAACATCAGATAATGCGTCGATTATACCCTTTGGGAATTTCATTATCAATAGCATGGGCAAGAAACCGCTGTTATGAAAGCTCTTTCACAAAATGCAACAGTCTTTCATGCCTTAACGCTCAACAATCAGCTTATTCGGTTAGTTTCATGAAAGTTTTTTATTGACAGCACCCGATTACCGGGTTTATGCTGATAATATATGAAAGTACTTTCATAAAGAACTTTCAGGAATGGTTCATGGCAAAAAGCAATACTGATAACAGAAGAACAATCTACGATGTAGCCCAGGAAGCAGGTGTAAGCATCACCACAGTCTCACGCTTCCTGAACAACCCCGACAACGTAAAAGACACAACCGGCCGCAGAATAGCGGAAGCCATGGAAAAGCTGGATTACATTCCTCAGGGCAATACAGGAACAAGGGCGAAGCGCTCAGTAGGCCGAATCGGCGTACTGACCCCCTTCTTTCCGGCACCCTCTTTCGTTACACGGCTGGGCGGCATGATCCCGACTTTGAGGAACGCAAACTACGAGGTAATAATCTATACAATAGAAACAGCTGAACAGCTGGACGAATACCTTACTTCGGTTCCCTTCACCCGGCGAATAGACGGGCTGATTCTGATGTCGGTACAGCTGACCGCAGATCAGCACAGGATCCTCAACGCTTCGCAGCTGAATGTAATCATGATTGAATCAGATGACGAAAACTTCTCGAGGGTTCTTGCCGACGGGTACAAGGGCGGAGAACTTGCGGCCGATCTTTTCCTCAGGAAGAACTATCTTCCGTGCGCATTCTTCGGCGACATGAGCACCGACCTGCCGTACAGCTGTCATCCGTCCGAAATCAGGCTGAAGGGATTCAGGGACGCACTCCGGAGAAACGGATACGAACTGGACGACGGCTATATTCTGGAATCGGAAACTACGGTAGAGGAAGCATCGAGGGTTTTCAGCGAGTACCTCAGTACGGGCCGCCGGCCCCGGGCAATCTTTGCCATGTCTGATCTGCACGCCATAGGGGTGCTCAAAGCAGCCCGAAAACACGGGATCCGGGTACCCGATGAACTTGCGATCCTCGGATTTGATGATATCGAAGCAGCCGGATGGATGGAGCTGTCGACAATTTCACAGCATCTCTATGATTCCGGCCGGGTGGCCGCAGGTTTGATGCTTGACAGAATGTCAGGAAAGGTAAGTTCAATCCAGAAAGTCAACCTGCAGGTCGGGCTTATTGAAAGGTCTACAACCTGAAGCCGGAGCGAACGTTGTTCTGCTGCAGCTTCATGATTAAAAAAATATGCGGCCGGGGGGCCGCGGAAAAGGAGACTCACATGAAAAAAATCTTATTTGTTCTGCTCAGTGTGCTGCTGATTGCATCATTTGCATACGCAGGCGGCAAGCAGGAAGAACCGACAGCAATGCAGCCTGCGGCAGCGGATGATCCCTATGCAGCAGTTCGCGGCAAAGTTGTCACTATGGCCGGACCGTTTACTGATAACGATGCTGTAAAATTCGAACAGTCAATCAAGAGTTTCGAAGAAATGACCGGTATTGATATCCAGTATGAAGGTTCCAAGGAATTTGAAGCATCCATCGGTATATCAATCGAAGGCGGAAACGCACCCGATATAGCAGATTTCCCGCAGCCGGGACTTCTGAAGAATTTCGTAGCCAAGGGATATGTCGTAGACCTGAACAAGAGCCTCGACATGAACAAGGTTAAATCAAACTACATTCAGAGCTGGCTCGACATGGCTACCATGGATTCACCCAGCGGTCCGATAATGGCCGGTATCTGGGGACGTGTAAACGGAAAATCCCTTGTATGGTACAACAAAAAAGAATTCGACGCGGCGGGGTACAAAGTCCCGACAACCTGGAAGGAAATGACAGCTCTTCAGAACCAGATAATGGCTGACGGCGACACTCCCTGGTGTGTAGGAATCGAATCCGGAGCAGCGACCGGCTGGGCCATGACTGACTGGATCGAAGAAATGATGCTCAGAACCACCAGCCTCGAAAACTATGATAAATGGGTAGACGGTACCCTTAAATTCGACAGCCCGGAAGTAAGAAAAGCAATCCAGACTGTTGCGGACATATGGTTCAAGGACGGTATGGTTTACGGCGGACGCAAGAGTATTGCAACAACCAGCTTCGGCGATGCACCTAAGGTTATGTTCGAGATGCCCCCCAAGGCATGGCTGCACAAGCAGGGTAACTTCATTACCTCTTTCTTCCCTGAAAACGCCAAGGCAGGAGTGGATTACGATTTCTTCTACTTCCCGCCCTATGACGACGCTCACGGACGGCCGGTCCTGGTTGCAGGCGATATCTACGCCATGTTCAACGACAGACCCGAGGTAAGAATGGTTATGCAGTACCTGGCAACAGGTGCTTCAATTGAAACCTGGGTAAAAGCCGGCGGAGCTATTTCTCCGCATAAAGACTCACAGCTTTCCTGGTACACCAATGAGGTCGACAAGAAGGTTGCCGAGATCATCCAGAACGCGACAGCAGTACGTTTCGACGGTTCAGACCTTATGCCCGGCGCAGTCGGCGCAGGCTCTTTCTGGAAGGAAATGACCGCCTATGTTTCCGGAACGAAGTCGCTCGATGAAGCTTTGAAGGCTATAGACGCCTCGTGGCCCAAATAAGCAGTTATAGAAAATAAAATGTTTTAATGTTCGGGAACAGATGCATTATAATGGATCTGTTCCCTTTTCTTTAATGAAAGAAAACAGGATCGCCTTCGTGCACTCCTGCTTTCGTGAAATTTAAAAGGCAGCGGCACCGGGGTGTACGCACTTTTTAAACTTCACCCCACCAGCCGCCGTCCATGGCGGTGATTCTACAAGGAGGTTTTTATGAGCATGGATATTGATTCCAAAAGGAACCCCGCAGCTCTGGCCGGCCTGCTGTTACTGACGATTGCTTTTCTTGTCGGCGGTTTTCAACTTTTACAGAATCTGCAGGAAATCAAGGTGCTTATGACAGTATTCGCAGTCGTCTGGGGACTGGGAAGCACTGCTCTGCTGTTTTTCACGCTTAATTCAGTTGCAGAAATGATGCCGCGCAGATTCCGTTCTGTCGCGGTTGCGTTTGTTTTTGCCGGTCCTGCAATTATAATTTTATTCTGGGCACTTGTTATTCCTACAATCAGAACGCTGAGGTTAAGCCTTATGGATGCCCACGGAATGAAATTCGTAGGTCTGGACAATTTTATTTTTGCTTTTACTGATCCGATCATGCTGGAAGCCTTCAGAAACAACCTTCTATGGATGGTATTCGGTACAAGTTTCTGTGTTGCATTGGGACTGGTAATCGCAGTCCTGGCAGATAAAAGCAGGCACGAAAAACTCTTCAAATCGCTGATTTTCATGCCGATGGCAATTTCATTCGTCGGCGCAGGTGTAATCTGGAAATTTATATATGCATATAAAGGGGAAGGTTTCAACGTAACCGAAATAGGCCTGCTGAATGCAATTGTAGTTGCATTGGGAGGCAAGGCACAGGCATGGCTGCTTGTCCCGTTCTGGAACAATTTTTTCCTCATTATCATAATGGTATGGCTTCAAACCGGCTACGCTATGGTGATACTCTCATCGGCAATAAAAGCAATCCCGGGTGAAATCAACGAAGCCGCAAAAGTAGATGGCGCAGGCGCGGTTACAATTTTTTTCAGGATAACCATACCCTATATAATGCCGACGATAATCACCGTTACAACCACGATACTTATTTTCAGCCTCAAACTCTTTGATATTGTAAGGGTTATGACAGGGGGAAACTTCGGCACAAATGTAATTGCCAACGAGTTTTACCTGCGGCAGTTCACCTACGGGAATTCTGGTCAGGCATCCGCAATCGCAATTGTACTTCTTGTTGTTATCGTCCCCGTTCTGATGTACAACCTCAAGGAATTCAGGGGAAGGAGGACACTGAAATGAAAAAAATCGACAGAAACGGACGAAATCCGCTGGTCGGAATCGTTCTTATAATTATTGTCGTGATCTGGACAGTACCCACCTTCGGCGTATTTGTTACATCCTGGCGTGATTCGCGCGACATCTATGCGTCGGGCTGGTGGACGGTTCTTCCTCATAAAGCCATAGTAAAATCCGGCGAGATTGAGCTTCCTGCCGATACCGACCCTAACCAGCCGATTGAAATCGAGGGGACAACCGCCTCATTCGAACAATGGCGGGAGGGGATCGAACTCAGTGACGGACGGACACTTCGCTGGTACGGAAACAAAAGGTCGCGAAAGATAGAGATATTTGAAAGAAAGTGGGTCGGGTTCGGAGCGAACCTTACCTTGCAGAACTATAAGGATGTGCTTTCTGCCGGTACGATTAAATTTGAGGACGCAGAAGGGAATATAATAACCCGCCAGGGAAACAATTTTGCAGACGCGGTTCTTAACTCTATAGCAGTAAGCGTCCCGGCAACGATCATCCCCATACTGATTGCGGCATTTGCCGCCTACGCCTTCGCATGGATGGATTTTCCCGGGCGCAAGCCGCTGTTTATTATAGTCGTCGCCCTGCTGGTAGTACCGCTTCAGCTGGCGCTGATTCCAATCCTGCGCGACTATACAAAATGGGGACTCAACGGAACCTATCTCGGCATGTGGCTCGCGCACACCGGGTTCGGGCTGCCTCTGGCGGTTTACCTTTTGTATAACTACATCAGCAACCTGCCCCGCGACATATTCGAATCAGCCTACCTCGACGGCGCGACACCGTTCACAACATTTGTTCAGCTGGTTCTGCCGCTATCGATACCGGCGCTTGCAAGTTTCGCAATCTTCCAGTTCCTCTGGGTCTGGAACGACTACCTCGTAGCACTGGTTTTCCTGGGCGACAAGAACAGGGTTGTCACTGCTGCTCTTGCCGCAATGGTCGGAGAAAAGGGCCAGGACTGGCACGTGCTGACCGCCGGGGCCTTCATGAGTATGATAATACCGCTTCTGGTATTCTTCGGACTCCAGCGCTTCTTTGTCCGCGGACTCATGGCCGGTTCGGTAAAGGGGTAAGGACGGATCAATGAGGAACGGAGTAGTATTAATAACTTATGCCGACAGTTTCGGCGGGGACCTGAAATCGCTTCGTTTAAATCTTGATAAATACTTCCGGGACTGTATCTCCGGTATACACCTGCTCCCCTTCTTCCCGTCTTCCGGGGACAGGGGATTTTCGCCCGTCCGCTACGATCAAATAGACCCCGCCTTCGGAACCTGGGACGATCTTGCAAAACTCGGTTCAGGCTACGAAATAGCGGCGGACTTCATGGTCAACCACATTTCAAGGCAGTCGATGTATTTCAGGGACTGGTTCGAAAAAGAAGACAATTCACGGTATAAGGAGCTTTTTCTTCCGGTACAAAAAATCTTCGGCAATACCGCCCCGACACCGGAAGAGATC
>QKCC01000177.1 GCA_003245835.1 Spirochaetales bacterium | reverse complement strand
GCTTGATAATTACCAGAAAGAGTACACGCAGCTTGCAATACATTCATCTGAAAGACTGACAAGGCTGTTGACCGATATTCTTGATCTGTCGCGGATCGAAGAGGGCAAGGTAAAAATAATAACCGAACCGTTTTTTATCGATGATGTGCTGAAGCAGGTTGTCGAGCTTTTTGATCCTATTTCAAAAAAAACCGGAATCTCAATGCAGGTAGACGCAGCACACGAAGTGTACAATTATGTTCTCGGTGATGAGATAAGGCTGCATCAGATTCTCACGAACCTGATTGGGAATTCATTTAAATTTACAAAATCCGGCAGTATTACAATCAAAACTGAGGTTACGGCTGAGACTGAATTTGGAAATGTCGGAATAAAATTCTCTGTTGCCGATACCGGAGAGGGAATTCCCGAGTCGGTCATTGAAGAGGATTTATTCGATCCGTTCATACAAGCTTCGAACGGCTTCACCAGGAACCAGCAGGGTGCCGGTCTGGGACTTGCAATCTGTAAAAAGCTGGTTGTACTGATGGGCGGAGAGATTTCGCTTAGCAGCCGACAGAATGCAGGTACAGTTGTCAGTTTTACTGTGCCGTTTACGCCGGCAGAGCAGTGAAACCTTAAAAATTGGCGCAGCTGTATAATTATTTAGTTCGAAAAAAGCACAACCCTGTTCCTGCCGGATGATTTTGCCTTGTATAGTGCGGTATCGGCTTCATTAATAATTTCTTTTATTTCTGTGTGGCTCCGGTAAATTGAAATGCCGATGCTGATAGTTATCCTCAATCCGTTGCAGCTGCTGTTTTCGATGTTTTTTCTTAATCTTTCACCGAAGAAAAGCAGATTTTGTATTTTATCGAAATCAGTGATAATTAGGAATTCTTCGCCCCCGGATCTGAATAGAACATCTGCAGACCTGACTGATCCCGAAAGTATTTTGGCGATATGCTTCAAAACTTCGTCTCCGGTTTCATGCCCGAACTTGTCGTTAACCATTTTAAAATGATCTATATCGCACATAAGAAACGCCAGCGAATTGTCTGTATTTTTTATTTCGGTAATTTTCTTTTTTATGAGGTCAGTCAGATAATTCCTGTTATAAAGTCCGGTGAGTTTATCATGTGCTGCCTGGGTTTCTATACGGTTCTGGATTACTACACGGATAATTATTATCAGCAGGATCAGGGTAATGATAACGGTGATAATCACAATCGAGGCTATATAAAGAAATTTTATATAGCTGTGTGATTTATTTTCAATATCACTGACAATCTCATCAGAAAGAGCCCATATTAAATTACTCTGTTTAAAAACCGCCTGGTGATCCGTATTTTTCTGTTCCAGCAATATCTGCAGAGCGGCCCACTCATTTTTCAGTCTGTCAAGTTTAGACGATTCCATATTGCTGAATAATGCTGAATAGTCCCCGATAAATGTATCGAGATCACCTATTAGTTCATCTATGGCCGATATATTTTCGGAAATGCCGTGTCCGGTCAGGGCGGTAACGGCAGTTTTTTGAATTCCCCCGCGAATCCTGCCGGCATTATTTATAAAGATCGAGTGTGTGCCGGATATATTTGAAATGGTAATAATAAGTATCAGTGAGAGTATGAGAAAAAAAATAAGTATTGCGATGATCCTGTTTATCTGAATTGATGTTTTATTAACCACATTCTGTTTCATATATTTTTAACTATATCATATTCGCCGTTCGAACAGAATTAATAATGCGCCGGACTCAGGGATTCTTATAGAAGATACAAACGGAATAATAGAAAAAATCAACTTAGCGGCTGCAATTCCCTTCGGTTGAGGAAAGTTGTATAATCTGCACACCAAGATTACAAGGATGGAAGAATGCATATCGACAGAGCTGAAGTAGGAAAAAGGCTGACTGAAAAGGGCGCCACACTGCCTTGTTACCGGTGCGGAAAAAATAATTTTACTATTCTGAGCGGGGTGTCCAAACTGGTCCTGCATAGTGATATAACACAGGAGCCCGACGGCAGTGAACCGTCGGTTCCTGTTGTTTCAGTTGTGTGCCAGAACTGCGGCGCGGTGACATCGCATGCGCTGGGTTCGCTAGGTTTAAAGCCTGAATAAGCGGCCGGCTAATGTTCAGTTATTCCATTTAGTATATTATTCCCGGCAAAATAAATATTTCACTTCAAGAATAGAAAATGCTAACATGGGAAAAATCGGTAATTAATTAACTATTATAATTTGATACTGAAAACACTGGCATGTTCCGGGATTAAAATATCCAGCTGTTTAAGAACATCGCCTGTAGACTAATACAAGGAGAAATATTAAATGAAAGCTTTAGCGTTATACGGTCCCGGCGACCTTAGACTGGAAGAGCGGCCTGTTCCGCATCCGGGTCCCAATCAGCTTGTTGTTAAAATGAACTACGTAGGTATCTGCGGTACAGATGTGGAGTTTTTTGCAGGACATTACCCGCCGTTTATTCAGCTTCCGATGGTCCTCGGCCACGAGAACGCCGGTACAGTTGTTGAAGTCGGTGAGGGAGTTACTGATTTCAAGGTCGGAGACAAACTTCTCTGCGGACCTCCGACAGCCTGTGCTGATATGTGCCCTTCATGTAAAGAGGGTAAAACCAATATCTGCATAAACGGTTTTCCGAATACCCCGGGAATCGGCGGTCCGGACGGCGGATACTGCGAATATTTTCTGGTTCGCGACGTAGCTCATACCATGCTGATTAAAATTCCCGACAATGTGGACATGAAGGATGCAGTACTTTTTGATGTAATCTGTGTTGCGCTTCACGGCATCCGAAAATCGAAATTTAAAACAGGAGACAATGTAGTAGTCAGCGGTACCGGACCAATCGGTCTTGCAGC
>QKCC01000249.1 GCA_003245835.1 Spirochaetales bacterium | reverse complement strand
ATTGCGTGCGGATCTTGCATAAACGAGGTTGCCTGCCTTATCTGCTTTTGCAGCCTTTATAAGCGCTACATTTCCTTTGAGGGGTTTTTCGAGAATGTATTTAATACCGTCTTCCTCAATAACCGTCTTGCCCTCTTCAACCTCGGTACCGACGCCGGTCGGGGTCAGAAAACCTCCGAGGCCGCATCCGCCTGCACGGATCTTCTCGGCAAGCGTCCCCTGTGGTACAAGTTCGACCTCGGTCTCTTCCGCGATCATTTGGCGCTGTATTTCCTGGTTCAGACCGATATGTGATGCAATTACCTTTTTAAACTGCTTGTCGCGGATATTTGCGTAAACGCCGTTCTGCTTGCCGAGCTTCTCGTTGTCCCAGCCGCAGTCGGTCGAGATCAGCGTCATGTTTTTCTTTCCGCTGTTCTTCAAAGCCTTCAGCAGCTTCGGGGCCGCGCCGCAGCCCATAAATCCGCCTGACATTACAATATCACCGTCGGAGATCATCTTTACAGCTTCTTCCGCCGTGAGTATCTGTTTTTCTACCATAGTCGCTTTCCTTATACCATTTCAACACAGAGAGCAGCACCCATTCCGCCGCCGATACACAGAGTAGCGAGACCTTTTTTCAGACCCCTCTTCTTCATTTCGTATATCAGTGTAACAAGAATTCTTGTACCGCTTGCGCCTATCGGATGTCCGATCGCTATCGCGCCGCCGTTGACGTTTACGATTGATTCATCCCAGCCGAGGCCCTTGTTAACCGACATTGCCTGGGCAGCGAAAGCCTCATTTGCTTCAACAAGTTCAAGATCAGAGATACTCCAGCCGGCCTTATCGAGCGCTTTTTTGACAGCCTCTACCGGGCCGTAGCCCATTATAGAAGGGTCAACACCGGCCACGCCGTATGAAACAACCTTTGCCAAAGGTTTGAGGTTCTTTTCTTTAACGTACTCGCCTGATGCAACAAGAAAGGCTGCAGAACCGTCGTTAACGCCTGAGGCGTTTCCTGCTGTTACGGTACCGTCTTTCTTGAAAGCGGGGCGCAATTTGCCGAGAGATTCAGCAGTAACACCGTCCCTGATAAACTCATCGGTATCGAAGACAACAGGGTCGCCCTTTCGCTGGGGAATCATGTAGGGAATAATTTCATCCTTAAACCGTCCGGCTTTCTTTGCTGCTTCAGCCTTGTTCTGCGAAGCTGCCGCAAATGCATCCTGGGCTTCCCTGGTAAGATTAAACTTTTCAGCAAGGTTTTCTGCTGTTATACCCATATGGTAATTATTAAACACGTCCCAAAGGCCGTCGTTAACCATGGTATCAACAATCTCGCCGTTTCCCATTCTGTAACCGGTTCTGGCCTTCGGAAGCGCATACGGCGACAGTGACATATTCTCGGTTCCGCCTGCAACGATAAGATCCGCATCTCCGCATTTAATACTCTGGGCTGCTGTCATTATAGTTCTGAGTCCTGAACCGCAGACCATGTTCATTGTGATTGCAGTCTTCTCAACAGGGATTCCCGCTTTGATTGAAACCTGTCTTGAAATATTCTGTCCGAGCGCCCCCTGAAGAACACAGCCGAACTGCACTTCATCTACATCTGAAGGATCGATACCTTGTCTTTCAAGAAGGCTCTTGATAACAGCTGCTCCGAGGTCTCCGGGATTCACCTCTGACAGTGAGCCTCCGAAGGAACCTACAGCGGTTCTTCCGCCGTCAACTAAATAAACATCTTTCATATATTACACCTGCTCTGTAAATTTTTATTATAAAACCGGGCAAAGCTGATACTTCACCCGGTTTCATATTTTCTAGTTATAGTCGTACCAGCCTTTACCTGATTTACGTCCGTATTTGCCTTCGGCAACAAGCTTCTTTACAGCTTCGGGTGTCGACCAGTTCGTGACGGGAAGAGCTTCCATAGTATCACAAACATGAGGAAATGTATCAAGTCCTGAAAGGTCCATCATTTCAAAAGGTCCGAGCGGGTGATTAAGCCCCATTTTAATTGCGGTGTCTATATCTTCAACAGAAGCAACTCCGTCTTCATAACAATGAATTGCTTCGAGCATAAACGCAAACAGGCAGCGGTTAACGATAAAACCCGGAGTATCTGTTTTACATTCTACCGGCACCTTGCCCATTCCGGTACCCACTTCCTTAACAGCAGCCACCGTAGCATCAGATGTTTTGTCTCCGCGGATAATCTCAACCAGCTTCATTGCTGTTACCGGAAAAAAGAAATGCATTCCGGCCCCTCTTTCCGGATTCTTCATCTCCGACATAATTTCAGTAATCGACATTGATGAAGTATTTGTACACATTATTGCATCCGGGCGGCAGATTTCGCCGAGTTCCCTGAAGATTCCCTTTTTTATATCAAGAATCTCTACAGCAGCCTCAATAACCATATCACAGTCTTTAAGAACGGAAAGATCTGCGGTTGTGGAAATGTTTGCCATAGTTGCAGCAACATCCTCGGCTGAAGCCTTGCCTGCAGCAACCCTCTTATCAAAGCCGGCTTTCATCTTTTCCAGGGCCTTATCGCAGAATTCCTGCTTAATGTCACGCAGGATAACGCTATATCCTTTTGAAGCTGCTATCTGGGCTATTCCTGAACCCATCTGCCCCGCTCCAAGAACACCAATTGTTTTTATTGCCATTGTATTTCCTCCATAATAAACAAATTATTCATTTATAATCATACCAGCCCATTCCGGTCTTTTTACCAAGTCTGCCGGCGCGGACAAGCTCTTTCAGAGCACGCGGAGCCTTCCACTGCACTCCTATTTCCCTTTCATAATATTCAAGACCGCTTAAAATCACATCCAGACCGATAATATCAGCCAGTGCGAACGGTCCAATCGGAAGGTACGTTGAAGTCATAGCCAGATCGATTTCTTCAACCGTAGCAAGGCCTTCCTCATATACCCTGAACGCCTCAAGAAACAGCGGCGTATATACCCTGTTCGCAATGAAGCCCGGGGAGTCTTTTTTTACTTCAATGATTGTTTTTTCCATTTTTTTACCGACTTCCATGGCTGCGAAAACTGCTGCGTCGGATGTATAATAACCGCGGGTTATTTCAACCAGCTTCGAAGGCGGAAGGAAAAAATGCATTCCCGCCACATTCTCCGGACGGCTTACCGCCGCGGCAATCGTCGTAATAGAATAGGTTGATGTATTTGAAACAAGTACAGCGGTCTTTTTACAGATGCTGTCCAGTTTTTTAAAGATTGCAGATTTTAAATCGATATTCTCAGCGGCGGCTTCAATAACAAAGTCGACAGCTTCAAAGCCTTCGTATGTACTGGTCGTACTGATCCTTTCAAGAGAAGCACAGGCGGCTTCTTCCGAAATCTTTCCCTTTAAAGTCAATTTGTCGAATTGTTCCTTAATTACGGCAGCAGATTTCGAAAGAATGTCCGGAGAGATATCCGCGAGCAGAACCTGGTAGCCGGCAAGGGCTGCAGTCACAGCTATACCGTTCCCCATCTTACCAGCGCCGACAATACCGATTTTCTCTGTCACTATCCCATCTCCATAAAATTTTCGCACTATTTAAGAAACTTCCTGCCGCGACAGCAGGCTAATAAAGCGGAGTTTATAAAAGCAAACTCCAAAAAGCTTAAATCACACGGAAGTAATTTAAGCTTTCCTAAACCCAGGCCGTCTGCCCGCCGTCGACTACCAGGCACTGCCCGGTAACATAATTCGACGCGGCGGAAGCAAGGTACACTGCTGCTCCCTTCAGATCATCCGCCGAGCCGTACCTGTTCAGCGGTATCCGCGGAATTAGGCTCGGGGCACGCTCTTCAAGCAGCTTGTCGTTTAGGCTTGTCGGGAACCAGCCGGGACATATTGCGTTGACATTGATTCCGTACCTGGCCCATTTAACAGCAAGGTCCCGCGTCATATTTACGACGGCTCCCTTCGATGTTGTATAGGGAACGGAATCAACGTTCTCGGGCATATCGCCGCCTAGGCCCCCGATAGAAGCAATGTTGATTATCTTTCCGCCGCCCTGCTTTTTCATCTCACGCGCTGCTATGGCCGAAAGCTGAAAAGTGCCGCTCACGTTCAGACTCATTACCTTCTGCCATTTGTCCATCGGAAAATCAAGCGAGTCAGCGACCCAGCTGATACCCGCGTTATTTACCAGAATATCAACACTTCCGAGCTCAGCAAGGGTCAGCACAATAAGATTACGGCAGTCATCCTCGCTGCTGACGTCACAGGCTGCGGGTACAGCCTTGATGCCCGGACCGGAAAGTTTTTCACAGAGGGCCTCGCACCGTTCGACTTTTCTTGCGGCAATAACTACGTTGGCCCCCGCTTCTGCAAACGCCTCAGCCATCTGGGCGCCGAGCCCTACGGAGCCGCCGGTAATTACAGCATTCTTTCCTGTCAAGTCAAACAATTCTTTTACGTTCATTCCTGTACCCCGGCAAACCTGAAATTAAGCCGCACCTGTTATTTGTTGATAAATTCGGGCTTCCGCTTTTCGATAAAGGCCTTCATGCCCTCTTTCTGATCCGCTGTATTGAATGCAAGCGAGAACCTGGATTTTTCGAATTCAAGTCCGGTATCAAGATCCATGTTGGCGCCGAAGTTTACACATTCTTTTGCAAACTTCAAAGCGACAGCAGGTTTTTTACAGAGTCTGTCAGCCATCTTCATGGCTTCAGCCATAACTTCCTCGTCCTTGACCAGAAGGTTAACAAGCCCGTACTCTTTAGCGGTCTGTGCGTCAATTCTGTTGCCGAGCATGACAAGCTCTTTGGCCCTTGATGCGCCGATAAGCTTTGTAAGTCTCTGTGTTCCGCCGGCGCCGGGAATAATACCGAGGGTAATCTCGGGAAGACCGAAGAGTCCGCTCTCGCCGCTGATTCTGAAATCACAGCTGAGCGCCATTTCAAGACCTCCGCCGAGGGTCGGCCCGCATATTGCCGCAATCACCGGGGCATGCAGTGCCTCAAGCTTTTTAAAGATCCTGTGGGCAAGACTGCAGTTGTCATATGCCCCGCGGGGGTCGGCATCTGCAAGTTCGGTAACATCCGCGCCGGCAACAAAGACCTTTTCGTTTCCGGTTATTATAAGAACACGAACCTCGGGATCATCGGTTATTGCGTCTACAACATCCTCAATCTCATTATTCGTTTCAGTGTTGAGCGCGTTGAAAGCCTTCGGCCTGTTAATTTCGATTTTGGCTATGCCGTTTTCGAGGGTATAAATAATATTTTTGTAGTCCATAAGTGTTTAATATAACTCCGTCTATTTCCTGAACTGACCGTAACCAGTCCATTTAATCTCACCCGTGTAAACGAGGGCTTTTTCTTTGCCGGTAATAACACGGTGGGCTCCGTTTGCAAGGGCTTCCATCTCGAATTCACCGGGATAAACAATAAAATCGGCAATAAAACCGGCCATTTTTTTTAGCTCTGAAACCAGGTTTTCATCCCTGCTGATTCCTCCCGTCAGAACAACGGCATCGACATCTCCGTGAAGTACAGCGGCATATGAACCGATATATTTGGCGATCTGGTAGATCATTGTGTTATAGATGAGTTCAGCGTATTTGTCGCCTTCAGAAATTCTCTTCTTAACTTCAAGAATGTCGGCAGTACCGAGGTGAGCCACAATTCCGCCGTTCTTTCTTATCATTGCGTGCATCTGCTTGCTGTCGTATTTGCCCGAGAAGCAGAGATCTACAATGCTGCCCGGGGCAACCGAACCGCTTCTTGTCGGAGCCATCGGACAGTCGCCGGCAAGAATGTCGGTTCCGTCTATCATCTTCCCTTTCCGATGTGCAGCCAGAGATGTTCCGCCGCCGATATGCGCAATTATGAAATTACAGTCTTCGTATTTTTTACCGAGTTTTTCAGCAGCCCTGAGGCCTACTTCCTTGTGGCTGAGCGCATGAAGTCTGCTTTCTCTTTCGATTTCCACAATACCGGTAACCCTTGCAACAGGCTCGAATTCATCTACATCAGGAGGATTAACTACAAAGGCCTGCTTGCCGTATTTTTTGGCAAATGAATCTGAAATAATCGAACCGAGGGTTGCCGGGTGATAATTGTGTTCTCTTGCATGCTGAAGGACCTTGTCATTGACTGCGTATGTTCCGCCGTCGCATGGATTCAGCCCGCCGCCCCGGCCCACAAAGGCTGTAAAATCTTCAAGCTTGAATCCTTCCTTACTCAGAACCTCGATAATCATATCGCGCCGGTATTCAAACTGATCGCTTATTTCTCTGAACTCATCAAGTTTTGCCGCGTCATGGTTAACATCCAGACCGAAAAGCTTGTTCCCGTTTTCGAATACAGCGATCTTTGTTGAGGTCGATCCCGGGTTAATAGCCAGTAATTTGATTGTATCACTCATATTATTTCCCTGCCTTTAACGATGATGCGAGTACCGCTGAATAATACTTTTCCTCGGTGCTTGAAGCCCTGGAGGTCAGTATAACCGGAACTTTTGCTCCGACGATGAACCCGCCTGCCTTGGCTTTCGCCGTAAATGTCAGACACTTTACCAGCGAGTTCGCAACCGTGATGCTGTGACACAGAAGCATATCGGCTTCACCGGCAACCGGGCTTTCGTATCCCTTGATTTCCGAGGACTCTTTGTTAATCGCCAGGTCATATGAGATGGGCCCTTCAATATAACAGCCGGGAATCTCTCCCGTCCCGTTCAGCTGCTTCAATTCATCAGCCTCAACCGATTCAGGCATCTTGGGATTAACGTTATCAACAGCAGCAAGAACCGCTACCTTTACATCATCAAAACCCATACTTTTAAGAGCTCCGACGGTATTTGCGATAATCTGCTTCTTTTTCTGAACATCCGGATAGGTTACCATAGCAGCATCAGCGACACAAAGAAGTTTATGGTAGGTAGGCACTTCAAAAACGAGCATATGAGACATGAGCTGTCCCGTTCTAAGACCGTTCTCCTCACTTACAATAGCTCTCATTAAATCCGCAGTCTGAATCCGGCCTTTCATAATGGCGTCAGCCTTGCCTGCATGAATCAGTTCTACAGTTTTCTTCAGCGTCTCTTCTTCACTTGCTGCGGCGACTATTTCATACTCACAGTATTCAGCATACGGCTTCACTGCTTCTTCAATTTTATTTTTATCACCGATCAGAATCGGTTTTGCAATACCGTCCCGGCCTGCCATCATGATTGCATGAAGCGTGTGATCATCATCAGCACTTACAACCGCAATATTCTTTTTCACGGCATTACGGATATTTTGTTCAATTAATTCATCAAAATTCTTAAAAACCATATTACACCTATCAAAAAACACAGCGGGGAAAGCCCGCTGTGTTAAAATAAATTGCTGTTATTATCTTTCGATTACAACCGAAACACCCATACCCCCGCCGCAGCAGAAGGTAACAAGACCTGTAGAAAGATCACGGCGCTTAAGCTCGTAAAGCATCTTTGTAAGAAGAACGGCACCTGTTCCGGCAAGCGGGTGGCCAAGCGCTATTGCACCGCCGTTGACATTGAGTTTGTCTCTGTCAAAATCAATCTCTTTAAGAACTGCAAGAGACTGGGCCGCAAAAGCCTCATTCATCTCGATTAAATCGATGTCACCAAGGGTCATTCCTGATTTCTCAAGAAGCTTCTTTGTTGCATAATAGGGTCCGATACCCATGATGCGGGGCTCAACACCGGTTGATGCATAGGCTTTCATGGTTCCCATGATTTCGAGTCCCATAGAAAGAGCTTTCTGCTTTTCCATTACAACAACGGCACCCGCTCCGTCGCTCATCGGGGAGCTGTTTCCGGCAGTAGTAACATAATGACCGGCGCCCCTCTGGACGGTTCCGAGTTTTCCGAGTGTTTCGAGAGTAGAGTCAGCTCTGACACATTCGTCCTTGTCGACAAAATAGCTGCCCTTTCTATCCCTGATTTCTACCGGAACAATCTGACTGTCGAAGTACCCTGCCTTCTGCGCGGCATCTGCCCTTCTATGGCTTTCCACGGCAAAGGCATCGCATTCTTCACGGGTAAGGTTATATTTTTCAGCAAGGTTGTCTGCAGTCACGACCATTGAATCCTGGCCGTATTCGGGAGGACAGGTAACAATATTGGACCACTGCGGCGGCATTACCTGGTAGGGGGCTGTCGGTTTGTCCATTGTATAGGTTCTTCTGGAATCGCTCTCGACTCCGCCTGCAACCATTACATCGGCAAAACCGGTCTGAATGGCCATGGTAGCGTATGCAAAACCTGTCAAAGAGGCACCGCACTGCCTGTCAAGCGAAATACCGGGGACTGTGATCGGAAGACCTGCCTGCAGGGCAACCATTCTTCCCATATTGTTGATATTATGACCCATGAGGTTACTGAAGATAACCTCGTCAATCTCTTTCGGATCTACACCGCTTCTCTTGACTGCTTCCCTGCATGCAATTGCGCCGAGTTCTTCAACCGGAACCGAGGCCAATGCTCCGCGGCATCTTCCAACCGGAGTCCTTGCTGCTGCAACTATTACTGCTTCTCTCATATTCTTCTCCTAATAATATTTCCTGCCGTAACGGCGGATAAAGAGAGGTGAAAAATCGGGCGATGCCTGACATTTTTCAAAATAATACAATCACAAAGTGTTACTGTATTATACCTCCGTACTAAAATTTTTTATGCAATTTCAGTATTTCAATAAGCATATCATCCCGGAACCGGGTTATATCCTCAATTGTTCTGCCTTCGTATGACTCCCTGTTCCCAATTTCGCATAGAACTCCGGTTTCTGCGACTTCAGGCCACTCTAAAGGTTCCTCAGTCCAGTTTGCCATCTCATTCAGCCGGGCATCCATCAAATCGTGAAAGGCGGTAAGGAAGCTCTTGATGCCCCCCATCCGGCTTCCTCCGAGATGAAGATTCAGGTTCGGTCCAATGATACCGAGATTCAGCCCGGGGCCGTATGTAAAAGCCTTGTCTACATCTTCAACTGAACAGACTCCGGTCATAACCAGATCGATGCACTCCCGGTATAGCGCGGATTCAAGCCTGCTTGCGATAAAACCCGAAACTTCCCGGTTTACCATAACTGGTGTTTTTCCGATCATTTTGTAAAATTCGTATGCGCATGCAGCAGACTCTTCACTGGTCATACTGCCTTTCACTACCTCGACAAGAGGGCTCAGGTGCGGCATATTATTATACGGATGACCTCCGACCAGCCGTTCCGGATGCTTCATTCCTTTCTGAATTTCCGTAATATGAAGCCCCGATGTACTGCTTGCAATAATCGCATTTTCCGGAGCGTATTTCTCAATCTCACTCAGCATTTCAGCCTTTACTTCGTACTTTTCAGCGAACTGCTCCTGAATAAACTGAACATCGGAGACTGCAGTCTTCAGCTCGGTTGTAACGCTGATGCGCTTTTGTGCCGCTGCTGCTTCTTTTCTTTCGATAAGACCTTTTTCTGTAAAAAGTGCCAGATTCCCCTGAATGCGGGACTCAGCCTCATCAACAGATGATCGCCTTATGCTGAATAAACCGACATCATATCCCTTCAATGCAAAAACGGTTGCAAATCCGGAACTTACAGCACCCGCTCCGCCGCAGGCAATTCTTTTAATATCAATTGCTTTCATTGCTCGCCCCGGGCATCTGAACAGATATGTATTGAATTAGTATTCCCGATACTATTCTGCCGTGGATGCCCCGAAATACTCCGCCAAATTACTGAATCCATTATAGAATTATCGATTTTGGGCTACAACTTGCAATATTGTACTTTCGGCTGTCACTTTTATATGATTATCTTTTTTTAAACATTTTGAATTGACGGACAATGGAAATCCTGAAAATATCATAATACAGCAATAAATAATGGTAAGGGGCATTAATATGAAGTCAATTCTGTATTCTGCCGGGAAAATAGGTAATTTAGAAGTTAAAAATCGTATTGCAATGACCGCTATGCATTCCGCGCTAAGTAATAACGGGACAGTAAATGATGCTTTGCTTGAATACTTCAGGGTAAGGGCACGGGGAGGAGCCGGAATCATCATCGTCGGAGCGGTCGGAATAGACCCGGTTAGAATCAATACGCATAACGTCATTCAGGTTTATAATGACAGCTTCATCCCCGGATTAAAAAAACTCACGGCAGCAGTACAGGAAGCCGGAGCGGCTGTATTTGCACAGCTTTGGCACCCCGGCAGGTATGCCCGCTCAGCGGAGTACTCAGGGGCGGAGGCAATAGCACCATCCGCAGTACCGTCACGGTTCACCGGAGAGACCCCGCGGGAACTCGGAACAGACGAAATAGAAGAAGTTATAGCATGGTATGCGGAGGCAGCCGAACGGGCGAAGATAGCCGGATTTGACGGCATTGAAGTTACGGCCGCATCCGGCTACCTGCCGGCCCAATTCCTTTCGCCGGTCACCAATCGCAGAACTGATAAATACGGCGGAGATTTAACCGCCCGTATGACATTCCTCCTCGAAATAATATCAGCCGTAAGGCAAAGAATCGGGGCTGATTTCCCGCTGGTGATCAGAATAGGCAGCAGCGACTTTATACCCGGCGGCAACATAAATTCCGACGCCGTTGAAATTTGCAGGACTGTTGAAGCAGCCGGGGCAGACGCAATCAGTATGACCGGCGGCTGGCATGAAACCGCGGTACCGCAGCTGACGATGGATGTTCCGTACGCTTCGCTCGCCTGCCTCTGCAGCGCCGTAAAGCGCAGTGTTGACATTCCCGTTTTACTCAGCAACCGCATGAACACGGAAACGGCGGAGGAAGCGGTTGATAACGGGATTTGCGACTTCGTCGGCTTTGCCAGGTCCTTTCTGGCCGATCCGTCGTTTCCTGAAAAAGCTGA